>JBAYRO010000100.1:0-10858 GCA_041676645.1 Burkholderiaceae bacterium | reverse complement strand
GATGAACGGCGCACCCTGCCCCGGGAACTCGGGGTCGACCGGTGGGTAGTAGCGGAAACTCTCGCCCTTGCCGGGCGGCTCGATCTTGATCACGTCGGCACCGAAATCGGCCAGCAGCATCGTCGCCGTCGGTCCGGCCAGGAAATGCGTGAAGTCGATGACGGTCAGGCCAGCTAGCGCGCTGTCGCCCGGGGCCGCGCCCTCGGGATGGTCGGGAAGGGAGCTGATCAGGTCGGGGTCGAACATGGCGTTCCGTCGGTCGAGTGGTACCGGCTGCAGCAGGCTGTGAGTCCGGGAATGCGTCGGTCCGCGCGCAGCGCGCGAAAGGCAAGGATAACCCTGGCCGCTGGGCCCGCCCGGCCCGAATCGCCGCGACACCGGGCGGCGCGCACGCCGATCCGGCGCCTTGCCGGACAATCGCAGTGCCTGTCACCCTGACGACCCGCGCAACCGGCGCCGCCTTGCGCGCCCGGAAGAAGGATCCATGTCCGTTCCGCCCCCAGCCGCCCCGGCCGATCTCCCCGCCATCTCCGATGCCACGCGCTGGCGCGTGCTTGCCGTGCTTCTGGCGACGATCTTCATGTCGCTGGTCGGGGTGAGCATCGTCAACGTCGCGCTGCCGTCGATCCAGGCCGGGCTCGGTGCCAGCCACTCCGACCTGCAATGGGTGCTGTCGGGCTACGCACTGACCTTCGGGGTGGTTCTGGTCGCGGCGGGTCGTGCCGGCGACATCATCGGCCGAGGCGGGATCTTCATCGTCGGGGTGTTGCTGTTCACCGCGTCTTCCGTGGCCGCGGGCCTCGCGCTCACGCCCGATGCGCTCAATGTGGCGCGCTTCGTCCAGGGTATCGGCTCGGGCCTGGTCAACCCGCAGGGCGTGGGAATGATCCAGGAGTACTTTCGCGGCGACGATCGCGCACGCGCCTTCGGCTACTTCGGCAGCATGGTCGGCGTATCGGTGGCCATCGGCCCGGTCCTCGGAGGACTGCTGATCCTGGTCGGCGGAGTCGATGTCGGCTGGCGGCTGACCTTTCTCGTCAACGTGCCGATCGGCCTGGTCGTCGTCGGGCTGGCGCTGCTCTGGTTCCCGCGGCCGCTGTTCCGGCGCCCGGCGACCACGACCGGCGGCCCGGGCAGGCTGCTGTCGACGCTCGACCCGGTCGGGTCGCTGCTGCTCGGCACAGCCGTGTTCGCGGTGCTGTGGCCGTTCATGGAGTACCAGGCAGCTCCGGCCACCTGGCTCGCCCTGCCCGTCGGCCTCGCGCTCACCTGGGCCTGGGTGCTGTGGGAGCGCTGGTACGCGCGCTCGGGCCGCAGTCCGATGGTCGACCTGAACATCTTCGCCACGCGCAGCTTCACCAACGGCGCGCTGATCATGTCGCTGTACTTCCTCGGCATGACCAGCATCTGGGTGATCGTCGCGCTGTACCTGCAGCAGGGCCATGGCAAGACGGCCCTGCAGGCCGGCACGGTCGGGATTCCATCATCGATCCTGTCGGCGCTTGCCGCGGACTGGGCGGGCCGCAAGGTCATGCGTTACGGGCGCCGGGTCGTGATCGGCGGGCTGCTGGTCGGCATCCTCGGCATGATCCTGTGCGCCGCGGTGGTGTGGATGCACGCCCGCGGCTGGATCAGCATCTGGTGGCTCATCCTGTCGCTGGCATTCGTCGGCATCGCGCAGGGCGCTGTCATCACCCCGAACCAGACGCTGACGCTCGCCGACGTTCCGCTCGCCTACGCGGGCAGCTCGGGAGCGATCATGCAGACGGGTCAGCGCATCGGGACTTCGGTCGGCATCGCCTTCATCACGTCGGTGCTCTTCGCGGTGCTGGCCCTCACGTCCTGGTCGGTCGCCGCGATGACCGCGTTCCTGCTGATCGCCCTCGTGTTCGTGCTGGCGTTGCGGGTTGCGTTCAGGGACCTGCGCTCGAGCCCGGGCAGCCAGTCCTTGCGTGGCGGTTCGCCGCCCTAGTTCGTCAGCGCCTTCGAGAACAGGTTCATCACCAGCACGCCGGCAAGGATCAGGCCGATGCCGGCGAGCGCAGGCAGGTCGAGCTTCTGGCCGAAGACGATCCAGCCCACCGCGGTGATCAGCACCACCCCGAGGCCGGACCAGATCGCGTAGGCGACTCCGACGGGGATGGCGCGCAGGGTCAGCGACAGGAAGTAGAAGGCGATCGCGTATCCCGCGATGACCACCAGCGAGGGCATCCATCGCGAGAAGCCCTCGCTCGCCTTGAGCGCGGAGGTCGCCACCACTTCGGCGACGATCGCGACGCCGAGGAATCCCCATCCTTTCATGCATGCTCTCCCGGGTTCGAGTAGTCTGGGACGGCCCTATCGTATTGTTCCCGAGGAGACACGCGATGATCGTTTCGATCGTGACATTCAAGCTGCCGCAGGTCTGGACGGTGGCGCAGGCGGCGGAGGTCTTCCAGTCGACCGCGCCGAAGTATCTCGGTCGACCGGGGCTCGTGCGCAAGCACTACTACCTGGCGGAGTCGGGCGACCGCGCCGGCGGCATCTACTTCTGGGAATCCAGGGCGGCGGCCGAGGCCTGCTATACGCCGGAATGGAAGGCGACGGTTGCCGGGAAGTACGGCTCGGACCCGGAGATCCTCTACGTCGAGGTGCCGGTCACGGTCGACAACATCGCCGGCACGATCGAACCGGCCTGATCCCGCCCGAGAGCGAACCCGCGCACGCGCGTGCGGGTCCGCCGCTCAGTCCGGCTCGCCGGGCTGTGGATTGGCCGCCTGCCATTGCCCGAACGTAGCCTGGCGCATCTCGAAGGTGTCGTGCAGGCGCACGTAGCGGCCCGGACTCTGCATCCGGCCGACGATGCCGAGCTTCGTGCCGTCGACATGGCAGCGTTCGAGATTGGTGATCGCGTCGTCGCGAACGTGGATCACGGCGACATCGGCGACCACGATCATGTTGCCGCTACCCTGGCCGACGGGCAGGATCTCGCGCAGCCGGCATTCGAATGCCGCCGGGCTGGCGGCGATGCGCGGCACCGCGACCGCCACCGAGGGCGCGGTCTCGAGGCCGGCCACCGAGAGTTCGCTCCATTGCGGCGGGAAGTCGGTCGCGGTGAGGTTCATCTGCTCGGCGAGTTCCTCGGGGACCATGTTGACCACGAACTCGCGGTCGCGCTCGATGTTGGCGAGCGAGTCCTTCCTGCGGTCGGCGGGTCGGCCGATGCCGATGCACAGCACCGGCGGATCGCCCGAGAAGCAGTTGAAGAACGAGAACGGCGCTGCGTTCTGGCCACCGGCGCCGTCGTTGGTGACCAGCCAGGCGATCGGGCGAGGCACGACGAGCGAGGTCATCAGCTTGTAGCACAGGCTCCCGTCGAGGGTGGCGACGTCGAAATGCATGCGATGCTCCGTTCGTGGCGAGGGTTGCTCGTTCGATCCCGGGCGCAGGGTGTCGGCGCCCGCGGACGATCAGGCCTGCGGTGAATCCCCGAAGGTGGAGGGGACGAAGCCGGGAATGCCTTCGCGCTTGCCGAGCCACCAGCCGTAGTTGGGCGGGATCATCTCGAAATGATCTGCCACGCCGAGCTTGCGGGCGGCATCGACCGGCCAGTTCGGGTTGTAGAGCGCTTCGCGCGCCAGCGCGACCAGGTCGGCGCGGCCTTCCTGCAGGATCGCTTCGGCCTGGCGTGCATGAACGATCACGCCGACGGCCATCGTCCGGACGCCGGCGTCGCGCTTGAGCCCCTCCGCGTATGGCACCTGGTAGCCGTAATCCGGTCGGGCGCCGACGCCCGCCCCGGCCTGGATGCCGCCGCCGCTGCAGTCGATCACGTCGACCCCGACCCGGCCGAGTTCGCGGGCGAGCGCCACGCTGTGCTCGAGCCCCCAGCCGGCCGCATCGACCACCGACAGCCGCATGAAGAGCGGTTTGCGCGCCGGCCACTTGCTGCGGACATGCTCGGCGACTTCGATCGCGAAGCGCATCCGGTTCTCGAAGCTGCCGCCGTACTCGTCGCTGCGCTGGTTGGCATGCTCGGACAGGAACTGGTGGATCAGGTAGCCATGGGCGCCGTGGACCTCCACCATGTCGAAGCCGGCGGCGTCGGCCCGTTCGGCGGCGGCGCCCCAGGCCTCGACGAGGCCGTGGACTTCGGCCCTCGTGAGTGCCCGCGGGGTGGGCGAACGCTTGTCGGCCGGGATCGCCGAGGGCCCGACCAGCTCCCAGGTATCCCATTCGTCGGCGACCGGATCGACGTCGTCGATGGTGAGCGGCCGGCCGCCTTCCCAGGGGCGCGTCAGTCGCGACTTGCGGCCCGAGTGGCCGAGCTGGATGCCGGCCCTGGCGCCGCAATGATGGATCAGTTCGCGGATGCGCCGGACGCTGTCGATATGCTCGTCACGCCACAGGCCGAGGTCGCCCACGGTGCCGCAGCCTTCGCGCGAGACCTTGGTCGATTCGACGCAGACCAGACCGGCGCCGCCGGCGGCGTAGCGACCCGCGTTCATCAGGTGCCAGTCGGTGGCGAAGCCGTTCTTCGCCGAGTACTGGTGCATCGGGGCGATCACCACCCGGTTCTTCAGCTCCAGGTCTCGCACACTGATGGGCGTGAACAGCAGGGGACGGGACATGCAGTCTTCCTCGGTTTCAACGCCCGGCCAGGCGCCAGGCGCCGTCGTCGCGACGCGCGATCCGTCCGTCGGCAAGCAGCTCGTCCAGATGCTGGCTGACCGTGCGCGACTCGATCGCGCTGACATTGGGGCTCGCGTACTCGGCCGGGTAGACCAGTCCGAGCCCGATCAGTTCGTCGAGGCGACGCGGCGCTTCGGCGAGCAGCCCGAGGATCTTCTCCTCGCGGGCATCGAGCTTCGATCCGTAGGCCTGGAGATCGGCCAGCATCCGGTCGCGGTCGGTATAGACCCCGCGATGGTGGGAGGTGATCCAGACTTTCGCCGGAATGGAGGGCAGGCGCTCGATCGAGCGGCGAAACGCCGCGAGGTCGGAAGTCGCATCGCCATAGTAGGGACCGAAGCCGGTGAGGTCGATGTCGCCGATGAAGGCGATGCCACCCGGCTGGACCAGCAGCACGCAGTGGCCGCGGGTATGGCCGGGCATGTGGATCGCCTCGACCGAGACACCGCCGCCGAGATCCCAGCGCTGGCCGTCGGGATAGGCGATCGCGTCGGGGCGGGGAACGTAGTTGAACTCGCGCTCGATCCTGGCGCGGAACTCGTCCATCGACGCCGGGTCGTAGCCGAAGTGCGCGGCCAGGCCCTCCCAGCTGCGCGCCGCGGCGACGTCGTCCTCGTGCACATGGACCGGCGCATGGGGCACCCGGTGCAGGCCCGCCATGTGGTCCTCATGGACATGCCCGAGGATGACCATGTCGACTTCGTCGAAGGTGGGGCCGATCCGGTTGGCTACGCACGGCGTGTCGAAGGCAACCCGCATGTCGCCGCCGTTGACGATGACCTGGTTGCCGTCGGGATACTTGCCGGTCTTTTCGCCGAAGAATACGGTGACGGGACCGAAGTCGGCGCTGGGTTCACTGCTCAATGCTGGGTCTCCAGGGATGTTCGTGGCGCTGCCACTGCGGGCGTCGTTGCGCCAGCCGCTCATTCTAGCGTTGCCACGGCGCTATTGCGGACCGGGGGATCCGGCCTGGTCGTCCGCCGGCGGTTCGATTCGCTCGAAGCTGGCACTGTCGCGGTTCTTGCGGACCTCGTCCCAGGCATGGATCGCGCCGCCGATCGCGATCCAGACGCCATGCGGCAGCAGCAGCGCGGCTGCCGCGGCGAAGCCGAGGTTGAAGGCGGCATCGGAATTGCCGAAGCGAGCCGGCACCATCGCGCCCGTGAGCACCACGCATTTCTCCAGGCCCGCCGCGGCGAGCGTGGCCGCGGTGTCGGTCATGGTGTCGGTGCCGTGGATGATGACCAGGGCTTCCTCGGCGCAGTGCCGACAGGCGGAGACCACGGTCTGGCGGTGCGCCTCACCCATGTCGAGGCTGTCGACCAGCATCAGGGCGGAGATCGGTGGCGGCGGATGGATGCGCGCCGCCTCGAGCATCTCGGGCAGGCAGCTGCGGCCGAAGCCGAGGGTTCCGGTGCGGGGGTCGTAGACCTTGTCGAAGGTCCCGCCGAGGGCGATCAGTCGCAGGCTCATCGCCGAATCATCGCATGCCGGCGCGATCGGCTGGCTAGAATGGGGATCGAGGGAGGAGACCCGCAAGGGGTTCGCACGCATGTTCGAACAGGTCGTGTTTGCCGGCGGCGGGCAGCGCTGCTGGTGGCAGGCGGGTTTCTGGGACGTCTTCGCACCGGCCACGGGACTGTCGCCCGCGACCGTCGGCGCGATGTCCTCGGGCGCGGCAACCGCCTGCATGCTGCTGGCCAGCGATTCCCGCAACGGCCTGGCCTGCTATCGCGAGCTTCTCGGCGGCTCGCGCCGCGCAACCGGCACGGACGATGGCCGGCGTCGCGGCGCAGCGGCTCGCTCCCGTCAGGCCATCGACCGCCGTGCGCTCCACATCCTGCTCGATGGCGGGCGCTTCGAGCGCCTGCGCCGCAGCGGCATCGACATCCGCATCGGCTACGCCCGGCCGCCGGCCTGGCTGGGGCCGCGCGGCAGCGTGGCGCTGGGCCGGTTTGCTGGCTCGCTCGAACGCCGTTTCATGAACCCGCTGCATCCGCGCTGGGGCAGCCGGCTCGGCTTCCGGCGCGGCACCGGCCGGGTCGCGGACTGTCCCGATATCGATTCGCTGGCGGCGCTGATCGAGACTTCGGGCCGCATGTCGCTTTTCGCGCCGCTGCAATACGTCGATGGCGAGGCGGCGCTCGACGGCGGACTGGTCGACGATGTGCCGGTCGATATCGTCGCGCCCGACCGATCCACCCTGGTGCTGACGACCCGGTCGCGTCCGGGTCGCGCGCCGATCTTCATGCTCGGCACGCGCACCTATGTCCAGCCGTCGCGGCCGATCCCCGTTTCGCGCTGGGAGCGCGGCAAGCCCGCGCTCCAGGAGGCGGTATACCGCCTGGGCCGCCGGGACGGCGAACGGGCGGTCGCGGCGATCGGCCGGGGCCGGTTCATCCCGGTCGTGGACCGTCCGGTCGCGGCATGAGAACCTCTGCGCGAGCGGACAGGAGGAGAACACATGGAAAAGGACGGCAGACCGGTCGCCTGGGTCACGGGCGGCGCCACCGGCATCGGCAGGGCCTGCGCCCGTGAGCTCGGCAAGGCCGGCTACACGGTGGTGATCTCGGGGCGGCGAGAAGCGGTCCTCGCCGAGGCGCGCGACGACCTCGCCGCCGACGAGATCGATGTCCATGCGCTCGCCGTCGACGTGGCCGATGCGGCGGCGGTGACGACAACGCTCGGGCGCATCCTCGACGACTTCGGCCGCATCGACCTGCTGGTCTGCGCGGCCGGCATGAACGCGCCGAACCGCTACTGGCGCGACCTCACCCCCGAGGCCTTCGCCCGCGTGAGCGCGGTCAACCTCAATGGCGTCGCCTATTGCGTGGCGGCGGTGTTGCCGGCCATGCGCGAGGCGGGAGGCGGGGCCATCGTGGTGGTCTCGTCCTGGGCGGGCTGGCGCTACACCGGCTTTACCGGAGCCGCCTACGGGGCGACCAAGTTCGGGCTCGCGCCGCTGGTCGAGAGCATCAACGACCAGGAAGGCCGCAACGGCATCCGCGCCACCCTGCTCTGTCCCGGCGAGGTCGCGACCCCGATCCTGAAATCGCGGCCCAAGCCGCCTCCCGACGAGGACATCGCCCGCATGCTGGTTCCCGAGGATGTGGCCGCCGCCCTGATGTTCGTGGCCACCATGCCGCCGCGGGCCTGCATCAACGAGCTCGTGATCAGTCCGACCTGGAACCGGATCTACGGCGGTGCCGATGACCTCGATGTGCCGCGCTCGATGCCTCCCACAGCGAGTTGAACAGGGCGCGCTGCAACGCGGCGAGTTCCGGGCTCTCGATGGTCAGGGCGTAGTTCTCGCGTCGCGACGACACATAGGTCACGGTGTCGTCGCAGAGATAGGCGGTCATTCCCAGGTCGATGCCCGCCGGCGCGTAGCGCAATTCGCGCAGCTCCTCCGCGCTGCCCGGCCAGATGGTCTGCGTGTCGCGCGAATGTGATCGCACGACGTCGAGCCGGATGCCTCGGCGCACCCGTTCGGCGATGTATTGCGCCATCCACTGCGGGCCGGGGGTTTCCATCAGTTCGTGCATCGACAGGATGCCCAGGAGATGTCCGGACCGGCATTCCAGGGTCGCCCAGATCGCGCGGCGGATGCCGTCCGCGCCTTCATGAAAGCGCACCCGCGGCCGATGGGGACTGCGATTGAACAGCGATCGCAGTTGCGGCACCACATCATCGAGCATCGACCGGGTGCGCTCCCATTCGCGGATCAGGATCTCGGGATCGGCCGGCACGACCTGGCGCGTACCGGTGGCGCCATCGACCTGCGTCAGCAGGCCACGCCGTTCCAGCCGCGCCAGCAGGTCATAGCCGTTGGTCCGCGTCACCCCGGCCCGGCTCGCCACCGCGGTCACCGGCGCGGTGCCCAGCTCGAGCGCCGCCAGGTAGAAGCGCCGCTCCTTGTCGTCCAGTCCGATCGCCGCCAGTCTTTCGATCATCATGTACCCATTGTCGAAAATGATCGACACACAGGATCTCATGTATTTGCTTGTTTCAAAAGGCCCTTATGTGTCGAATTCGGTCGACAAAGGCCATTTGGTCGACGAGAATTGACAGGTCGGCGATTGTCTTCCTAGACTGTCCCCGGGGTGCGCGCGGAGTGCCGCGCCCCGGCAACGAAGGAGGCGGTATGCAGACATTGAAGGCCTGCGTGGTCCAGGCCGGTTCGGTAGGCGGCGATACCCCCGCGACGGTGGCGAAGGCGGCATCGCTCATCGCGCAGTGCGCCGATCGCGGCGGCCAGGTGGCCGTGTTCCCGGAAGCCTTCATCGGCGGCTATCCCAAAGGCGCGAACTTCTCCATCTATCTGGGCGGGCGCACCCCCGAGGGGCGCGACGACTTCCTCGCCTACTGGAACAGCGCGATCGAAGTCCCTGGCGCGGAAACCGCCGCGATCGGCGCCGCCGCGCGCGAGGCGCGGATGTTCGTGGTGATGGGCGTGATCGAGCGCGCCGGCGGAACGCTCTACTGCACGGTGCTCTTCTTCGGCCCTGACGGCGACCTGCTCGGCAAGCACCGCAAGCTGATGCCCACCGCACTCGAACGGCTCTGCTGGGGTTACGGCGACGGCTCCACGCTCACGGTGGTGGATACGCCCTGGGGGAAGCTCGGCTCGGTCATCTGCTGGGAGAACTACATGCCGCTGCTGCGCACGGCGATGTACGACAAGCAGACCGTCCTGTACTGCGCGCCGACGGCCGACGACCGGGATTCATGGGCGGCCACCATGCGGCACATCGCCCTCGAGGGCCGTTGCTTCGTGCTGTCGGCCTGCCAGTACCTGACGCTGGCGGATTTTCCGCCGGCCATGCGCAATGTCCTCGCGGAGGATCCTGCCGAGGTCCTCATGCGCGGCGGCAGCATGATCGTGAGCCCGCTCGGCCAGGTGCTCGCCGGGCCCGACTTCACTGGCGAGACCATCCTGTGCGCCGAGCTCGATCTCGACGATGTCGCGCGCGGCAAGTTCGATTTCGATGTCACCGGCCACTACGCGAGGCCCGATGTCTTCAGCCTGCGCGTCGACGAGAGGCCGCAACTGGCCGTGGACACCCGGGGCGTGCAGCCGGAGTAGCACCGGAGCAGCGGCAGCGTTCCCGCTTCTCCCGGAACGGCGGGAACCCGCTGCACCCCGATGTATCCATGCTGGATGCGATGATGCGGTAACATCACCGCATCAATGGATTCACCGGGAGCGGCGGTGCGCACTACCCTCGACATCGATGCCGACGTACTTGCCGCCGCGAAGCAACTCGCGGCGCGGAGGAACATATCGATCGGGCGCGTTGTTTCCGAGCTTGCCCGACAAGCCCTCCTCGGCGACACCGGGGCACCTGTTGCACGCGAGCCCGCACCGCCGTTCCATGGGTTTCAGCCGTTTCCGGCGCGTGGCAAGGTGGTCGACAACGAGACCATCGACCAGTTGCGTGACCAGGAAGGCGCATGACATGGATGCACGTCATGCTGTAGAACGGGAAGCGGTGTGATGAGGGGTTTGCTGGATGTGAACGTCCTGATCGCCTTGCTCGATCAGGGGCACATGCATCACGCAACTGCGCGATCCTGGCTCGATACGAACATCGCCCATGGCTGGGCATCGTGTCCGATCACGCAGAACGGCTGCATCCGGATCATGTCGCAACCCGCGTATCCCGGAGCGTTGCCACCGGCACGGATCGCCGAGCGACTCGGTGCGGCTGCCAGCACGCAGCATCATGTGTTCTGGCCTGCCGATGCAAGCCTGCTGGCGACCGACTTCCTGCGCTGGAGATCGATTCTCGGCTCGCGCCAGATCACCGATGCTTACCTGTTGCTGCTGGCAGTGCGCAACGGCGGTCGTTTCGTGACTTTCGATCGTGGCGTGCCGCTTGCCGCCGTCCCTGGCGCCACGGTGGACCATCTGGTCGTGCTGTAGCGCGTGCGAAACCTTGAAGGTCTACAGCGCCGCCGCCGGGATCGCCCTGGCGATGAGCGCTTCCCACTGGCGGTCGTCCGCCGGCCAGGGACCGGCCTCGAGCGCGCGCAGGATCTCGCCGAGCTGCCAGCCGGGCGGCTGGCCGAGCGAGGCGGGACGCTCGCGCCAGATGCGTCGCACCAGGTTGCCGGATATCCCGAAGCGCCCGGCGATCGCCTCGATCACCGCCCGATCCTGGCCGGCATCGACCGCCCGCGCGAG
>JBAYRO010000099.1:0-11393 GCA_041676645.1 Burkholderiaceae bacterium | reverse complement strand
GTGCAGCTGCAGTTCGAGATCGCCCGGGGCCGCAGCCTGAACCAGCTCGGCCTTGGCCCCGACACCGGCAGCGCGCCCCGCGGCCATGCGATCCAACTGCGGATCAACATGGAGCGCATCACCGAGGACGGCAGCGTCAAGCCGTCCAGCGGCGAACTGCGGACCTGGGAGCCGCCCACCGGTGCCGGCATCCGCGTCGACGGCGCCGCCTACACCGGCTACAGGAACTCGGCCAGCTTCGATGGCCTGCTCGCGAAGCTGATCGTCCATTCACGCTCGCCGCGGTTCCCGGCCGCGCTGAACAAGGCCCGGCGCGCCCTTGCCGAGTGCCGCATCGAGGGAATCGCGACCAACCTGCACTGGCTGGGCGCGCTGCTGGCCCGGCCCGAGGTCGAAGCCAACACCGTCACCACCCGGTTCATCGAGCAGGAAGCCGCCGGGCTCGCGCAGGCGGCGCTCACCCTCGCAGTGGCCGCCGCCGACGAAGCCCCGACAGGCGCCGGCGCGGAGGACTCCCCACCGTCCGGGACCGCCGCCGCGCTGCCGCCGGGCACCAGCGCCGTGGCCGCGCCCATGCAGTGCACGGTCCTGGAGCTCGGCCCCGCGGCCGGCGACTTCGTCCAGGCCGGCCAGCAGCTCGCGGTGCTCGAGGCGATGAAGATGGAACACCTGGTGATGGCTCCGTGCAGCGGCGTGGTGCGCGCGGTGCTGGCCGAACCCGGCCGTACGCTGATGGAAGGCGAAGCCCTGTTCGCGATCGAAGCGCAGGACCATGCCGACGGCCCCGCCCGGGCGCAGGCCGAGGTCGACCTCGACCACATCCGGCCCGATCTCGCGCAGGTTGCCGAGCGACGCGCCTTCGGACTGGACGAAAACCGGCCCGAGGCGGTCGCCAAGCGCCATGCCCGCGGGCAGCAGACCGCGCGCGAGAACCTGGCCCAGATCTGCGACGAAGGCAGCTTCCGCGAATACGGCGAGTTCGCGATCGCCGCCCAGCGCCACCGCCGCTCGATCGACGACCTGGTGCGCAACACCAGCGGCGACGGCATGATCACCGGAATCGGCAGCGTCAACGGCGAGCACTTCCCGCCCGAGACCGCCCGCTGCGCGTTCGCAATCGGCGACTACATGGTGCTCGCCGGCACCCAGGGTCAGCGCCACCACCGCAAGCTCGACCGGGTGCTGAGCATCGCGGCGCAATGGAACCTGCCGCTGGTGTTGTTCGCCGAGGGCGGCGGGGGCCGGCCCGGCGACACCGAACGCATGACCTACGCTGGCATCTCCAATGGCACCTTCACCAAGTTCGCCGAACTGAGCGGGCAGGTGCCTCTGGTGGGCGTCGTTTCCGGCCGCTGCTTCGCGGGCAATGCCGCGCTGCTCGGCTGCTGCGACGTGATCATCGCCGACGAGAGCAGCAACATCGGCATGGCCGGCCCGGCGATGATCGAAGGCGGCGGACTGGGTGTCTATCCGCCCGAGGCGATCGGCCCGATCGATGT
Source organism: Burkholderiaceae bacterium (assembly GCA_041676645.1). Taxonomy (GTDB): domain Bacteria; phylum Pseudomonadota; class Gammaproteobacteria; order Burkholderiales; family Burkholderiaceae_E; genus JAMLIN01. The sequence goes on along the minus strand of JBAYRO010000099.1, from coordinate 9,894 downwards.
GCAGTCGCGCAATGGCGTGGTCGACATCCGGGTACGCGACGAGGCCGAGGCCTGCCGGGTGGTCCGGAAATACATCGGCTACTTCCAGGGGCCGATCGCGGACTGGTCGGCGCCCGATCAGCGACGCCTGCGCCATGTGGTGCCCGAGAACCGCCTGCGGGTGTACGACGTCCGCGAAGCGATCACCGCGATGGCCGACGAGGATTCGGTGCTCGAGCTGCGCCGGGAATTCGGCGTCGGCATCGTCACCGCCCTGGTCCGGATCGAAGGCCGGCCCTTCGGCCTGATCGCGAACAATCCCGGCCATCTCGGCGGGGCGATCGACGGACCGGCCGCCGACAAGGCGTCGCGCTTCATGCAGCTATGCGACGCCTTCGACCTGCCGATCCTGTCCCTGTGCGACACGCCCGGCTTCATGGTCGGGCCCGAGGCCGAGAAGACCGCGCTGGTGCGCCATGTCTGCCGGATGTTCGTCACCGCCCGCTCGATCAGCGTGCCGCTGTTCGCGGTGGTGCTGCGCAAGTGCTACGGGCTCGGCGCGCAGGCGATGCTGGGCGGCGGCGCGGCCGACAACTTCTACACCGTCTCCTGGCCGACCGGCGAGTTCGGGCCGATGGGGCTCGAAGGCGCGGTCACGCTGGGCTTCCGGCGCGAGCTCGACGCCGTCGAGGATCCGGTCGAGAAGAAGGCGCTCTACGACAAGCTGCTGGCCGACTACTACGAGCAGGGCAAGGCGATCTCGACCGCCTCCACCACCGAGATCGACGCGGTGATCGATCCGGTCGAGACACGGGCCTGGATCATGAGCGGCATCCGCTCGGTGAAGCTGCGCGAACCGTTGTCGGGCCGCAAGCGGCCCTTCGTCGACGCGTGGTGATCGGCAGTGGCCGACATCACGGCCCCGGCGGCATCGCCCCGGGCGCGAGCGGTGCAAACGCCTCGGTCGTGGCGGACGCCGGCAACCGCGGGGAGGGCACCGACCCCGGCCGCCAGCGCCGGGTGGCGCGCTGGAAGAAGAGATTGTTCGGCACCTGCAATACCGTCGCCCGACCCTCGTCGTCGGTCTCCTCGAGCGTGGTGTAGACCAGGTTGACGTCGATCACCTGGCCGCGCAGGCCGGGCTTGTCGCCCGCTTCGATCAGCTCGATGTGGTCGAGCAGGCGAAACGGCCGCATGATGAAGATCAGCAGCGAGCAGAAGATGTTGCTCAGCACGCTCCAGGCCGCGAAGAAGGCAACCGCCGCGACCGTGGCAAAGCCGGTGAACGCGGTCCAGAGCACCGTGCCGGACACCCCGAGGCGCTCCAGGATGAGCAGCAGCGCGGCTCCGAAGATCACGAACCCAGCCAGACGCCGGGCGGCGAAGCCGAAGACGCGCGGCAGGCCGTAGCGCGTCACCAGGCCATCGATCACCAGGCGCGAGAGGCGCTTGAGCACGAAGGCGACGAGCAGGATCAGGAGCACCTGGCCGGCCGGGACGATCAGGCCCAGCCATTGCTGTATCCAGACGGGAAGCTGCTCGTGCATCGGGCCCTCGAGGGGTACGGGACAGTGGACGCAGCAGTGTAGACCGACACAGGGCATTCCGATCGACGGAATGAGGCCGGATCGTTCGAGGAGCCGCCGCGTCGTCGCCCCGGTCTGCTGGAACCGCAGCGGAGCGATACCATTAGCACATGACGCCCGCCGCCCCTTCGCCCGACCGGACGAGCACCGCCACGCTCGCCCACTACGAGCAGCGCGCCGACGCCTTCTGGCAAGGCACGCGCGACCACGACGTCAGCCAGAACATCGCCGAGCTGCTGCGCCATATCGAGGGGACGCCGCCCTTCACCATCCTCGACTTCGGCTGCGGACCGGGGCGCGACCTTGCCGCCTTCACCGCGCTCGGCCATGTCGCCGTCGGCCTGGACGGCGCGCCGAGTTTCGCGCGGATGGCGCGGGCGCACAGCGGCTGCGAGGTACTCGAGCAGGACTTCCTGCGACTCGACCTGCCGGACGGGCGCTTCGACGGCATCTTCGCCAATGCATCGCTGTTCCATGTCCCCAGCGCCGAACTGCCACGGGTGCTCGGGCAACTGCATGCGGCGCTCAAGCCGCGCGGGGTGCTGTTCAGCTCGAATCCCCGCGGCAACAACCAGGAAGGCTGGAATGGCGAGCGCTACGGCGTCTACCACGATCTCGAAACATGGCGTCGCTACATGCGCGACGCCGGCTTCACCGAACTGAACCACTACTTCCGTCCCGACGGCATGCCGGTCGAGCAACGGCCCTGGCTCGCGAGCAGCTGGCGCCGGACCTGAAGACCGGCGCATTCACGGAGGGATGCGGCCGATGCCGCTCGCAAGTCGTCGATCGGTCAGCCTGGCGCTCGGCACCACGCAGACGCTGGCCTGGGCATCCTCCTATTATCTCGTCGCGATTCTCGCGGCACCGATGGCCAGGGAGCTCGGACTGGCCACACCGACGGTGTTCGCCGCTTTCTCCGGCGCCCTGGCCGCCTCCGCGCTGGTCGGACCCTGGTCGGGTCGCCTGATCGACCGGCACGGCGGGCGCCCGGTGCTGGTCGGCACCAACCTGCTCTTCGCCCTGGCGCTCGCCGCGCTCGGCATGGCCCGCGACCTCCCCACGATGGTCGCGGCCTGGCTGCTCATGGGCATCGCGATGGGCAGCGGCCTGTACGAAGCTGCCTTCTCGACCCTGGTCCGCCTCTACGGCCAGCAGTCGCGCAATGCGATCACCGGCGTCACGCTGCTCGGCGGGCTCGCGAGCACGGTCGGCTGGCCACTGACCGCCTGGATGGAAGCGCACTACGGCTGGCGTGGCGCATGCTTCGGCTGGGTCGCGCTGCACCTGGCGCTCGGGCTGCCGCTCAACGCCTGGCTGCCGAACCCCGGCCGTCCGGGCGCTTCGCCACGGCAGGACGGCGGCGAGGCGGCGCCCGCCGCGATCCACGGCACCGGCCCGGCGACACAGACGCCGAACCGTCCCGCGCTGACCGCCGCGCTGCTCGCAACGGTGTTCGCCGCCGGATGGTTCGTCAGCACCGCGATGGCCTCGCACTTCCCCCGGGTGATCCAGGCCGCCGGCGCGAGCCTCGCGGTCGCCGTGGCGGTCGGCGCGATGATCGGCCCCGCGCAGGTCGCCGGCCGGCTGCTCGAGTTCGGCCTGCTGCAACGCCTGCACCCGCTGCTGTCGGCGCGGCTCGCCACCGTGGGGCATCCGGTCGGCGTGGCTGCGCTGCTGCTCGGCGGCCCGGCGCTCGCACCGGTCTTCGGCATCCTGCACGGCATGGGCAACGGGATCCTGACCATCGCGATGGCGACCCTGCCACTGGCGCTGTTCGGCGCGCAGGGCTACGGTGCCCGCCAGGGCTGGCTGATGCTGCCCGCCCGGATCCTGCAGGCTCTCGCCCCCTTCCTGTTCGGCATCGCGCTCGATCGTTGGGAGGTCTGGGCGCTGCTGCTCACGAGCGCGCTGAGCCTGGTCGCCTTCGGCGCACTGGCGGTGCTGCGGGCGCCGCGACCGAGCTGAAGCCGGAATACCGCGCGAACTCGCGAAACCGTTCAGCTGAACAGCGCGTCGTAGCGCCGCTGCATCTCCTCGGGCGCGAGCTTCTCTATCTCGTGGCCGAGCAGCCAGGTGTGGCCGAAGGGATCGCGCAGCCGACAGCTGCGTTCACCGTAGAAATGATCGGTCGGCGGCATCAGCATCGTCGCGCCGGCGGCGACCGCCGTCTCGGCCATCGCGTCGGCATCATCCACATGCAGGTGCACCGCGCAGCCGATATCGGAATCGCCCGGCGGCGCATCCATGCCGTACTCCGGATAGGGATCCGAGAGCATCAGCACCGCGGGGCCAAGCCGCATCTCGGCATGGCCGATACGCCCGGTCGGTTCGGTCAGGCGGAAGATCTCCTCGGCGCCGAAGGCCGCGGCGTAGAAACGCATCGCCTCTGCGGTGTCACGCACGCGCAGGTAGGCGAAGACTTCGTGGATCGCATTGGGCTTGTTCGACATGCAGGGTCCTCGGAAATGCAGTCCGGGAGCGGGACTCTCGATAAAAGGCATCGGCAAAGCATGATCCGCCGCCCGGCTGCATCGGCAATACGCCCGTCGCCGGCGTGGTTTCAGTTCACGAACACCCGGTTGCGCACGGGCACTCGCCCGTCGAAACGGATCGGGACACGTCGCCGGTGCGCGGGTCGAAGGCATGCACATGCAGGTGCGGCTCGGTGGTGTTGCCCGAGTTCCCGACCCGGCCGACCGGATTGCCCGCCGCAAGCGAATCGCCCCTCTCGACCAGAAGGCTGGCGCGTTGCAGGTGCGCGAGCATCACGCGCAGACCATCGCACTCGAGCAGCACATGGTTGCCGGCCGGATTCGCCGGATCCATTTCACCGGGCGCGAGATCGGGCAGGTCATCGCGAGCGGAAACCACCTTGCCCTCGCAGGGACTGCGCACCGTCGCGCCGTGGATCGCGAAGGCGTCGAGCCCTTGCGGAAGCAATCCGCTGGCCCGGAAGCCGAAGCGGTTCAGTGCGACGATATCGGCGGCGTGACGCTGCTCGACGTTGCGGGCGTGATGGTTGAGCAGCCACGCATCGCCCCCCTGGCCGACGACGAAGCGCCCCCCGGCGAGCGGAAAGACGAGGTCGCGCGCCGGCGCCGACGGCGACAGGCCGGACAAGGCATGGAGGAGGATCGCGCCGAAGATCGCCAGCGATGCGATCGTACCCTTGTGGCCGCGGCAGAGTGGCCTGCCGGCGCCGGACCTCCATGGCCGGCCCCGCTGGTTCCACCATGAGCGCAGCAAGGCACTGGCGAACAGTGTCGCCAGGACCGGCCGAAGCCAGTAGCCTGCGATGTCCCAGCGGCCGACCAGGAAGAGCACGATGACGACCACGGTGGCGTCGGCTGCGACCAGCAGCCAGGCGAGCCGGGTCGGTTCGCGAAGCCGCAGCAGCCGCCACGCCTGCGCAAGCGGCAGGACGACGCAGACAAGGAACAGGATCGCAATCGACAGCAGCATGCGGATCGGCAGCGAGGCCGGCATCGCCTAACATGGCCCAATCATCACGCAAAGGGGAATACCCATGATCGAACTCGTCATCGACGCCCGCCGTCGTCCGCTGGGCGGCTTCGAGGTCGGCCGGGTTCTGCCGTTCGCCAGGCGCCGGATGGTCGGGCCGTTCATCTTCTTCGACCACATGGGACCGGTCGATTTCCCGGCGGGCATCGCCGAGGATGTCGATGTGCGCCCGCATCCGCATATCGGCCTGTCGACGCTGACCTACCTGTTCGAAGGCGAGATCATGCACCGCGACAGCGTTGGCTCGGAGCAGCCGATCGTGCCCGGCGAAGTCAACTGGATGACCGCCGGACGCGGCATCACGCATTCCGAACGCTTCGAGCGGGCGCGGCGCGAAGGCGGCCACATGGACGGCATCCAGGCCTGGATCGCACTGCCCACCGAGGACGAGGAATGCGATCCCGCGTTCGACCACATCGGCAGCGACGGCCTGCCGAAGCTCGACGAGGACGGCGTCGAGGGCGTGCTGATCGCCGGCCAGGCCTGGGGGCTGAACTCGGCGGTGCCGACGCGATCACCGCTGTTCTACATCCACTGGACATTGCCGGCCGGCTCGCGCGTCGCACTGCCACCCGGATATCCCGAGCGCGCCGTCTACATCGCGTCGGGCGAAGTCGAGATCGACGGCCAGCGTTTCGACGCCGGCCGGATGCCGGTCTTCGCCGCCGGCGCCGACGCGGTCGTCACGGCCCGGGCACCCTCGGTGCTGATGGCGATCGGTGGCGACCCGATCGGACCGCGCTTCATCGACTGGAACTTCGTGTCCTCTCGCAAGGAGCGCATCGAACAGGCCAAGGCCGACTGGCGAGCGCAGCGCATGAAATTGCCCGACCTCGATTCGGGGGAGTTCATTCCGCTGCCACCGGAGCGGGACGCGCCGGCGAACCCGATGTCCTGAGGATCAGGGCCGCCTTGCCCTCGATGTGGAAGAGCTTGTTCATGACAACGTTGACCATCCGCGACCTCGATGACGACATGAAAGCGCGCCTGGGGATCCGGGCGGCCTTGCATGGGCGTTCGATGGCGGACGAAGCCCGCAGCATTCTTCAGGAAGCGCTTTCCCAGGACCCGAAGCCGGGAACAGGGGCAGCCCTGGTGGCGGACATCCGGGCACGGGTGGAGCCGTTCGGCGGCGTAGAACTTGAATTGCCGCCGCGTGAACCGATGCGCGACCCACCCCGTTTCAACGACCACGAACGCGACGAATAATCGTTCTGGCCACACGTATCCCGACGATGTCGATCAGGCGGCGATCGGCCGCGTGAAACTCCTGCGCGCCCGCGCCACCTCCGCCCGCGTCACGCACCCTTCCGCATGGTCGTTGACCAGGCCCATCGCCTGCATGAACGCGTAGACCGTCGTCGGACCAACGAAGCGCCAGCCGAGCTTCTTCAGTTCCTTCGAGATCGCGATCGACTCCGGCGATGTCGAGACCGGTTCGGCCGCCACCTCGGTAGCGGGCGGTTCGAAGCGCCAGAACCAGGCGGCGAGCGATCCGTGCTTGTCGACCATCTCGCAGGCGCGACGCGCGTTGCCGATCGCCGCCTCGACCTTGCCGCGATGGCGCACGATGCCGGCATCGGCGAGGAGCCGGGCGACGTCGGCGTCGTCGTAGTGCGCGACCTTGCGAAAGTCGAAGCCATCGAAGGCGGCGCGAAAGTTCTCGCGCTTGTCGAGGATGGTGCGCCAGCTCAGGCCGGACTGGAATCCCTCGAGGCAGATCTTCTCGAACAGCCGCCTGTCGTCGTCGACCGGGAAGCCCCATTCGGTATCGTGGTAGCGCAGGTATTCGGGAGTGGCGAGGCACCAGCGGCAACGATGCTTGCTATCGGGACCGGGCAGGACGAGGCTCATGATCGGATCGGCTCCGGTGGTCGGGAGGTCGGGTGGTCGGATTTTCGGCTGGCCAGAGTTCAGCTCGGTCTTCGATCTTGTCCCGGTACGCTTGCTATGATCGTCCGATACCCGATCACAGGATCAAAGCAATGGCCAGCACAGGCACTGACGATGTCGGCTTCGAGGTCACCGACGATGTAGCCCGGATCATCCTGCAAGCGCCCGAGCGCGGCAATACCCTGACGCGGGCGACGACGCAGGCCTTCGCCCGGGCGGTCGATGCTGTGCTCGACGCCCGGCCACGGGCGATCCTGCTCCTGGCTGAGGGCCGGATGTTCTGCGCCGGCGGCGACATCGACGAGTTCATCGCGGGCGCGGACGATCTCGGTGCGCTGGTCGACGCTACCGTGGTGCCGCTGCACCCGGCGATGCTGAAGCTGCACGAATCACCGGTCCCGGTGGTCGCGGCGGTCAACGGACCGATTGGAGGCGCCGGCGTGGGCCTGGCGCTCTCGGCCGACTTCGTGCTCGCGGCGACGTCGATGAAGCTGCGTACCGGCTACGCCGCGATCGGCCTGAGCCCGGATGCGGGCACCGCCTATTACCTGGCTCGGCGCGTCGGGCCGATACGGGCTCAGCAATGGCTGATGCTGAGCGATCCGATCGATGCGAAGACCTGCCTGCTGCATGGCGCGGTGGATGCCTTGCACCCGGCAGAGGAACTGCGCGATGCCGCCGAGGCCCTGGCCGCCCGGCTGGCGCGTTGCGCACCGGGCTCGCTGGGAGCCATCAAGACGCTCTGCGCGGGCCTGCCCGGGCGCAACCTTGCCGATCACCTCGATCTCGAGCACCACCTGCTCGTGGAACGGGCCCGTAGCGGCGATGCGCGCGAAGGCATTCGCGCCTTCACGGAGAAGCGGGCGCCGCGCTTTGGCGGCGACTGAGCCGGGGCGCCCGGGTACCCGCGGAACCCATGCCCGCGACATGGGCCCCGGCGTCCTGGTCGGCGCCCTGGACTCCTGCTACAGCGAGGTATGCACCCCGCCGTCGATGGCGATGAACTGTCCGGTGATGTAGCTGGCGTCCTCGGACAGCAGGAAACAGATCATCGGAGTCACCTCCTCGGGCTGGCACCAGCGGCCCAGGGGGATGCTGGCGAGCATGCCGTCGCGGAACTTCTCGCCCCGGATGGTCTCGGTCATCGGGGTCTCGACCACCCCGAAGCAGACCGAATTGGCCCGGATGCCGTAGCGGGCCCACTCCCGGGCGATAGACATGCTCATGCCGAGCTGGCCGCTCTTGGCTGCCGCATAGTTGAGCTGGCCGATCGAGCCCCGCAGCCCGGCGATCGACGAGTGGTTGACGATCGCGCCGGGCCGCGTATCGCCATCCTTGAAGCGCTGGATCATGTGCTTGCCGACCGCTTGGGTCCACAGAAACGTGGCCGTCAGGTGCACGTCGAGCACCTGGTGCCACTGCTCGAGCGCCATCTTCTCGATCATCGCGGGACGCGTGATGCCGGCATTGTTCGCCAGGCCGTGGATCGCGCCGAAGTGGTCGATCGCCTCGGTGACGGTCGAGAGCACGAAAGCCTGGTCGGCCACGTTGCCCGTCCTGGTGAGAACGGCCTCGCCGTGGCGCTTGCCGAGCTCGGCGAGCCCGTCGCCGTTGAGGTCGACCGCCACCACCCGCGCGCCCAAGGAGACGCACCGGTCCGTCAGTGCGGCGCCGATGCCTTGCGCCGCACCGGTGACGACGATGACCTTGTTCTCGAGGGATCCCAGACCGTCCATTCCTGTCTCCTTGTTCACTCGCCCACCGGTTCGCCCTGCGGAACCCAGCGCTCGCCATCGAAGCGCATCAGGTAGATCTTGCGAAACGGATTGTAGTTGTCCGGCGAAAAGCTCATCGTGATCCCCGGCAGGAACATCGGCGCCTCGAAATCACGAAGCTGGGTCAATTGCCTGAGGATGTTCTCGCGGCTGAGATCGTCGCCCGCAGCCTCGAGCACATGCGCAATCGCCGCGCTCGATGCCATCACGGCTGCATTGCTGCCACTCTGCGGATCGCCGTCCGGATAGTATTTCTTCATCCAGGCCATGTACTCCTTGACATCGGCATCGTCGTGCCATGTGGCGTCGGTCGGATCCTTGATGACCATCGCGGTCATCAAGCCGACCACCTTGTCCAGGCCGACATTGCTCAATGTCGGATGGACCTGCGCCGACACGTGACTGATGAAGGTCAGGGGCTTCCAGTCGAGCTCGCTCATCTTGCGCAGCGACTGCGTGACCTGCTTCGAATAGGCAGCCAGCAGCACGGTATCGACGCCGGCGGCCCGAAGCGAGATGATCTGCGAATCCACCGTCGGATCCGTCGCCTCGTAGCTGATCTCGGCGATCACCGCGTCGCCGGCCCCCGCCTTGAGGCCGCGGACGTAGTCCTTGCCGTAGTCGTCGTTCTGATAGAGGACACCGATCTTCGCGCCCGGATTCGCCGCGAGGATCTGCCTGCCGTAGACCTTGGCTTCGAACTCGTAGTTCATCAACCCGGCAGTGCTGTACGGAAACTCCTTGGGCTGCTGGAAATTATGCGAACCCGCCATGACGAAGATCTGCGGAACCTTCTTCGCATTCAGGTACTTCCTGACCGCGGATGCGGGTGCGGTCCCGACCTGATGGACCATGGCGAGCACTTCGTCCTGCTCGACGAGCTTGCGCACTTGCTCGACCGTCCGGGGCGGCTGCAGCGCATCGTCGAGGCTGATCACCCGGACCTTGCGCCCGTTGATGCCGCCTTCGTCATTGATCTTCTCGAAGTACGCAACCGTCGCCTTGCCGACCGACCCGTAGAACGAGGCCGGGCCGCTATAGGGAACGGTGTTGCCAAGCCGGATCTCGTCCGCGGCCAAGGCCGGCGCGGCAGGCAGCGCGAAAACCGACGCAACGGCAAAGCCAAGCCCGACTAG
>JBAYRO010000098.1:0-11654 GCA_041676645.1 Burkholderiaceae bacterium | reverse complement strand
GGCCGGGTTGTGGTCCTCGTCGGGGCCGGGCAGCGCCACCACCAGGCCGCCCGAGACTTCGTGCGCGAGCCGGTGCATGTCGTAGATCTGGGTGGCGAGCAGCAGCTTGCCGATGTTGGCGAAGACCGGCTCGGGCATGAAGCCGCCGCTGTGCGGGTCGGCCGCGCCGTAGACGCTGGCGGCGACGCCGCAGGCAAAGAAACCCTCGGTGATCTTGATCAGCTCGACCATCGGGTCGCGCAGGCTGGATTTCGTCTCGGGATCGAATCCGTTGGCCTCGCACATGAGCGCGCCGGCGCCGATCAGCAGGTCGCCGAAGCCGGCGCGCGCCGCGATGCAGCTATGGCGGTGATGGGTCGCGTAGGCGTAGGTCATGTAGGACGAATGTTCCCAGTCGCCGTCGTAGAAGACCCGCTCCCAGGGAACCAGCACCCGGTCGAAGACCACCACGCCCACCGATTGGCCGTAGCGCCGCGAGAACAGCGGTTCGCCATGTTCGGGCTTCTCGCCGGGACGGCCGGCGGGCCGTGACACGATGGTGATGCCGGGGGCATCGACCGGCACGGCGCAGCAGATCGCGAAGTCGGCATCCTCCGGACCCATGTTGCGACAGGGCATGACGAGGAACTCGTGCATGTAGGGCGCGCCGGTGACGATCGCCTTGGTGCCGGAAATCACCACGCCGCGCGCATTGCGCTCGACGACGTGAACGTAGGTGTCGGGATTGGCCTGCTGGTGCGGCTTGCGCGAACGATCGCCCTTGGCGTCGGTCATGGCGATGCCGACGGCGAGGTCATGCTCCTGCACATGGGCGAGGTAGTCGGCAAAGCGGGCGCGGTGCTCGGTGCTGCCGCGGGCATCGTCGATGCGCGCCGCCACCTGGCCGATGGCGTTGAGGGCATCGTGCGTGAGATAGCGCTGTGCGCAGCCGGTTTCCTGGCACAGCAGGCGCACCGCCTCGAGCTTGTTGAGCAGGTCGCCACCGGACTGGTTGATGTGCAGCATGCGCGGCACCACCCGCTCGCCCGAGCGTGCGAGCATCAGCGGCGCGAATGCCGGATCGAGGGCGAAGTCGTAGGAAACCCCGAGGGCCTGGACCCCGGGCCGCAGGGCCGGCTCATCCGCGACCGATTCGATGCGCCGGCCATCGACATAGACGACCGGCCGGCGCTGCCGCAGGGATTCGCGGTACTGGGCGGCGTCCATGAGGGGCACGGTAGGCCGCAGGGATTCGGCCGCGGCGATCGTGGCTTCAGCGCCATGGGAAGCCGGGACGGCGCCGGGGGTCCGGGGAGCGTTCATGGGTGTCTCCTGAGGCTTGCAAGCGGGCGTTCCGATCGACTTTAAACGATGTTCAATCCATCGTCCATCTGTTTACAATAAGGCATGCAAGAGACCGATTCCGATCCGGGCGCCCCTGCCGACATCCACGCCGACGCCGATCCGCCCGTTGCGAACCGGCCCGCCGACCGCCGCAGCGCCCGTCTGCAGGCCATGCACGAGGCGCGCCGTGCCCATGTGCTGGCGGGGGCCCGCGAGGCCTTCATGGCGCTCGGGCTCGAAGGCACCAGCATGCGCGAGATCGCGCAACGCGCGGGCTACACGCCCGGCGCCATCTACAGCTACTTCCCCGGGAAGGAGGACATCTACGCGGCGCTGCTGGGCGAATCGCTCGAACGCCTCAATGCGAAGGTCGACACCGCCCTGGCGACGGCGCATGCGCCCGCCGACCGGCTGCGCGCCGGCGCGCGCGCCTTCTTCGGCTTCTACCGCGACAATCCGCGCGACCTCGACCTGGGTTTCTATCTTTTCCAGGGCATGAAGCCGCGGGGCCTGACCCCGGCGCTCGACGATGCCCTCAACGTGCGGCTGCGCGATGCCCTGCAGCCGGTGCGCAGCGCCCTGCGGGCGATGGGCATGCCGGCGGGCGCTGCGCTTGCCGAAACCACCGGCCTGTTCGCCCATGTCGCCGGCCTGCTCCTGCTCAGCCATACTGGCCGCATCCGCATGTTCGGCCAGGACCCGCAGGTCCTGTTCGATGCCTATCTCGAAGGCCTGGCCGGGCGAGCCGGGTCGACGGCGGGAGCAGCGAGGTAATGGGGTCAGACTCCATTTTGAAGTGCAAATGGAGTCTGACCCCATTACCTCGTCCCATTACCTCACCACCAGGAGAACCGCCATGTCGAAGATGGATGCCCAGCGTGATGTGCTCGTCCTGGTCGATTACCAGGCCCGCCTGCTGCCCGCGATCCACCGGGGGGCGGAGGCGGTGGCCGCCGCGGTGATGCTGGCCGATGCGGCGCGCACCCTCGGCGTACGCGTGGTCGGCACCGAACAGAATCCCGCCGGCCTGGGGCCCAATGTCGAGGAGATCCGCCAGCGTTGCGACACCACCATGGGCAAGATGCACTTCGATGCCTGCGCCGACGGACTGCCCGCCCTGCTCGCCGAAGGCCGGCCCGCCGGCGAACCGGTCGACATCGTCATCGCCGGTTGCGAGGCGCATGTCTGCCTGCTGCAGACGGCGCTGGGCCTGCTCGATGCGGGGCACCGGCTGCGGGTGGTCGAGACCGCCTGCGGTTCGCGGCGCCCGTCCGATCATGCGGCGGCGATGCGGCGCCTGCATGCGGCCGGCGCCACGCTGGTCACCGAGGAGATGGTGGTCTTCGAGTGGCTGCGCAGCTGCGAGCACCCGGCCTTTCGTGCGGTGCTGAAGCAGGTCAAGGCGCACGGACCCGGAAGCTGATTGCGTTTCGTGCAACTGGAGTGCGGCAGCCTGCGATTGTAGGGTCGGGCCGAATCCCCGAGACTATCCGGCTGTCCTCCTTCACCGAACCGGAGTTGCACATGGATTTCGAATATTCGCCGCGCGTCAAGAAGATGCAGGCGCAGCTGCTGTCGTTCATGGACGAGCATATCTACCCGAACGAGCAGCGCTACCACGAGGAAGTCGAAGCGAACCGACGCGCGGGCAACCCGTGGAAACGCTCGCAGGTCATCCAGGAACTCAAGCCGATCGCACGCAAGGCGGGGCTCTGGAACCTGTTCCTGCCCAAGAGCGACCGGGCCCCCGAGGGCCTGTCCAACCTCGAGTACGCGCCCCTGTGCGAGATCATGGGCCGGGTGTACTGGGCCTCCGAGGTGTTCAACTGCTCGGCGCCCGACACCGGCAACATGGAGACCCTCGAGCGTTATGCCTCCGAGGAGATCAAGGACCAGTGGCTCGATCCGCTGCTGGCCGGCGAGATCCGCTCCGCCTTCGCCATGACCGAGCCCGCGGTGGCCTCGTCCGATGCCACCAACATCAGCGCCAGCATCAGGCGCGACGGCGACCACTACATCATCAACGGCCGCAAGTGGTGGACCTCCGGAGCGCCGCACGAGGATTGCAAGGTCCTCATCTTCATGGGCAAGACGGATCCCGACGCCAACCGCCACCAGCAGCAGTCGATGATCGTGGTGCCGATCGACACCCCCGGGGTCAAGGTGATGCGCGCGCTGTCGGTGTTCGGCTACGACCACGCCCCGCACGGCCACGCCGAGGTCGACTTCAAGGATGTCCGGGTGCCGGTGGGCAACATCCTGCTGGGCGAAGGTCGCGGCTTCGAGATCGCGCAGGGCCGGCTCGGGCCGGGGCGCATCCACCACTGCATGCGCTCGATCGGCGCGGCCGAACGCGCCCTCGAACTGATGTGCAAGCGCCTCAACTCGCGCGTGGCCTTCGGCAAGCGCATCTCGGACCAGTCGGTCTGGCGCGAGCGCATCGCCGATGCGCGCTGCATGATCGACCAGGCCCGCCTGATGACGCTCAAGGCCGCCAACATGATGGACACGGTCGGCAACAAGATCGCCAAGGCCGAGATCGCCATGATCAAGGTGATCGCGCCCAACATGGCCTGCAAGATCGCCGACTGGGCGATCCAGGCCCATGGCGGCGGCGGCGTCTCGGGCGACTTCGCCGTGGCGAGCCTGTACGTCAGCCAGCGCACCCTGCGCCTGGCCGACGGCCCCGACGAGGTCCACCGCAACGCCATCGCCAAGCTCGAGCTGGCCAAGCATATGGACGTGCCGAGCAAAGGCTGAATGTTAATGGGGTCAGACACGATTTGCTCCGCAAATCGTGTCTGACCCCATTAACGCCACTTCGTGCGGGGGCGGTCCGGTTCCGGGGCGGTGAGCGCCGGCACCGGCCGCACGCCTTCCTGGCAGCGCTGGGCCAGTTCGACGTAAAGATCGGTTCCCTGGCCCTTGCCGGCGATCTGCCCGGGCGACAGCTCCCGCACCACCCGCGCCGGTATGCCCGACACCAGGGTCCGCGGCGGCACCTCGCCATCGATCTTCACGAAGCTCATGGCGGCGACGATCGCCTGCTCGCCGACCCGGGCGCGATCCATGACGACCGCGTTCATTCCGACCAGTGCATCGTGCCCGATGTAGGCGGCATGGATCACCGCGCCATGGCCGATGTGGCTGCGCGAAGCCATCACGCAGTCGAAATCCCACAGGGAGTGGACCACGCAGTTGTCCTGCAGGTTGGCTTCCTCTTCCATCACGATCCGGCCGAAGTCGCCGCGCAACACCGCGCCGGCGCCGATGTAGCAGCGCGGCCCGATGATGACGTCGCCGATCAGCACCGCGCTCGGATGAACCCAGGCCGTGGGGTCGACGACCGGCGTGAGATCCTCGAAGGTATAGACAGTGGGGGCTCGACCGGTATCGCTCATGTCAGTTGGTGCGCTGGGCGCGGTCCTTCGCGTTCTGTGCCTCGATCTTCGCGCGCGCCTCGGTCCACTGCTCGTCGGTCCATTCGCGCATCGCGTAGAAGTTGCCGCCGGTGCCGAGGTAGCTCGCGCCATCCATGTGCAGGAGCTGCCCGCTCAGCCAGTCGCAGCCGTCGGCCATCAGGAAGGTGGCGAGGTTCTGCAGTTCGCTCATCTCGCCGCAGCGCCCCTGGGGGTTGATCTTCGCCGAACGCGAGCCCGGCGCTTCACCGGGGTTGAGTCGATTGCTCATCCCCTCGGTCGGGATCTCGCCCGGGCCGATCGCGTTCAGGCGCACCCCGTAGCGCGCCCATTCGAGCGAGAGCGAGCGGGTCATGGTGGCGACGCCGGCCTTGCTCATCGCCGAGGGCACGACGAAGGGCCCGCCGTTTTCCACCCAGGTGGTGATGATGGAGATGACGGATTTCATGGGATCGCCCGGCTTCCAGCCGCCGGCCGACTTGGCCGCCGCAATCCAGTGCTTGCCGACGGCATTGGTCACGTAGAAGCTGCCGTGGAAGACGATGTTGGCGATCGCATCGAAGGCGCGCGGACTGAGCGCTTCGGTCGGGCTGATGAAATTGCCCGCCGCATTGTTGACGAGCCCGGTCAGTGGCGGCCCTCCGGCGAAGATGTCGTCGACCATCGCATCGATGGCCGCGGCATCGCGGATGTCGACCCCGAAGGTGTCGACCCGGCCGCCGTTGGCCTTGGTGAGCTCGGCAGCGGTCTCGTCGAGCACGCCCTTGCGGCGCCCGCAGATGACGATGTCGGCGCCGAGTTGCAGGTATTTTTCCGCCATGGCGCGACCCAGGCCGGTGCCGCCACCGGTAATCAGGATCCGCTTGCCGGAGAGCAGGTCGTTACGAAACATGGGAAGACTCCTCGTCGTTGGCGGGTCTGGGCGCCCCGATGGCGAGCCGGGTGGTCCAGCGTTCGCCCTTTGCGACGATTCTGCATCAATCCGCGGATGGCGTCAGTCCGAGCCGTGCCGCGCGACCCGCCCCGCGGGCGGGCGCTCGGGCCAGCAGGTGCATTCCGGGCCGTGCCGGAATTCAGCGCCCCGTCCAGGCCGGCTTGCGTTTCTCGACGAAGGCCCCGATGCCTTCCTTCGCGTCGGCATGGGCCATGTTCCTGACCACGACCTCGCCCGCGTACTCGTACGCATCCGAGATCGGCATCTGGAGCTGGCGATAGAAGGCCTGCTTGCCAAGGGCCAGCGTGTAGGAGGACTTGGATGCGATCTCGGTCGCCAGTTCCTCGACCGCGGCGTCGAGCCGGTCCTGGCCGACCACCTCGTTGATCAGCCCGACCCGCAGCGCGAACTCGGCATCGAACAGGCGGCCGGTCGACAACATCTCCATCGCATGCTTGGGCGTCACCGCCCGGCCCAGGGCGACCATCGGCGTCAGGCACCACAGCCCGATGTTCACGCCCGGCGTTGCGAACCGTGAAACATCCGAAGCGATCGCCAGGTCGGCGGTCGCCACGAGCTGGCAACCCGCCGCCGATGCGACCCCGTCGACCTTCGCGATGACGATCTGCGGCTGGCTGCGGATCGTCAGCATCATCCGCGAGCACTCGGCGGATACCGTCTTGAAGAACTCGGGATCGGAGCCCTCGTCGAACTCCCTGAGGTCGTGCCCGGCGCAGAAGATCTTGCCGCCGATGCCGGTGAGCACGATGACGGAAATCGATCCTTCATCGCGCAGGTCCACGAGATGCCGGTACAAGTCCCGGATGGTCGGAAGGGACAGGCTGTTGCCTTGCGCCGGGCGATTCAGGGACAGGTAGCTCACGGCGCCCACGTCTTGCCGAAGCACCAGTTGCGGATCGCTGCTCATCGGATCTCCTCCTCGTCGGTCTGCTGCGACAGGATGCTGAAACAGGAATGAATCGTGTCGAGACGATTCATTGAATCGATATCCGATTCTATAGAAGCCGACAGGGCGATCGGAAGGATGGGGCGCCCGTTCCGGCCACCGGAAGGCCGGCGGCGGGACGGCACAGGGACGAAAGCCTAGCCGGACCGGGCGCAGAGCACGTCGACGAGGGCTTCGCGCAGGCTCTCGATCGGCCGGTCCCCGACGGCGATGCCGACCCGCCGGCATTCGTCAACGACTTCATCGGGAGACATCTCGTGCACCCGCTGAACGATCTCGATCTCGCGGAACTTGCGTTGCTGGAAGCCGAGCATGTCGGCCCACGAGAATCGCCCCTGATTCGTCACCTGTCTGATCCGTCCGGGATGGCAATGAGCCGATTGGAGCACGGTCGCAAGCGCGTGGGAGGCGCGCGCCCGCGCCCGTGCCGTCATTCGCCGCCTTATCGCGGACGAGCGGCGATTCCCCTACCTCAAGCGGGTAAGATGCGCAGGCGGTCGCGGTAGGATTGGTCGTCCCGCCAGCCCCGAATCCCAGGAGGAAGCCTATGAAGTCGGTCAGCTCGCTGCAGGATTTCCTCAGCTCGCTTTTCGAGCGTGGCGTGGCCATCGCCCGGCCACGCGAGGAACGCTCCTTCCTGGACCTGTGCGAGTCGCTGCTGTCCGAACGCGGCGAGGTTTCGGGCCACCTGATCGCCCAGGCCATCCTGGCTCGCTACGAGACGCTGGGCGAGGCCGGGCGCCGGGACTTCTTCATCATGCTCAACGAGAGCTTCGACGTCGATCCCGAGGCGATCACCCGCGCCGCCGCGGAGTACGCGGAGGATCGCAGCACCCGCCACTACTCGAAGCTGCTGAACACCGCCGAGCCGCGCCGCCAGGAGCTGCTGCGCCGCCTCAACCGGGTTCCCGGCGCCACCGCGCGCCTGGTGAGGATGCGCGCCGAACTGCTGCCGCTGCTGGCCGCCGAACCGCAGCTCGAGCGCACCGATCGCGATTTCCAGCATCTGTTCGCTTCCTGGTTCAACCGCGGCTTCCTCGAGCTGCGTCCGATCAACTGGGATGCGCCGGCCCGCCTGCTCGAGAAGATCATCGACTACGAAGCCGTCCATGCGATCGACGACTGGGACGACCTGCGCCGCCGGATGCAGCCGAGCGATCGCCGCTGCTTCGCCTTCTTCCATCCCGCGATGCCCTCCGATCCACTGATCTTCGTCGAGGTGGCCCTGACCGACGAGCTCCCGAGCAGCATCCAGAAGGTGCTTGCCGAGGAGCGTGAATCGATCGACATATCGGCGGCCAACACCGCGGTCTTCTACTCCATCTCGAACTGCCAGGTCGGCCTGCGCGGCGTGTCCTTCGGCAACTTCCTGATCAAGCAGGTCGCCAGCGATCTCGCCGAATCGCTGCCGCAGCTGCGCAACTTCGTGACCCTCTCGCCGGTGCCCGGGCTGATGCGGTGGATCACCCGCCATCCGTCGATCGAGGACGACTCCGAGTTCGGCGATGCGCTGCGGATCGCCGCCGCCTACGCCGCCGGATCGCCGCCCCCGGGCGAAGACGACGGCGGGATGGCCGCCGAGGACGTGATGCAGATGATCGCGGCCGCCTACCTGCTCGAGGCCAAGCGCAACGACAGCCAGCCGGTCGATCCGGTGGCGCGCTTCCATCTCGGCAACGGCGCCAGCCTCGAGGCGATCCATTTCGGGGCCGACACCTCGACCAAGGGCCTGCGCGAATCGGCGAGCGTGATGGTCAACTATCGCTACGATCTCAAGAAGGTCGAGGAGAACCACGAGGCCTACGCGCACCAGCGCCGGGTCACGGCATCGCGCGCGGTCCGCGGACTGCTGCCGAAACCATCGCGCACCGTACTGCGCCGGGGGGTGGCCAACGATGGCTAATGTCCTGTACGACGCGCTGTTCGCACCCCATGCGGACGACGACCGCGACTTCCTGATCCTGCCCGACGGATCGACGCAGAGCTATCGCGAATTCATCGCCGAGATCGCCCGCCTGGCCAATGCCCTGGTCGCGCTCGGCGTCGAACCCGGCGACCGGGTCGTGGTGCAGGCGCCCAAGTCGGCGCGCGCGCTCGCGCTCTACGGGGCCTGCGTGCAGTCCGGCAGCGTGCTGCTGCCGCTCAATACCGCCTATACCGCCGCCGAAGTCGATTATTTCGTCGGCGACGCGCAGGCCCGGGTGCTGGTCTGCGATCCGTCCGCGACCGAGCGGCTCGGCCCGATCGCGCAAGCCCATGGCGCGATCCTGCAGACGCTCGATGCCGCCGGCGAGGGCGGCCTCGCCGGACTCGCGGCGGACCAGCCGGCGCGCTTCGAGACTGTGGCCCGCGATGCCGACGACCTCGCCGCGCTGCTCTACACATCGGGCACCACCGGGCGCTCGAAGGGGGCGATGCTCAGCCACGCCAACCTGCTGTCGAACACCGAGGTGCTGGTCGACGAATGGCGCTTCGGGCCCGAGGATGTCCTGCTGCACGCCCTGCCGGTCTTCCATACCCACGGGCTGTTCGTCGCGACCAACATCAGCCTGCTGGCCGGCGGCAGCATGATCCTGCTGCCGGGCTTCGACCTCGAGGCGATCCTGCGCTGGCTGCCCCGGGCCAGCTCCATGATGGGCGTGCCGACCTTCTACACCCGGCTGCTGGACGATCCGCGCTTCACCCGCGAGCTGGTGGAGCACTTCCGGCTCTTTGTCTCGGGCAGCGCGCCGCTGCTCGCCGAGACCCATGTCGAGTTCGAGGCCCGGACCGGGCATCGCATCCTCGAGCGCTACGGCATGACCGAAACCAACATGAACACCTCCAACCCCTACGATGGCGAGCGCCGGGCCGGCACCGTGGGGCCGCCCCTGCCGGGCGTCTCGCTGCGGGTGGTCGACCCCGAGACCGGCGCGGCGCTGCCGCAGGGCGAGATCGGCATGATCGAGCTCACCGGGGCGAACGTCTGCCAGGGCTACTGGCGCATGCCGGAGAAGACGGCCGAGGCCTTTCGCCCCGACGGCTTCTTCATCACGGGCGATCTCGGTCGCATCGACGAGCACGGCTACGTCCAGATCGTCGGCCGAGGGAAGGATCTCGTCATCTCGGGCGGCTTCAACATCTATCCCAAGGAAGTCGAGCTGCTGCTCGATGAACAGCCCGGAGTGCTCGAGAGCGCCGTCATCGGCGCACCGCACCCCGACCTCGGCGAGGGCGTGGTCGCCGTCCTGGTGCCGCGCCCGGGCGCCAGTATCGACACCGACGCGATTGCGGCGACGATCCGCGACGGCATCGCGCGCTTCAAGCAGCCGCGACGCTTCTACGTCATCGACGAGCTGCCCCGCAACACGATGGGCAAGGTCCAGAAGAACCTGCTGCGCGAACGCTTCGGCAACGCCTTCGCCAACTGATCGAGATGCTGGCCCATCCCGGGCTGGCGATGATCCTGTTCGCACCAGTCGAGGCGCCGCCGTCCGCTCGAGGGCGATCAGAAACCGGCCCTCTCCTTGTCACGGTCGACAGGGAGCTTATACATTATCCATCGTTGTCCACGAGACAACAGCGAGTCGATGACGCATTTCTCCCAGGCAGCAGTGCGCTCGAGAGGCAGGGCCGGGACACTGGATGCGAATCGGCCTCCCAATAGCAACTGGATGGAGACAAGCATGGCCGGAGTAGGCACCGAAAAGCTCTTCGAGAACGACAAGGTAATCGTCTGGAACTTCGTGCTCGAACCGGGGGAAGAGACCCCGATCCATACGCACGAACACGAATACGTCTGGTACGCGATTGAAGGATCATCGCTGCAGGTATTCGACGAGGCGGGCAAGGACCTCGGCACATTGCCGGTGCCGACAGGGGCTGTCTACGAGCTCAAACTCGAAGATGGCCATCTGGAAGTGGTTTCCGAATTGGCCAAGGGTGCCCGCGTGCCGGTTACCCACACGGCGAAGAACGTCGGCCCGACCCGCTATCGCGAGATTCTGGTCGAGTACAAGAAGTAAACCTCCGCTGGCCGCCCCTCGGGGCGGTCAGCGGAATCGCTCAGAAGATCGAGACCTCCTCGAAGGGCAGCCCCAGCGGCTGCTCGGTCAGCAGCATCGGCAGCCAGCGTGCCTGCGAGCGCTCGTCGGCGAGCGGATCGCGCGGCAGGAGCCGATGGCAGAGCACGAACTGGCCCAGCAGCAGGCGGCGCGGATCGCCGATGCGGGTCGCCTCGCGCGCCATCGCCGCGGCGGTGGTGATGTGGTACAGGCCGGCCGCGGCCTGGCGGGCGATGAGATCGCCGGCATCGCGGTCTTCCGCCGCCCGCCGGGCGAGCGCGAAGGCGCGAGTGCTTGCTTCCTCGTAGCGGGTACGCACCGCATCGGCCATCCGGGCCTCGGCGAGATTGGCCGCGACATGGGCCTCGAGCGCCTCGCCCGAGCCCGCCCGGCGCATCGCCCGTACGACGTCGAGGGCGACGATGTTGCTGGTCCCCTCCCAGATCGAACCCAGGTGCGCATCGCGCAGCAGGCGCGGATCGCTCCATTCCTCGATGTAGCCGCAACCGCCGCGCACCTCCATCGCATCGCCGGTCACCTTGCGGGCATCGCGGCAGGCGCGGTACTTGATCATCGGCGTCATGATGCGTGCCAGCGGCCGCGCGGCGGCATCACCGGCATCGGATGCCGCGAGGGCCTCGGCGGTCTGGAACACCATGGTGCGCGCCTGCTCGGCCCAGACCATCTGCTTGGCGAGCTGGCGCTGCATCAGCGGCATCTCGATGAGGGTGCGGCCGAAGGCGCGACGCTCGCGCGCGACGAACAGGGCCTCGGTGAGCGCCCGGCGCATCAGCCCGGCGGCGCGCACCCCGTTCGAGAGCCGCGAATTGTTGACCATGTCGGCCATCTGCCGGAAACCGTTGCCGACCTCGCCGATGATGTGCGCGACCGCGCCTTCGAGGCGGATCTCGCCGCTCGCCATCGAGCGAGTGCCGAGCTTGTCCTTCAGGCGCAGGATCCGGTAGGCG
>JBAYRO010000097.1:0-11862 GCA_041676645.1 Burkholderiaceae bacterium | reverse complement strand
GTCGATCCCGCCGAGGTCGAGGTCAGCGCCGTGCGGGCGCAAGGCGCGGGTGGCCAGAACGTCAACAAGGTCGCCAGCGCGATCCATCTCCGCTACGACATCGGGGCTTCCTCGCTGCCCGAGCCGGTGCGCGAGCGGCTGCTCGCCCTGCGCGATACGCGCATCGGCGCCGATGGCGTGGTCGTGATCAAGGCGCAGCGCTTTCGCACGCGCGAGCGCAACCTCGTCGATGCGCTCGAGCGCCTGCAGGCCCTGGTCGACAAGGCCGCGGTGCCGCCGCGCCCCCGGGTGCCGACCCGCCCGAGCCTGGCGGCGAAGCGGCGTCGGCTCGAGGACAAGCGCCGGCGCGGCGAGGTCAAGGCGCGCCGCGGCAGCGTCGCGGAGTAGGGTTCGAACCGCCCCCGACTGAAAAATCGTCGATTCCGATGATCCGATCCCTGGCGTCCGCGTCTCCTTCCCCAATATCCGGTCGGTCGTCCAGCGAGCGGCGTCACGGGGATTCCAAGTTGAAGGTTATGAGGGATATGTTTATAGTATCTATACTATATAACCCACAAGGAGCCGACCATGAATGTCGTAGCAGATCATCCCGGCGTTTCGACCCTGGTGGGGACGCCCAAGGAGATACAGGCGAAGCTCGGCCGATCGCAGGCCGATCGCGTGCTGGTGGTGGCCTTCGACCACATCAAGCCCAACGTCTTCGCGGCGCTGGCGGAGAACTTCACCAATGTCGCCTCGTCCATGTTCGAGGTGCTGCTCGAACGCCAGGACCGCGAATCGCTCGAGCGACTGGCCGAAGTGCTGGTGCCACGCAATCCGCCGTCGCCCCGGCTGCTGAGGGAAGCGAGCATGCTGGTGCAGGCGCGCAAGGCGGTGCTGGACAGTGGCGATTGGCTCACGGCTGCACAGATCACGCAACTGGCGGGGCTGAGTACCCGCAACCCGAGCGCACAGCCCAACAAGTGGAAGAAGCAGGGGCAGATCTTCGCCATCAACCACGGCGGCGTGGACTACTTCCCAGGCTACGGCCTGGACGCGGATGCAGGCTTCCGTCCGCTGAAATCGCTGGCCAAGGTGATCGAGGCCTTCGCCGGTCACAAGGACGGCTGGGGCATGGCCTACTGGTTCAGATCCGACAACAGCTACCTTGGCGGCAAGCGTCCCCAGGACCTGCTGGCTTCGGCACCCGAGCGTGTCATCGCGGCCGCGGTCGACGAGACCCAGGAAGTCGCCCATGGCTAGCCGGCGCGGCAAGCCGGCAGGCGACGCCGAACCGGTCGGCGATGCCGTACCTGGCAGCGGGTCGTCCTCGGCGACGCCGGAGCCTTCGAGCAATTTGCAGGTCGCCTTCACCGGGCTGGCCGAGGGCACGCTGCTCCACCGCGTGCATCTGAACCAGTACGGAGCCGACGAGTTCAACCCGGGCGTGCGCGGCAATGCCCGATTCAGCCCGATCCAGGACGATCAGGCGCGGGCGATTCCGACGTTGTACGCAGGCACGACGCTGCCGTGCGCGTTGATGGAGACCGTCTTCCACGACGTGCCGCATACGACCGGCTTCAAGAGCTTCGACAAGTCCAGGCTCGCCGAGCATGTCCATTCCACTGTCGAGGTCGGGAGCGACCTGCAACTGATCGACCTGTCCAGTGTCGCACTGCGCAAGCTGGGCGTGACGCGCAAGCAGCTCATCGACACGGAGAAGGATCAATACCCCGCGACACGGAAATGGGCGATGGCGATTCACAGCCAGTGCTCGCAGGCCCAAGGCTTGTCCTGGGTGTCGAGACAGGACGATTCGGCGCGCGCTGTGATGCTCTTCGGCGACCGCGTGGCCGAAGGGATGCTGCGGGCGAAAGGTGAATCAAACAGCCTGACCGAAGACGCCGACACTTACGATGCCGTGCTCGACCTGGCCGACCGCATCGGTGTCTCGATCGTTCCGGGGAAGAGCTGAACGGAATGCTTCCTGACGCGGCCAGCGGTCCGCCGAGCGTGCGGTCTCGAGCGTCTCCGGGACGGTGCAGATCGGGCATCAAGCCTGATATTCAATGAAGGAAACACAAATCGACCGATGCCCTCGACGCATTCGAGACGCTTGGCGCGCGGCGTCAGCAGCCGCCCTTCGTCGAGGATCCTGGTGCCGTCGGGAATTGGGAGTTGCGCGAGACGACAACGGGACGATGGAACCTGCACTGCGATGCGCGCATCCTGGCGGCGAAGCGGCGCCGGCTCAAGGACAAGCGTCGGCGCGGGGAGGTGAAGGCGCGGCGCGCCGGTGGCATCGACTAGGCATCGGTGGCGTTCATTCCCTTGCGTTCGCCCCCTTCAATCCTCATCCAGCGCCTGGAACTGCGCGACCAGCAGATCGAGCAGGGCGCGTACCGCGGGCAACTGGCCACGGCGCGACGGATACACCGCATGGATGATTTCGCGGCGCGGCTCCCAGCCCTGCAGTACATGCGTCAGCTCGCCCCTGACGAACCAGTCGCGCACCATCATCCTGGGTAGCTGCACGACGCCCACGCCTGCGATGGCGGCGGTGCGCAGGGCAGGCATGCTGCGGGTGATCAGCCGCGGCTCGTGGCGGATCGTGGCCTGCGCGGCATCCGGTCCGAGCAGGCGCCAGGCATGCTCGCCCTGCGGACCGCCCAGGGCCATGCTCGGCATCCCGGCGAGGTCCGCCGGGGATTGCGGCAGGCCGGTCCGTTCCAGCAGGGCCGGGCTGGCCACCAGACACTGGCCGCGGTCCGAGAGCACGCGCAGGACCAGGTCGCTGTCCTCGAGCGGTGGCGGGCGTACGCGGATGGCGATATCGACGCCCTCGCCGATCACGTCCACGCGTCGGTTGGTCGCTTCGGCATGCAGCTCCACACGCGGGTAGCGGACCAGGTAGGCGGCGAACATGTCGCCCACTCGCGACTCGAGCAAGGCGACCGGGCAGGTCACGCGCACGATGCCGCGGGGCTCGGCCTGGGTCATGGCGATCGCCTCGTCGGCCGCGTCGGCCTCGACGAGCATTGCCTTGCAGTGGTCGTAATAGGTGCGGCCCGCTTCGGTCAGCACGAAGCGCCGCGTGGAGCGCTGGATCAGGCGCGCTCCGAGCCGTTCCTCGAGCAGGGCTATGCGCCGGCTCAGCTTGGACTTGGGGGCGCCCAGCGCGCGGCCCGCCGGGGCGAAGCCGCCGTGGTCCACCACCTGGACGAAGTAATAGAGATCGTTGAGGTCTCGTGTCATGTTCTATCGTTCATCCTGGGGAACACTGAGGGGGATTATCGCGGACTACCGAGGTTGTCGTTCATTTCATAGTATCTCTGCATCGGTGCTGCATCGCGCAGCGCTCCACGGGAGATCACCATGAAGAAGGTCCTCGGTATCCACAGCGCACCCCGCCCCCACTGGGTGGGCGACGGCTTCCCGGTGCGTTCGCTGTTCGACTACAACGGCCTGGGACGCCATCTCAGCCCCTTCCTGCTGCTCGACCATGCGCAGCCGACGCACTTCGAGCCGGCGGTTCGCCCCCGCGGTGTGGGCCGGCATCCGCATCGTGGCTTCGAGACCGTCACCATCGTCTACCAGGGCGAAGTGGCGCATCGGGATTCCACGGGCGCCGGCGGCACCATCGGCCCCGGCGACGTGCAGTGGATGACGGCCGGTGCCGGCATCGTGCATGAGGAGTTCCATTCGCCATCGTTCACCGAGCGCGGCGGCACCATCGAGATGGTGCAGCTGTGGGTGAACCTGCCGGCGAGCGACAAGATGGTCGAACCGGGCTACCAGACCATCCTGGATGCGCAGATCCCGAGTGTGGAACTGCCCGGGGGCGCGGGACGCGTGCGCGTCATCGCCGGCGAGTTCGACGGCCACCGCGGGCCGGCGCGAAGCTTCACGCCGATGGATGTGCTGGACATGCGGATCGGCCAGGGCGCCAGCGTTCGCCTGCCCACCCGCGATGGGCACACGCTTGCGCTGGTGGTGCTGCACGGCACCGTCCTGGTCAACGGCGACGTGGCACGCGAAGGCCAGCTGGTGCACCTGGACCGCGATGGCAGCGGGGTGGAGATCGAGGCCAACAACGACGCCAGCGTGCTGTGGCTGTCGGGCGAGCCCATCGACGAGCCGGTGGTCGGCCATGGGCCGTTCGTGATGAACAGCAGGGCCGAGATCATCCAGGCCATCGAGGACTTCAACACCGGGCGCTTCGGCGCGATGTCGAGCTGAACAAGCCCGAGGCTCCGTCTGCCGGAGCCTCTTCTGGGCATCTATGCGGCGATGAGCAAGGACCCGTGAGCCGGGCAGGCCGCGTCCGCGTGTTCAGGAGGCCAGGGCTT
Organism: Burkholderiaceae bacterium; assembly: GCA_041676645.1. Lineage (GTDB taxonomy): Bacteria > Pseudomonadota > Gammaproteobacteria > Burkholderiales > Burkholderiaceae_E > JAMLIN01. The sequence continues at coordinate 7,534 of JBAYRO010000097.1, read as the reverse complement.
CCTCGCGCGGTCGCGGGCTTGCCTGCGGATCTTCCCGCAGCGTCGGACGCAGCAGCAACATCGCGATGCCGATGACCAGCAGCACCGAGGCCTCGTGGACCAGCATGCCGATAGACATCGTCACGCCGCCCATGAGCACGCCGACCAGCAGGGCGGCGACGGTCAGCAGCGCTATCGCGATGTTCACCCGCATGGTGTTCACCGTCCGTCGCGCCAGGCCGAGGGCATAGGGCAGGCGGGGCAGGCGGTCGGCCATCAGGGCGATATCGGCCGTCTCGATCGCCGCCGGCGAGCCTGCGACCCCCATGGCGATGCCGATGTCGGCCTGGGCCAGCGCGGGGGTGTCGTTGACGCCGTCGCCGACCATGGCCACGGTGTGTCCCTGTTCCTGCAACTCCTTCACGAGAGCCAGCTTGTCCTCGGGCATGAGCTCGGCACGCACCTCGTCGATGCCGAGCTCGGCGGCGACGTTCTCCGCGACCCGCCTGGCGTCGCCGGTCGCCATGATGACCTTGACGCCGTTGGCATGCAGCGCCTCGATCGCCGGACGCGCATCGTCGCGGATGGTGTCGGCCACGGCCACGATCCCCACGGCCCGGCCATCGACCCCGACGAACATGGCGGTCTTGCCGGCGGCGTTGAGCTCGAGGATGCGCGCCTTGTCCGGATCATGGTCGAGCAGGTCCGCCGAACCGACGGCGATGGTGCGCCCGTCGACCTCGGCCCGGATGCCCTTGCCGGTGACCGGCTCGGCATGATCGACCATCTCGACGCTCAGCTGGCGGTTCCCGGCGCCCCGGATGATGGCTTCCGCCAGGGGATGCTCGGAAGCCGTTTCGGCCCGGGCGGCCAGGGTGAGCACCTGGTCCTCGCTCCAGGCCTCGTCCAGTACCACGACGTCGGTGAGCTCGGGCTGCCCCCGGGTCAGGGTGCCGGTCTTGTCCACCACCACCACATCGACGCGGGCGGAGTTCTCGAGATGTTCACCGCCCTTGATGAGCACGCCGTCCCGGGCCGAGCGGCCGATGCCCGCGACGATCGAGACCGGGATCGAGATGACCAGCGCACCCGGGCAGCCGATCACCAGCAGGGTCAGGGCCAATTCCACGTTGCGGCTGAGCAGCCCGACCACCAGCGCGGTGATCATGACCCCGGGCGTGTAGTACCGGGAGAACTTCTCCATGAAGGTCTGTGTCCGCGCCTTGGCATCCTGGGCGTCCTCGACGCGATGGATGATCCTGGCCAGGGTGGTGTCGGCACCGATGCCGACCGCCTTCACGCGCAGCACGCCGGACCTCAGCCAGGTGCCCGCGAACACGTCCATGCCCTCGCCCTTGTCGGCAGGCACCGATTCGCCGGTGATGCTCGCCTCGTCCACGCCGCCGTTGCCCGACACGATGGTGCCGTCCACCGGCACCTGCTCGCCGTTGCGCACGAGCACGATGTCGCCGGGCGCCAGTTCCCAGACCTCGACGGTCTCGGGCTTGTCGTCACGAATGACGGTGGCCGTCTCGGGGGCGGAGTCGACCAGGTCCGACAAGGCCTTGCGGGTCCGGCTCAGGGTGGCCTTCTCGAGGGCGCTGCCCAGGGCAAAGAGGAAGGTGACCGCCGCCGATTCCCAGTAGTTGTCGATGAACAGGGCGCCGACGGCGGCGACGATGACCAGCAGGTCGATCGACACCATCCTGATCCGCAGGGCCTGGAACGCGGAAATGGCGATCCGGTAGCCCGCGACGACGGCGGCGGCGATCATCAGCCCGTCCGAGCCGGTGATCCAGGATGCGATGATCAGCAGCCCCGAGGCGACGACTATGCCCCAGGTTTCCCAGGTCTTCATGGCGAACTCCTTTGAACAGTGCGCGTGCACCTTGGTCGAAACCGCGCCCGGAGGCGTCTTCCGGCATGAGAAGGCCCGCCGACTCGTGGCGGGCCCTGGCGTCCGATGCCGGCGGCGGTGGCCGCGCCGGCATCGCCGGCATCAGATGGCGGATGGCTTGACCGTGTAGCCGACCTCGGCGACCGCATCGACCAGCGCGCGCACCGATGCCTTCACCGGGTCGTGGGTGACGTTCACCCGGCCCGAGGCGAACTTCACCTCCGCCGCCTCGACGCCGTCCATGCGCCGCAGCCGGGTCTCGATCTTCTCGACGCAGCTCGGGCAGGAGAATTCATCCGAACGCAGGGTGGTGTTCTTCAGGGTCGTGGTGCTCATGTGATTTGCTCCTTGTTGCAGTGAAAGGTACCGGTCCATGTCGCCGGCAGGTCTGGCGCCGCAATGGTTCAGTGATCGTGCGAACTGCTGTTGCCCGCGATCACGTTGTGCACATCCTCGAGATAGTGCACATAGTGGACATAGTTCTCGACGAACTCGCGGCCGAGCTCCGGGCTTTGGTCCGCCCGTTGCCGGGCGGCCAGGGTGCTCTCGAATGCGGCCCGCGCATTGTGTTCGAACTTCTCGACGATACGAGCCAGGAAGGCTTCGATCTCGCCTTCCTCGAGCGCCGCATCGGCCGCCCGTACTGCGGGATCGATCTCGCCGGCCGGCTTGATGCCGGTGAAGGATGCGCCCTCGGAAGCCCGGTGGATCTCCACCAGCCTCGCGAAGAACTGCTGGTCGGCCAGTTCCCGGGCCGTGGCGCTGAATTCACGCACCTCGAGCGTCTTGTCGAAGGCGTTCGCCAATGCCGGCTCGTCGGCGGCCGGCACCCATTTCAGCAGCGGCGTGATATTGCCCGAATTCAGTGCCGCCTTCGCTTCCAGGATGACCGGTCCGTCCATCGCGTCGCAATGGGCAGCGGCGGGGGAGGCGGCCAGGGCCAGGGCGAAAGCGCTGGCGATGGCCAGCAGGCTTTTTCGAATCCTCGTGTTCATGTTTGTCGCTCCATCAGATTGAAACCCGGCTGGATCAGCCGGTCCGTTATCCGGACTGTGGTTCCATCATAAGGAGCCGTGCCCCTCGTGTCGTTCGGAAGCGCGCATTCGAACGTTTTCGGATTCTATAAAAAATCCTATTATATCATGTACTTACGAGTTCAACTTTCGGCTCGCCGAAAGTCGAACGCCGAATCGCCCGGCTTTTGGCGATGATGCGGACTAATTTCGCGCCCGGTATGCGCTGGGAGTCATTCCGGTGGCTTTCTTGAAAGCCGTATTGAAGACCGATTTGGAGTTGAAGCCCGAGTCGTACATCAGTTGCAGGATGGTCGTGCCGGCTTCCGCCGTTTCCAGTCGCCGCCGGGCTTCGGCGATGCGATGGTCGTTCACGAGTTCGAAGAAGTTCTTCCCGAGCGACTCGTTGATGGTTCGAGACAGGTCCCGGGTGGCCACGCCGAGCTGCCGGGCCAGTTGCTCCACGGTGAGATCGGCGTCCAGGTAGGGCCTGGCTTCGGCCATGTGCGTCTCGAGGCGCTCGAGCAGGATGGTGTCGGCATCGTCGGCCGGGCCGGTGCGGCCCTTGCCTTCCTCGGCGAGCTCGGCTTCCTGGGCCTCCTGCGCGCTCAGCCCCGAGAAGATGGCGGGCTGGCGCAGGGCGTGGATGATCAGGTAGTTGATGAACAGGAAGCCGGCGATGGCGCCGATGCTGGACACCATCCGCGCGCTGGCGATGTCCTTGAGGACATGCGCGGAAAGGCAGTACAGCAGGCTGATGGTCCAGGCGATGGCGTACAGGATCAGCAGCGTGCGCAGCCATGCCAGTTGTCGGTTCTCGAGGTTGGAGAAGAGCTGGCGTACGCTGGTGCCGAAGCGATTGATCGACCGGATGGTCGCCCACAGGTAGCCGAGGAAGACGAGGTGGATGACGATCGCCAGCAGGGCCGAATCCAGCACGCCAGGATGGTCGCGACCGGCCAGGATCCGCAGCTTCACGTCCGTGGGTTGCAGGTAGTACTCGATCACGAAGATCGCCGACACCACACCGAACAGCAGGGCATGGATGGCATGCCCCGGCCGCAGGCGGAAATCGCGATACATCAGCGATTGCGTGTACAGGTACAGCAGGCTGGCCTGCAGGAGGCCGACCAGGGTGCCCAGGTAGGCGAGGTTCGGATGCTGTAGCGCCAGGCCGGTGGAATACAGGAAGAACTCGCCCAGGCCGGCCGCGAAAGTGAGCACGCTGGCGGCGAGAAGCCGGTTGCTGAGGAGTCGAAACGTCTCCGGCAGCAACAGGAAGGCTGCCAGGCCCAGCGACTGGACGATGCTGGTGGCCAGGAGGACGTCAACCAGCGCAAGGTACACGGCGGCGGCTCATCGGCTGCCCCCGGGGGCCGGAAATCCCGGGGGTGGAAGGCAAGCGCCGATTATAGGTGAGCGGCTTCCCGCAGTATTGCGAGGCGCCCTCGCTCAGTTCACGATCCCCGCGAAGAAATCGCGCGCGATGCTGGCGCAGAAGGGCGCGAGCGCGACGTGGTAGGCGTCCTCGTTGCCCGGCAGGACGAAGAGCGAGCGGAAGTTCAGGTAGAGCGAACCGTCGGTGCCGCCCGGGATCGAATCGCCGGTGTCGAAGTCGAAGACCGTTACCGGCACTCCGGCGGCGGCGAAGGACTGCTGGGCGAGCCGGGTATTGTCGAAGTAGACCACCGTGTCCTCGCCGCCACCGCATAGCGCCATGCGTGCTTTCGGCGCCCAGTCGCGCAGGTCGTTGGCGGCGACATCCTGGCGCAGCCCGTTGTCCGGGTCGAGCAGGAAGTTGTCGACCCAGGCCGACTGCATCAGGAAGGGCTGGCCCTCCGAGTCGAGCAGGTGCTCGGGCAGCAGGCCCTGGTCGATCGCGCCGCTCGAGCCGACAGGCCCCGGGAAGATCCCGAGGGCGGTCCGGTCGTAGGGCGGCACGAACAGTTCGGCCGGGTTGGAGAACACGTTGCCGTAGGAGCGCTGGTAGCTCTCGACGAGGAAGGGCAGCAGCCGCGAGGCGCCGTCGGTGGGATCCCCGCCCAGCATGCGGTCGAGCGTATACCCCAGGGCGTAGGGCCCCGACATCGGGAATGACGCAGCAACCTGGAATTCGTCCGCGTGCGCCCGTTCGATCTCGCGATGGGTCGCCATCGCGACGTAGCCACCTTGCGAGTAGCCGGTCAGGAACAGCGCCGACGGCGGGGGTTCGCCCCGCGCGGCGAGGACCTGGCGGGCGGCGCGCAGCGAGTCGATGGCGTCCGCGGCTTGCGCCTGCGCGTTCAGGTAGGGGTGGTAGTCGAGCGTGGAGCCGCCGTAGCCGGTGTAGTCGGGAGCGACGACCGCATAGCCCTGGGCCGCGAGCACCGCCAGCGCCACGCCACCGAAGACTTCCTCGCTGGTGAGCACGCTGTAGTCGCGCGCGGTGGCGGTGCCGTGCGCCCACATCACCAGCGGATGCGGCGCCTGGCAGACCGGATCCTCGCCGACCGGAATCGCGATCCCGCCGGTGGCGTTGACCGGCTCGCCGGCGCCGCCGATGGTCTGGTATTCGATCGCATGCAGCTCGACATCGCACCGGGCCTTGCCGACCACGTCCCCCAGGAGGAAGCCTTCCAGGCCCGAAGCGGTCAGGCCGTCGATCTCGGCAAGGGTGCGCGTGAGGTAGGGAGCGCTCGAGAGCAGGGCGCCGCGCTCGACCGCGGGTTCGCCGGGCCCGGTCACCGGCGGCGGGGCTTCCGACGCCGGTTCCTCATCGTCGCCCGAGCCGCAGGCGGTGGCCAGGAGCGCGACGGCAAGGCAGGCGGCGAAGCGGGGAAGGCGACGCATCGGCATGTGGGGATCCTCGGACAGGCCCGGCTGGCGGGCCGACGAGGCAGGGCCAGCAAACCGGGTGCCCGCCCCGGGGCGCCGCCCCGGCGCGCTAGCCGAGGCGCTGCAACTGCTCGGCCAGCTTGGCGCGCAGTGATTCGAAGCCGGCGAGCCGCTCGCGCTCTTGCGCGACGATGGCGGCCGGCGCCCGTTCGGCGAACTTCGGGTTGCCGAGCTTGGCGCCGGCCCGGGCGATCTCGCCGTCGACCCGCGCGATCTCGCGCCCGAGGCGTTCGCGCTCGGCGGCGATGTCGATCTCCACGCGCAGCATCAGGCGCGACTGGCCGACGATCTGCACCGGCGCATACGAATCGGTCGGCAGGGCATCGACCAGCTCGACTTCGGAGAGGCGCGCCAGCGCCTTGAGATAAGGCGCCCAGGCGCCCAGCTGGCCGGCGTCCCCCTCGGCCACCAGCGGCAGGCGCTGCGCCGGCGACAGGCCCATCTCGCCGCGCAAGGCCCGGCAGGCGTCGACGACGGCACGCAGCCCGGCGACCCAGGCTTCGGCGGCTTCGTCGATGCGCTCCGGCTCGCCCAGCGGGGCGGGCTGGGTCATGATGGAGTGGCGCTTCTCGTTGCGCGCCGCCTCGAGCTCGGCGCCGACGAGCACCTGTTCACCACGCTCGCCATAGCGATGCGCGAGCGGCGCGACCTTCTGCCAGAGCTCCTCGGTGATGAACGGGATTAGGGGATGGGCCAGGCGCAGCGTCGCCTCGAGCACTTGCAGCAGGGTCCGCCGGGTGGCGCGCCGGCGTGCCTCGTCGGCGTCGGCGAGCTGGACCTTGGCGACTTCCAGGTACCAGTCGCAGTACTCGTTCCAGATGAATTCGTAGATCGCCCGCGCGACGAGATCGAAGCGATAGTCGGCGTAGTGGGCTTCGATTTCCCCGGCGACCCGGGACAGGCGCGAGACGATCCAGCGGTCGGCCGGCGAAAACCCGGGACGACCGGCGGGCGTGCGATCGGCCGCGGCATCCTGGGCGAACCCGCAATCATGGCCTTCGCAGTTCATGAGCACGAAGCGGGTGGCGTTCCAGAGCTTGTTGCAGAAGTTGCGGTAGCCCTCGCAGCGGCTCAGGTCGAAGTTGATGTTGCGCCCCGGGGTGGCGAGCGACGCGAAGGTGAAGCGCATCGCGTCGGCCCCGAAGGCCGGGATGCCCTGGGGGAATTCGCGCCGGGTCTTCTTCGCGATCGATTCGGCCTGGCGCGGGTTCATCAGGCCGGACGTGCGCTTGGCAACCAGGGCATCGAGGTCGATGCCGTCGACGAGGTCGATCGGGTCGAGGGTGTTGCCCTTGGACTTCGACATCTTCTGGCCCTCGCCGTCGCGCACCAGCGCATGGACGTAGACATCGCGAAAGGGCACGGTATCGGTGAACGCCCCGGTCATCATGACCATGCGCGCGACCCAGAAGAAGATGATGTCGAAGCCGGTGACGAGCACCGAGGAAGGCAGGTACTGGTCGAGCTCGGGCAGCAGCTTCGCGCGGCCATCGACGAAGGGCTGGTCCGGGTCGATCAGCGAGGAGAAGGGCACGAGCGCCGACGAGAACCAGGTGTCGAGCACGTCGGGGTCGCGCGCGAGCGGACCGGTCCAGCCCGCGGCCCGCGCCAGCGCGGCGGCCGCGTCCTCGTCGCGCGCCACGAACACGGTGCCGTCCTCGATGGGGGCGCCGTCGGCATCGGCCTTGTACCAGGCCGGGATCTGGTGGCCCCACCAGAGCTGGCGCGAGACGCACCAGTCCTGGATGTTCTCGAGCCAGTGGTTGTAGGT
>JBAYRO010000096.1:0-11960 GCA_041676645.1 Burkholderiaceae bacterium | reverse complement strand
GGCGAACAGGTGTTCGACGATGGCCTCGCCGACCGGGCGCGGCGTGCCTTCGGCCGGGCGCAGGTGCATCAGCAGGCCCGGGCCCGCGTTGACTTCGACGATCGCGCCGGCCTGCTCGGCGAGTGGTTTGCCGATGTCGGCGACGACCAGGTCGATGCCGGCGATGTCCAGCCCGATCACGCGGGCGGCGAGTGCCGCCACCCGTGCGACCTCCGGATGGATCCGGTCGGTGACATCGAAGGCGACGTTGCCGTTGCGCTGGATCAGGACCTCGCGCCCGGCGGCGGGCACCGATTCGGGAGCGAGCCCCTGGCGCAGGAGTTCGAGCCGGGCGGGCGAATCGATACCGACCGGGTTGAGGGGATGATTCTCGGTGTGGCCACGGCGCGGATCCGAATTGAGCTGCGCCGCGATCAGCTCGAGCACCGTGCCGCGGCCATCGCCGACGACGCTGGCGGTCTCGCCGCGGGCGGCAGCCACGACCCGGTCTCCCACCACCAGCAGGCGGTGCTCGTTGCCCGGTACGAAGCGCTCGATGATGACGCCACTGCCTTCCTCGGCCGCGACCCGCCAGGCGGCTTCGATCTCGTCGCGCTTGTCCAGGCAGGTGAACACGCCCCGGCCGTGGTTGCCGTCGACCGGCTTGACCACCACCGGCAGGCCGATCGCTTCGGCCGCTTCCCAGGCTTCGCCGACATCGCTGACGAGCCGGCCCTCGGGCACCGGAACCCCGCAGCTCGCCAGCAGCCGCTTGCTGAGGTCCTTGTCACGGGAGATGGTTTCGGCGATGGCGCTGGTCCGGTCGGTCTCGGCGGTCCAGATCCGGCGCTGGTTCGCGCCGTGGCCGATCTGCACCAGGTTGCCGTCGTTCATCCGGATCGTCGGGATGCGGCGGGCGACGGCGGCATCGACGATGCAGGCCGTGCTCGGCCCGAGGCAGTGTCGGTCGGCGAGCTGCCGCAGCCGCTCGACCGCTTCGTCGACATCGAAGGGGCGGTCCTCGATGGCGGCCATCAGGAGCTCGCGCGCTTCCCGCAGGGCGGCCTCGGCGACCGCTGGCGGCGCCGATCCGATCACCACCTTGTAGACACCGCGCCGCGAGGTTTCCCGGGCCCGGCCGAAACCGGCGGCTACGCCGGCCAGTTCGAGAAGCTCGAGGCTCAGGTGCTCGAGGATGTGGCCGGGCCAGGTGCCGTCGCGCAGGCGCTGGAGGAAGCCGCCGCGCTCGCCGATGCTGCAGCGATGCTCGACGAGCGTCGGCACCCAGGCCGAGAGCCGCTCGGGCAGGCCGTCGATCAGGTTCGATGGAAAATCCTCGAGATCGTGGATGTCGACGATCGCCTCGAGCACGGACCAGTAGGTCCACATGTTGGGGCCGCGCACATGGCGGATGCTCACGATCTCTATCGTCTTGTTCATGTCAATGGCGCCCTGCCGGTCGAAGCGAACGACGTGAGCGTGGGGGCAGTTTCATTTTCTTGGCCTTGTCCGGACGCGAGCGCACGCCCCAGCCGTCGGCGCGTCTCGGTTCAGTCCGGTGTAAGGAAAAGGCGCCGTCAGCTCGGGTGGGGCCCGGGTGGGCCGCTTCGGCATTTGGCTTTGGCTGGGGTAATCTCGCGGATCGGGCACAGCTTACCGCAGTGGCGGAAAAGCTGCAGGAAGCGGCGTTCCGGCATTTCCGCCTCCCACCCGACCTCGCCGCGAGCTCCCGACGGAGATTGTGATTCTGGACGACCGACCTTCGATCGAGCCGCCGCTCGCCTCCGGCGAACGGGTGCTGGGGCTGCTCGAGACCGATTTCGATCCGGCCGGGCGCTTCGCCCCGGGCCGCCTGGTGCTGACCGATCGCCGGTTCCTCGCCCGCGGCGATGCGGCCGGCCAGTGGAGCGAGATCGAACTCGGACCCGAACTGCGCCTGCGCCTGTCCGACCATGGCGGGGTCGGGACGCTCGAGCTGCATGCGCCCGACGCGCGCATCGGCCGCTGGCGCTACCTGATGCGCCGCCAGGAGCAGGCGGCCGAATTCACCGAGCTTGCCCGCCGCCAGCTTGCCGGTATCGAGCACGAGCCCGAGCCGGGTCCGCGGTGCGCCGACTGTGGCGCGAGCCTTGCCTACCCCGGCGCGCCGTGCCCGGCCTGCGATGCCACGGAGCCGACCCAGGACACCGCGCCGGCGACCTGGACCCTGTTCCGTCTCTGGCGTTTCGCCCGGCCCTACCGCGGTTCGCTCGCCATCGGCTTCGTCCTGACCCTGGCCTCGACCGCCGCCACCCTGGTGCCGCCCTACCTGACGATGCCGCTGATGGACGATGTGCTGATCCCGTTCCAGAACGGCCAGCCGATCGATCCCGGGCTCGTCGGCATGTACCTCGGTGGCCTGCTGGCGGCGGCACTTCTTGCCTGGGGCCTGGGCTGGGCCCGTACCTACATCCTGGCGCTGGTGAGCGAACGGATCGGCGTCGACCTGCGCCAGGCGGCCTACGACCACCTGCTCTCGCTGTCGGTCGATTTCTTCGGCGGCAAGCGCACCGGCGACCTGATCGCCCGGATCGGTTCCGAAACCGACCGGATCAATGTTTTCCTTTCGCTGCATCTGCTGGATTTCGCCACCGACGTGCTCATGATCCTCATGACCGCGGTCATCCTGATGTCGATCGATCCGTCGCTGGCGCTGGCCACCCTGTTGCCGCTGCCCTTCATCGTCTGGCTCATCCACCTGGTGCGCGAACGCCTGCGCACCGGTTTCGAGAAGATCGACCGGGTCTGGGCCGAAGTCACCAGCGTGCTCGCCGATACCATTCCCGGCGTGCGGGTGGTCAAGGCCTTCGCCCAGGAAGCGCATGAATCGGGGCGCTTCCGGGCCGCCAACCAGCACAACCTGCAGGTCAACGACCGGCTCAACCGGACGTGGTCGCTGTTCGCGCCGACCGTCACCCTGCTCACCGAGATCGGGCTGCTCGTGGTCTGGGGCTTCGGAATCTGGCAGATCGCCCACGACCGCATCAGCGTGGGGGTGCTGACCGCATTTCTCGCCTACATCGGTCGCTTCTACACTCGGCTCGACAGCATGAGCCGGATCGTCTCGGTGACCCAGAAGGCGGCCGCCGGCGCCAAGCGCATCTTCGATATTCTCGACCATGTCTCGAGCGTCCCCGAGCCGGCCGATCCCAGGCCGCTCGCCCGGGTCGACGGCCGCATCGAGCTGCAGGGCGTGGGCTTTCGCTATGGCAACAGGCTGGTGCTCCACGACATCGACCTGCGGGTCGAACCCGGGGAGATGATCGGGCTGGTCGGTCACAGCGGTTCGGGCAAGAGCACGCTGGTGAACCTGATCCTGCGCTTTCAGGACCCTGTGACGGGGGTGGTCCGGCTCGACGGCACGGATATTCGGGACCTCGGCGTCGCGGATTATCGGCGGCATATCGGCCTCGTCCTGCAAGAGTCGTTCCTGTTCTTCGGAACCGTGGCGGAGAACATCGCCTACGGGCGGCCGGGCGCCACCCGGGCCGAGATCGTCGCCGCCGCGCGGGCGGCCCATGCGCACGACTTCATCCTGCGCCTGCCCCAGGGCTACGACTCCCTGGTGGGCGAACGTGGCCAGTCGCTGTCCGGGGGCGAGCGCCAGCGGATCGCGATCGCCCGGGCGCTGCTCATCGATCCGCGGATCCTGATCCTCGACGAGGCGACCGCATCGGTGGACACCGAGACCGAGCAGGAAATCCAGCGCGCACTGGACAACCTCGTTCGGGGCCGCACCACGATCGCGATCGCCCACCGGCTCTCGACGCTGCGCCAGGCCGATCGCCTGGTGGTGCTCGACCGCGGGCGGGTTGTCGAGGAAGGGCGGCACGAGGACCTGCTGGCGGCGCGCGGCGCCTATTTCCGGCTCCATGAAGCGCAGGCCCGGCTGGCCGCGGCCCAGTTCGCGCCGGCCACCGAGCAGCTCCCCGCGCCAGCGTCCGGGAAGACGGCATCATGAACGGCGGTTCGCCCGATGCGCACGGGGGCGCCGTCACCCTGGCCTTCGATGCCCATGGCCGGCTCAGCCTGCGCCGGGCCGATGGCTCGGTGCTGGACGATGTCACCGCGATCCGGGCGTTTCCGCTCACGGCGCCGGACGAAGGCGTTTCCCTGGTCGGTCGCGATGGCCGGGAAGTCTGCTGGATCGAAACGCCGGCGCAGCTCGATCCGGCCTCGCGGGACGTGCTGGCGACCGCGCTGGCCGAGCGCGAGATCATGCCCCGGATCGAGCGGATCCTCTCGGTCTCGACATTCGTGACCCCCAGCGAATGGCAGCTGGTGACCGACAGGGGCGAGGCGAGCCTGACCCTGCGCGCGGAGGAGGACATCCGCCGCCTCGGGCGCCGGTCCTTGCTGATCGCCGATCGCCATGGCATCCAGTTCCGGGTCGACGACATCGACCGCCTCGATGCCGGCAGCCGGCGCCTGCTCGATCGCTTTCTCTGAAAGGAACGGCGCCCGCGGCAACGGCGCCCGCGCGGCCGGGCTCGGACCCTGAGCCCGGCGCATGGCAGACTCGGTGCCTCCCGCTTCCTTTCCATCGCCATCCTCGAGGTTTCGACTTGCGCCTGCTGCATACCGCCGACTGGCACCTCGGCCGGGTCTTCCACGGCCGATCGCTGCTCGACGACCAGGCCGCGGTGCTCGACGAGCTGGTCCGGATGGTGCGCGACACGCGGCCCGATGCGGTGCTGGTCGCCGGCGACATCTACGACCGCTCGATTCCGCCGGCCGATGCGGTGCGCCTGCTCGACGAAACCCTGACCCGGATCGTCGCCGACCTGCGCACGCCGGTGTTCCTGATCGCCGGCAACCACGACGGCCCCGACCGCCTGTCCTTCGGCGCCCGCCTGATGGCGGGCGCCGGCCTGCGGGTCGAAGCGGTGCCGGTCGCCACGCCGGGCGCCTCGGTGCTTGCCGATGCCGCCGGCGAGGTCGAGATCTTCGCGCTGCCCTATGCGGAGCCGCCGATGATGCGCAACGTCCTCGGGGCCGATGCCGACATCCCCGACCATGCGGCGGTGCTGGCCGCGCAGATGGCGGCGGTACGGCGGGTCCGCGACCCGGCCCGCCGCCTGGTCGTGATGGCGCATGCCTTCGTCGCCGGCGGGATCGACAGCGAATCCGAGCGCCCGCTGGTGGTGGGCACCGCCGCCAGCGTCCCGGCGGCGGTGTTCGACGATGCCCATTACGTCGCCCTGGGCCACCTGCATCGGCCGCAGCGGGTCGGTCGCGAGGCGATCCGCTACGCCGGCTCGCTCATGAAGTACTCGTTCTCGGAGGCCTCGCACATCAAGGGCGCGACGCTCGTCGAGCTCGATGGCGCCGGGGCGGTCCGGGCCGAATCCCTGCCGCTGCCGGCGCCGCGCGACCTGCGCATCATCGAAGGGCGGCTCGCCGAGCTGCTCGCGGCGGCCCCGCAGGATCCTCGTCGCGACGACTATCTCCTCTGCCGCCTCACCGATACCGGTGCGCTGCTCGATGCCATGCCCCGCCTGCGCGCCGTCCATCCGAACGCGCTCGCGATCGAGCGTCCGCTGGTCGTCGCGGCGGGCGGGCCGGCGGCGGCGACACGGCATGCCCGCATCGAGCTCATCGATCTTTTCGGCAGCTTCGTCGCCGATCTGGCCGGCGAACCCCTGGACGAATCCGACCGCGCTTTCGTCGCCGAACGGATCGCCGCCCTCGAGCGGGAGGAGCGCGAGGCGGAGCCATGAAACCGGTCGCGCTCACGATGCAGGCCTTCGGGCCCTTCGCCGGCTGCGAGAAGGTGGATTTCACCCTGCTCGGCGACGATCCCCTGTTTCTCATCCACGGTCCCACCGGCGCCGGCAAGTCGAGCATCCTCGATGCGATCTGCGTGGCGCTCTATGGCGACAGCGCCGGCGGGGAGCGGCGGGCGGTGCAGATGCGCAGTCATCATGCGCCCGTCGACCAGCCCACCGAGGTCGCCTTCGAATTCATTCTCGGCGCCGGGCGCTATCGGGTCCGTCGCTCCCCCGAGCAGCAGCGCCCGAGCCGCCGGGCCAGGAGCGGCTTCGCCACCGAGCCCGCCCGCGCCGAGCTCTCGCACTGGCGCAACGGCTCCTGGCACGCGCTCGCCGCGCGGCCCGCCGATGTCGATCGTGAAGTGCGCCGGCTCGTGGGCCTCGATCTCGAGCAGTTCCGCCAGGTCGTGCTCCTGCCGCAAGGACGTTTCCGCGAGGTGCTCACGGCCGACTCGAACCGACGCGAGCAGATCCTCGAGACGCTGTTCGCGACCGGCGTTCATCGTCGCCTGCAGGAGGATCTCGCCCGGCAGGCCGCGGTGCTGCGCGAGCAGTACGCACGCGCCACCGAGGTATCGGCGACCCTGCTCGCCCAGCGCGGCCTCGATACCGCCGCAACGCTGGCCGTCGCGATCGATGAAGCCCGCGAGGCGCTGGCCGGACTGTCGCTGCAGCATGAGCGACTCGCGCAGCGCGAGGCCGCGGCGCTGGCGGCGCTCGAGGCGGCCCGCGCCCTGGCCGCCCGCTTCGATGAACATGCCGCGTCCGCCGAAGCGCTCGAAGCCCTGATGGCCGATGGCGCCCGGACCCGGTCGATCCGCGAGCGGCGCGATGCCGCCCGCCGGGCCGCCGGCGCGGCGGCGAGCTACCAGCGGCTCGTCGATGCCCGGGCGCGGCTGGCCGCGGCCGGTACCGAGCTCGAAGGCTGCGAAGCGGCATCCGCCAGCGCCGCCGCGACTCGCGAGCGTTGCCAGGACGAATGGCGGCGTCGGCGTGCCGAGGAAGCCGGCGTCGATCGCCAGCGCGAGGAACGACGTGGTCTGATGGCGATCGCCAAGGAGCAGGACGACCTCGACGCGGCGCGGCGGCGGGCAGGGGCGGCGACGGCGGCCCTGGCCGAGGCGGCCAGGGCGCGCGAGGTCCGGGCGACCCGGTTCGCCGCGGACGAAGCCACTGCAACGGCCCTGGCCGGCCGGGTCGAGGCCCTGGCCGCGCAGGCCGCCCGGGTCGATGCCTGCCGGGCCGCCGTCGAGCACGCCCGCCTGGCGGCGGACGCCATGGCTTCGCTGGCGCGGGCCCGCGCCGACGCCGGCGCAGCGGCCCAGCGCAGCGGGCAGGCGAGGGCGGCGCGCGAACGCGCCGCCGCGACCCTGCTGGCGGCGCGCGATGCCCATGAACGAGCCTTCGCCGCATGGCGTGGGGCGCGCGCCGGCGCGCTGGCCGCGACCCTTGCCGAAGGCGATCCCTGCCCGGTCTGCGGCAGCGCTTCGCATCCCGCCCCGGCCTCGATGCCGGCGGGCGGCGATGGCGCCGACGACCGCTTCGAACAGGCCGCGGAGGCGCTGCAACAGTCCCTGGAGGCCGATGCCGAAGCGGCGCGAATGCTCGCGACCGCCCAGGCCGATGCGGCGGTGGCCCGAAGCCGGGTGGAGGAGCGCGAGCAGGCCGTCGCGGGCGGCGACACCGTGGCCCAGGCCGCCGGGCTCGCCGGATGCGAGGCGGAGCTCGCCGCCGCCCGGCGCGCCGCCGACGAACTCGCGGTCCAGCGCGAACGACTCGCGACGCTGCGCGATGCCATCGCCGCCGGGCGCGGCCAGCTCGACGCGCTCGGACTCACCGAACAGGAAGCCCGCGAGACGGCGGCCGCAGCGCAGGCGCGGCTGGCCGAGCGCCTCGATCGCATCCCGGAGCCGTGGCGCGATCCCCAGCGCCTGCGCGCCCGCCTCGACCAGCTCGCCATGGCGATCGAGGATCATGACACCGGCCTGCGGCGTGCCGACGAGGCGGCGCGGGCGGCGAACCAGGCGATGGCGGTGGCGGCCGCTGCGGCCGAGGGGGCCCGGCGGGCCGTGGTCGTCGCCACCGGCGAATCCGATGCCGCGCAGCAAGGTTTCCTGCATGAGTGCGCCGTTGCCGGCTTCGCCGATGAGCGAGCCTGCGTCGAGGCGATGCTGCCGGTGGCCGAACTCGCCGGGCTCGATCGCCTCGTGGCCGGCCATGAACAGGCGATGGCCGGCGCCCGCGAGCGGCTGGCGCGCGCGGCGGCCGGCATCGCGGGGCGCGAACGTCCCGACGCCGAGGCTGCGCAGCAGGCGCTGGCGCAGCTGCGCGTCGAACTGCAGGCGCTGGTCGCCGCCCGTACGCGGGCGGAGCTGCGCCTCGAGGAAGACACCCGGCTGGCGGCGCGGCTTGCGGAGACCGCCGCGGCGGCGAGCCGACTCGAACGCGATTTCGCCCGGGTCGGCCGGCTTGCCGATCTCGCGGGCGGCCGCAACGAGCGTCGGCTCACCTTCCAGCGCTATGTGCTCGCGACCCTGCTCGACGAAGTCCTCGTCCAGGCGAGCCAGCGCCTGCGTGCCATGAGTCGTGGCCGCTACTGGCTGCGCCGGCGCGAGGAGGTCGGCGACAAGCGCAGCGCCCAGGGGCTGGACATCGAGGTGTTCGACGACGATACCGGCCGGCCCCGCGCGGTCGGCACGCTTTCGGGGGGCGAAGGCTTCCTCGCCGCGCTCGCTCTCGCGCTCGGCCTGTCCGATGTGGTGGGAGCCCATGCCGGCGGGATCCGACTGGAAACCCTCTTCGTCGACGAGGGTTTCGGGAGTCTCGATTCCGAGGCGCTCGATCTCGCGATGCGTGCCCTGCTCGACCTGCGCGCCCAGGGGCGCACCATCGGCATCATCTCCCATGTCGATGAGCTTCGGCGCCAGGTGGGCGTCGGCATCGAGGTCGTCTCGGGGCCCGTGGGCAGCCGCATCGGCGGGCAGGCACCGGGCTTCACAGGCATGGTGTAATGTCATCCGGGCCCGGCATCGGGGTCGCCCAGCGCAGGTCCCGATCCGTCGTCGCCAACCCGAGTTCCCGATTCCCCGAGAATGATTCGTTCGGTTTCCACCTTGCTGATCGGCATGGCCATCCTGCTTGCCGGTTCGGGGTTGCTCGGCACCGCGCTCGGCCTGCGCGCCGCCTACGAGGCTTTCGATTCGGCACGGACCGGCATCGTCATGGCGGGCTATTTCGTCGGCTTCGTCGCGGGCTACTGGATCTGCCCGCCGATCATTCGCCGGGTGGGCTTCGTACGCGCCTTCGCCGCCTTCGCCGCCCTGACCGCGGCCGTATCGATCGCCTATGCGCTCTATGTGCAACCGGTGCCCTGGTTCGCGCTGCGCGTGGTCAACGGCATCGGCCTCGTCGGCATCTACATGGTGATCGAGAGCTGGCTCGGCACCCATGCGGGCGCGGCGCGCGGCCGGGTGCTCGCCGCCTACATGACGATGAACATGCTCGGCATGGCAGCGGGCCAGGCGCTGGTCGACCTCTACCCGATCGAGGAGGTCACGCTCTTCGCGATCGCCGCGGGCCTGTTCTGCCTGGGCCTGGTGCCCATCGCGTTGACCCCGGTGGTCGAACCGGCGCGAGTCGAATCGGCAAGCGTGCGCGTCCTCGTGATCTACCGGACCTCACCGACCGGCTTCGCCGGCGGGCTCGTTTCCGGCATGGTGACCGGTGGCTTCTGGTCCCTGGCGGCCGTGTACGCGGTGGGCGTCGGCGCTGCCCCGAGCGAGGTCGCGATAGCGATCGCGGCGGCGGTGCTGGGTGGCGCCGTCTTCCAGACACCGATCGGCTGGCTGTCGAGTCGCACCGACCGGCGCATCGTGCTGATCGCCATCGCGATCGTGGCGGGCCTGGCCATGGTCGGAGTCTGGACGATCGGCGAGAGGATGCCGCAGAACCTGCCGATGGCCACCTTCGGCTTCGGCGCGGCTGGCTTCGCGATCTACGGTCTGTCGGTGGCCCAGACCCAGGAGCGTTTCGCCGCCGGCGATTCGCTCGAGGCGACCAAGGGCTTGCTGCTGGTGCATGGCATCGGTGCGATCGTCGCACCGATGGCGATGGGCATCATGATGCGTGCGTACGGTCCCGGTTCGTTCCCGATCACGATGGCTTTTCTATGCGCGGTGCTCGCGTTGTTCTGCGCCTGGCGGATGCGGATCGAGCCGCCGGTGCCGGTGGCCGACCGCGAGCCCTTCGTACCCGTGAACGAGAGCTCTCCGGCGGCGGCGCAACTCGATCCGCGCGCGCACTCCGATTAGGAATCCCCGGGCGGGCCGGTCAGCGCGACGGCGCCGCACGGGGCTTCTGGAGCCAGGCGCAGGCCGCGCCCGCGGCGAGCACCAGCGCGGAGCACGCCAGCCCGAGGGACAGTCCGCCCGGACCGTCGGCGATCCAGCCGACCGCGCTGGGCCCGATGATCTGTCCGGCCGCGAAGACGATGGTGAAGGCCGCGATGCCTCCGGGCCATAGCGTGGCAGGCAGGTTGTGCCGGACCAGGGCCGTGGTCGACGCGACCACCGAGAGGAACACGGCGCCGAACAGCAGGCCCGACGCATGGACCGCCAGTGGATGCGAGGCGAACACCGGCAGCACGGTCGCCACGGCCAGCAGCCCGTTGAGCAGCGCGAGGGCCTCGCCGCCGCGGCAGCGCTGCAACAGCCCCGCCCACAGCCAGGAGGAGGCAAGCACGCCCATGCCGAGGAGGATGAAGAACACCACGATCTGGGTGTTCGCGATCTGCTGCTCGCGCAGCAGCGTGACCACGAAGGTCATGTAGCCGATATAGCCGAGCCCGAACAGGAAGTAGGCGGCCAGGCCGGGCAGGAAGGGCCTCCACTCGAACGGCGAATGGCCGTCCGTGCGCGCCGGTCCCGACGGCAGCCCGCGTGTGCCGGCCGCGATCAGCGCGGTGCTGGCGATCGCCGCGATACCGAGCGCGACCCAGGCCCAGCGCCAGCCCTGCATCGTGGGCAGCGCGACCAGGGGCGGTACCAGCAGTGCCGATGCGACGATGCCCAGGCCGGTGCCGCCGTAGTAGATGCCGAGGATCAGGCCGGCGGCCTGCGGGCGCGTCGCCGCGGTCCGCGCCGCCAGCAGTCCGCCGGAGACGAAGGCCGCCGCGCTCGCGACCCCCGTGGCGAAGCGCAGCAGATAGAGCGCCGCGTCGCTCGATACCGCGCCGTGCGCGGCCAGGGTGATCGCGGCTCCGATGCTGCCGGCCAGCAGCGCCGCGCGAGCGTCGAAGCGGGCCAGCCAGCGCGGCGCGAGCAGCGCGCCCAGCAGGTATCCGCCGGCGTTGACCGTGTTCATGGCGCCGGCCGTCAGATAGCTCCAGCCGAGATCCTCGTGCATCGGCGCCAGCAGCAGCGCGTAGGAGAATCGGGCCAGCCCGAGCGACACCGCGGCCGCCAGCGAGAGCGCCATGGCGATGCGCAGCGCTGCGCGCGAATCGTCGCCACCGGAAGTCATCGGGTCGTTGGGTGGTCCATGGTCGAGGCGGCGCAGCGGTCGCGCCGATCAGCGATCATGTCATGAACTCGCCCGGGGGGCCCCTGCGCCGGATTACGGTGTGCCCCGGAAAGCCGCTTCGGTGGCGGCGTCGGCGGGGTAGAACAGCTCGACGCAGAGTTCCTCGAGGGTGATGTCGCGCGGCGTGCCGAAGGTCGTCAGGGTGGTGAACATCGAGAGCTCCACGCCGTCGATCTCGAGCACGCAGGGCACGAGCAGGCCGGCACCCGGCGCATCGGCATCGGCGATTCCCGACAGGGATTCGATCCCGGGGTAGTCACGAATCTCGTCGAGCAGCTCGAAGCTCGCCGCATCGCGATTGGCGGCGGCCAGCCGCTCCAGGGCGCCCAGCATATAGTTGCCCCACTGGTCGAAATTCCGGGTGTGCGCGGCGAAGCCCTCGGGATGCAGGCTGGCGCGAAACAGGTTCAGCGCCGGGCTGCGCAGGAATTCCGGCAGCAGGGCGGTCAACGCAGTGGCGGCCCGGTTGGCGAGCACCACGTTCCAGTGGCGATCGAGCACGACGCCGGGGTAGGGATCATGGGCATCGAGCAGTCGCGTCAGGGTCGCACGCACATGTTCCATCTCGGCGTCGTCGAGCGCCTGTTCGCC
>JBAYRO010000095.1:0-12075 GCA_041676645.1 Burkholderiaceae bacterium | reverse complement strand
GTTCCTCGAGGGTGCTGCCCGCTTCGCTCGCCAGCACGTCGACGCCGCGGACTTCGACGCCGTGCTCGCGCGCATCGCGCACCAGCTGCGCCGGCGCATAGAAGCCCATCGGCTGGCTGTCGAGCATCGCGGCGAGGAAGGCGGCGGGTTCATGGCACTTGATCCAGCTGCTGACATAGGCGAGCTGGGCGAAGCCCGCCGCATGGCTTTCGGGAAAGCCGTATTCGCCGAAGCCTTGGATCTGCCGGATGATGCGCTCGGCGAAATCGCGTGGATAGCCGCGCGCGAGCATGCCGTCCAGGAGCCGTTGCTGCAGCGGGCCGAGCCCGCCCTTGCGCTTCCAGGTTCCCATCGTCCGGCGCAACTGGTCGGCTTCCCCGGGCGTGAAGCCGGCGGCGATGATCGCGACCTGCATGACCTGCTCCTGGAAGATCGGTATGCCCAGGGTGCGCTCGAGCGCCGGGCGGATCTCCTCGCGCGGGTAGTCGACCTCGTTGCGGTCCTGGCGACGGCGCAGGTAGGGATGCACCATGTCGCCCTGGATCGGACCGGGCCGCACGATCGCGACCTGCACGACGAGATCGTAGAACTCGCGCGGTCGCAGGCGCGGCAACATGCTCATCTGGGCTCGCGACTCGATCTGGAAGACGCCGATGGTGTCGGCCCTGCAGATCATGTCGTAGGTCGGTGCGTCGCCGGCCGGAATGTCCTGCATCCGGAAGGGTTCGAGCCGACCGCAGGGCAGACGCCCGGCCCGATTTCCGGTGCGGCGCAGGTTGATGAACTCCAGCGCCCGGCGGATCGCGCTCAGCATGCCGAGCGCGAGCACGTCGACCTTGAGCAGGCCGAGCGCATCGAGGTCGTCCTTGTCCCACTGGATGACGCTGCGCTCGGCCATGGCGGCGTTCTCGATCGGCACCAGCCGGTCGAGGCGGTCGCGCGCGATCACGAAGCCGCCGGTGTGTTGCGACAGGTGGCGCGGAAAGCGGATCAGGGTGTTCACCATCCGCATCCAGTGCTGCACCACCGGCGAGCCGGGGTCGAAGCCGATCTCGGCGAGCCGCTCGGGCTTCACTCCGTGGCCGTCCCACCACTGGTGCGAGCGCGCCATCAGGTCGAGCCGCTGCGCATCGATGCCGAGCGCGCGCCCGACATCGCGCAATGCCGAGCGTGGCCGGTAGCTGATCACGGTGGCGGTCAGCGCGGCGCGGTGGCGGCCGTACTTCGCGTACAGGTACTGGATGATCTCCTCGCGGCGCTGGTGCTCGAAGTCGACGTCGATATCGGGCGGCTCGTTGCGCTCGCGGCTGATGAAGCGCTCGAACAGGAGGCTGCTGTGCGCCGGGTCGACCTCGGTGATGCCCAGGCAATAGCAGATCGCGGAGTTCGCCGCCGAGCCGCGACCCTGGCAGAGGATGCCGCGCTCGCGGGCGAAGGACACGATGTCGGCGACGGTCAGGAAATAGGGTTCGTAGCGCAGCTCCGCCACCAGCGCGAGTTCATGCTCGATCTGCTTGCCGACCGCTGCCGGCAGGCCCGCGGGATAGCGGCGTCGCGCGCCCGCGTAGGTGAGCTCGCGCAGCCAGCCGGCGGGTGTCCTGCCGGCCGGGATGATCTCCTCGGGGTATTCGTAGCGCAGCTCCTCGAGGGAGAAGCGACAGGCATCGGCGAGCCGGAGGGTTTCCTCGAGCAGCTCGGGGGGATGGCGTTGGGCGAGCCGCAGCCGGCTGCGCAGGTGCTGTTCGGCGTTCGGCGCCAGCGCGAGGCCGCATTCGGCGATCGGCCGGCCCAGGCGGATCGCGGCAAGGGTGTCGTGCAGGCTCTTGCGGGAACGGCGGTGGTACTGGACATCGCCGGCGGCGACCAGCGCCAGGCCGGTCTGGCGGGCAATGCCCCGCAGCATGGCGAGCAAGGCGGTGTCATGGCCGCGGGTGAGCAACTCGACGGCGAGGCGGCCGCGCTGCCCGAAGCCTTCGCGCACGAAGCGGGACTGTGCGAGCAGGCGTTCCCGCGCGGCGGGATCGACCAGCGCCGCCGCTTCGGGAACGAGCAGGGCGAGGCAGCCCGGGATGCCATCGGCAAGATCGGCCGCCTCGAGCCGGTAGCTGCCCTTGGGCGCCCGCATCCGGGCGCGGGTGATGAGTTCGGAGAGGTTTCCGTAGCCTTGGCGGTCGGTCGCGAGCAGGACCAGGCGGGCATCATGCTCGGACCGGCATGCGGCATCGGGCCGGCATGGGGCATCGGGCCGGGCCGGTCGGGCAGGCCGGGCAGGGCCGGGCGCTTGGCGTGGCCAGATGTCGCGCAGCGAGAACTCGGCGCCCACCAGCAGGCGCAGGTCGCTGCCGCGGGCGTGCAGGTGGGCGCGCACGACGCCGGCGAGGGAGCATTCATCGGTGATCGCGAGCGCTGCATAACCGAGTTCCCGCGCCCGGTCGACGAGTTCCTCGGGATGAGACGCGCCGCGCAGGAACGAGAAATTCGAGATGCAATGCAGCTCGGCGTAGGGGGCGAGCATTGGAAGGCCTGTACCGCAGGTGTCGGGGAGGCGCTGCCCGGCTCCGGCGAGCCGGGCAGGCCTAGATACTGTATGAATATACAGTTATCGACACCGGGGCGACAAGCCTGGCGACGGCCGCCCTATGAACGCTGCCTGCCTTCCCGCGCCGCGGCGGCCAGCTCTTCGTCCGAGAGCACCCGCTCGTCCGGATCGCGCGTGTCGCCGCCGGTCTCGAAGCGCAGGCGCTCCATGTACGGGGTCGGCTTGCCGCGACGGTAGTCCGCGAACTCCCTGGCGTAGTACGCCCGCGCTTCCTGGACATTCCTGGTCCCGTTCACGATGTCGTGCATGAGGTTCAGGGCAAGGAAATTGGCTTCCTCGTCATGGCAGCGGGCCGAGACCTCGCCGGCGGTCCGCTCGACGATGATGCTGCCGTCGAACTCGGCGAGCGCCGAGACCTTGTCGGGGGGCACCCGGTAGTCGATGAACGATTCCACCGCATCGACATGCGGCACCGGAAAGTCGTGCGGAAAATATTCCCGGGTGGCAACGATCCGCTTCCAGGGCCCGGGTCGGTGCCAGGTCAGCTGGGTGGGGGTGGCTTCCTGAGGCTCGCCATACTTGTCGGCCACGAGGCCGGCGGCCTCCCGCGATTCCTCGGGCCAGTCGCGCACGAGTGGGTCGATGGACGTCATGGAAAACTCCTTGGAACAGGCATGCACATTGGCCAGCAAGGATCGTCACCGGCCGGGTTCCGCCGACCGGCACGGCCGCCCCGGACGATCGATGCGCGTGGGCCGGCCGCGAGCGCGAACCGGGCAGTCTCTGGCAGACTTGCCCGATGGCTCGCGGCCGCCGGCTGCGACAATCGACCGGAGCGCATGCATGAGCATCTGGAAACAAGCGATCTCGACCGAAGCCCTGACCTCCTCCCATCACGGCACCGCCGCCGAGCGCGTCGGCCTCGAATTCCTCGAGGTCGGTGACGACTTCATCAGGGCCCGGATACCGGTCGACGAGCGCACCCGGCAACCGGCCGGCCTGCTCCATGGCGGCGTCTCGGTGCTGCTCGCCGAAACCCTCGGCTCCTGCGGCGCGGCCTTCGCCGCCGCGCCGGGCCACCAGGTCGTCGGCCTCGAGATCAACGCCAACCATCTCAAGGGAACCACCTCGGGCTGGGTGACCGGCATCACCCGGCCGATCCACATCGGGCGCTCGACCCATGTCTGGCACATCGAGCTGCGCAACGACGCCGGTGAACTCACCTGCATCTCGCGGATCACGATGGCGGTGCTCCAGCCCCGGCCTGCCGCCGCCGGGAGCTGAGATGAGCGACACCTATCGCGACGATCAGCCCGACCGTGCCGAGATCGACGCGGCCCGCGGGCCGATGGTCCTCGAGTTCGGCAACGACTGGTGCGGCCATTGCCGGGCCGCCCAGCCCCATATCGCCGAGGCGTTCGCCGATCATGCGGGCGTCGCCCACCTGAAGCTCGCCGATGCCCGCGAGAAGCGGCTCGGCCGCTCGTTCGGCGTCAAGCTCTGGCCGACGCTGGTATTCCTGCGCGATGGTCGCGAGATCGATCGGGTGGTGCGCCCGCAAACCGCCGCGCCGGTCGCCGAGGCACTGGCCGCCATCGCCGGGCCGCCCGCGAACTGAAGCCTGGCCGGGGCCCGGTCCGCTGGCGTGGCGAGTCGGCGGCGCCGGTGGATTCGTCGCGATTGCCACACTGCACTGGCCAGCCGGCGAAATGTGCAACGTAGAATAGTCGGCTATGTTCGGACGATCCAAACCCGTTGTCTTCGAACCGCACGGCTACCGGCGCGGACGATCCTGGAAGATTCCGCGCTGGCTGCTGATCCTGCTGCTGGGCATCCTGATCGGCGTCGGGGGCCTGCTCTACATGCAGGAAGAATACGGTCCGCAGCGCCTGACGGCCGCCGAATCGCAGCGGCTGCAGGCCACGCTCGACCAGACCGAATCGGAGCGCCAGCGCCTGCAGGACGAACTCGCCGCCACCACCCGGCAACTCGAGGGGGCGCTCGCCGAAGGCAAGACCCTGACCGAACAGCTCGCCCAGAGCCGTGGTTCCGTCGAGGGGCTGCAGCAGGACATCGACCTCTTCGTCGAGGCCCTGCCGCCCGATCCGCGGGGCGGGCCCACCGAGATCCGCGCGGCCCGCTTCACCATGGTCGGGGGCAAGCTCGACTACCACGTCGTCGTCACGCGCGAGAAGCCCGGCGCGAAGCCCTACCAGGGAGTGATGCAGTTCGTGGTCGCCGGCGCGCGCGCCAGCGGCGCCGAAACCCATGTCACCCTCGATCCGATCGAGGTGACATTACCCACCTATGTGCACCTGCGCGGCAGCATACCCCTGCCCGAGGGCTTCACGCCGCGCGAGACGACGGTCCGGATCCTGGATTCGGTCGGCGGCGCGACTCGCGCCATGCGCGTGCTCTACGTTCGCTGAGTCGCCTGGGTTCGCCTTCGGGCGCATGGCCTTGTTGCGGTCAGACCTGCAGGCGCCAGGCATCGCCGTCGCGGACGATGCGCCCGGCGGTCGCGCCGGCGAAATGGGTGCCGATCACCAGCACCGGTGAGCCGGCCAGTTCCTCGAACATGCGTCGCCGGGTCGCGGTCGAGGCCGCCTGGTCATGGTCGACGGTGGCGGCCCAGTCCGGGCGCGCGAGCTGGCAGGGATGATGGATGAAATCCCCGGTGATCAGCGCCGACTCGCCGCCGGAGTCGATCCGCACGCTGACATGGCCCGGAGTGTGGCCGGTCGTCGGCACCAGCCGGACCTCGTCGCAGATCCGGCTGTCGGTGTCGACCAGGTCGACGAGGCCGGCCTCGAACACCGGTGCGATCGAATCCTCGTAGAGCGGCGATGCCTCGACGTTCTCGTGCTGCCCGGTCCAGTAGTCGAATTCGATGCGACCCATGAGATAGCGGGCCTGCGGGAAGGTCGGCACCCATCTGCCGTCGACGAGCATGGTGTTCCAGCCGACATGGTCGACATGCAGGTGGGTGCACATCACGGTGTCGATCGATTCGCGCGGATGGCCCGCCGCCGCCAGTCGCGCGAGGAAATCGGTCTGCAGCCCGTTCCAGCCGGGGACCTCGCGTCCCTGCTTGTCGTTGCCCAGGCAGGTGTCGACGATGATCCGCCGTTGCGGCGTCTCGATCACCAGCGCATGGATGCTCATGATGAGCCGGCCTTCCTCGGTCATGAAGTGCGGGCGCATCCACTGGTAGGGCAGCACCGCTTCACGACTCGCCTGGGGCAGGATGAAACGGGTGCCGCCGGCGACCTCCATCTCGACGATCTTGGTGACGGTGACTTCGCCGATTCGCCATTTCATGCCTGTCTCCTCATGCCGGTTGTCGTGTCGTCCCGGTGCGCGCCCGGGAGGCTTGCCGCTTTCCTGTCGCGGACGTTAGCACAGCGCCACGCTGGCCTCGCGGCCCGACGCCTTACAATGGCGCTGTGAGCGCTTGTAACGCGACTCGCCCGGGCTTCGAAGCTGCACTAGTCTCCACGCATGTCCGACTACCTGCACTGCTGCGCCATCATCGACTGGCAGGATCCGCGCATCATGCGCAAGGCACGCGAACTCGCGGTGGCCTGTACTTCCGAGAGCGCGCTCATCAAGCGCAGCTTCGAGTTCGTCCGCGATGCGGTGCGCGAGCCCGCCCCCGATGCTCCGCTGGCCGTCAGCGCTTCCGAAGTCCTCGGTACCGGCTCGGGATGCGGTTTCGCGAGAACCCACCTGCTGGCCGCCTTGTTGCGGGCCAATCGGGTCGCGGCGGGCCTGTGCTACCAGCGCCTGGCCTGCCGGGACGACCCGGGTCGCTTCGGTCTGCACGGCCTGGCCGCGGCGCGGCTGTCCCGGCACGGCTGGTACCGGCTCGATCCGAGTCGCGGCGCCGATGGCCTGGGCGGGGGCGAATTCAGTCCGCCGGTCGAGCGCTTCGCCCGCCAGGCGCTCGACGCGGGCGAAGGCAACCTGCCCGAAGTCTGGACCGAACCCTTGCCGATCGTCATCGAAGCCCTGCGCGCCAGCGCGAACAGTGTCGATCTCTCGCGCCGCATCCCCGACATCGAGCTGGTCGGCGCGCCGCGCTGAACCGCCCGTCGGCCGCCGGGCAACGGCGGTTCCGGCCGCCTGCCACCCGTCGGTGCATGTCCACCATCGTGCCGGACATCACTGCCGCAGGCGTGCATCGGGTCTAGGATGCTTCCGGTTGCCGCCTCCCCGGCGGTCGTGACCCGGTCGACCAGCCCACATGATCCGGAGCCTCCTTCTCTTCGCCGCCGCGGCGCTCGCCGGCTGCGCCTCGAACGAATCGCCCGCGCCCGGCGAGGCGCCGCTGGTCGTCGCGCGCGTGGAACGGATCGAGGCTCCGGTATCGATGGTCGGCTCGCCGGTGTTCGACGCCCTCGGGCCGATCGGCATCGCGCTGCGCGCCCTGGCGGGCGGTGGTGATTCCCCCGGCGAAGCGATCCTGCTGACCCAGACCGGGGAGCGGGTCCAGCTCGCGCTCGGACCCGCCAGCGGCCTGTCGGTGCTCCCCGGCGATTGCGTGGGCGTGTTGCCGGTCGATACCAGCGCGGGCCTGCAGGCGCACTACCGGCCCGGCCAGGCGCGGCTCGCGCCCAGCCGCGCCTGCGGCGAGCTCGGCAAATAGGCTCTCGACCAGGTCGTCGATGCCGTCGCGATGCGGCGGACGGCTGCGACCGGTGCCGCGCTCCGGTATCCTCATGGCGATCCATTGCCGAAGATCCAGGAGACATGTCATGGCCGAAGAAGCCGAGATCCTCTATGAAGTCCGCGAGCGCATCGCGCGGATCGTTTTCAATCGCCCCGACAAGCTCAACGCGATCACCCGTTCGATGCAGGTCGAGCTGCGCCGGATGGTGGCCGAGGCTGCCGCCGACCCGGCGGTGCGGGTCATCGTGCTGACCGGCGCGGGGCGCGGTTTCTGCGCCGGCGCCGACATGAACCTGCTCTCGGGCATCAGCGCCCAGGGCGGGGATGGCGGCAAGGCCGCGGCGGCCCCGCCGGCGGCGGTGAGCAATCCGTTCGGCCCGGCGCTCGACAAGCTCTACGAAGGCCGCTTCACCTACCTGCTCGAATGCCCGAAGCCGGTCATCGCCGCGATCAACGGCCCGGCGGCCGGCCTCGGGCTGGTCCTCGCCCTCTACGCCGATGTCCGCCTCGCCGCCGCCGGGGCGCGCTTCACCACTTCCTTCTCCCAGCGCGGACTCATCGCCGAACATGGCTCGAGCTGGCTGCTGCCGCGCCTGGTCGGCCATGCCAATGCGCTCGACCTGCTGATGAGCAGCCGGAAGTTCGGCGCCGACGAAGCCTTGCGGATGGGCCTGGTGAACCAGGTCCACGACGATGCCGGTTTCGAGACGGCGACCATGGACTACGCGCGGATGCTGGCCGATACGGTGTCGCCGCGTTCGCTGGCGGTGATCAAGGCGCAGGTCTACGCCGCCCTGGTGCAGGGATTCCCGGAAGCGATGTCGATCGCCGATGCGGCGATGGAGGCGAGCTTCGGGCGCCCCGATTTCAAGGAAGGCGTGGCGCACTTCATGGAGAAGCGGGAAGCGCGCTTCCCGGACCTGATGAAAGACTGAGCGTTGCGCTGGGTTCCTTCCATTAATCGCATCTTTCGATGAAAAAACCCGGAATCACGCTTGCGAGCTGGCCGTATCCGCGGTTCATCGCGCATCGTGGCGCCGGGCGGCTGGCGCCCGAGAACACCATCGTGGCCCTGCGCACGGGCTGGCAGCACGGCTACCGGATGTTCGAGTTCGACATCAGGCTCACGGCCGATGGCAAGGTCGTCCTCATGCACGACGATACCCTCGAGCGCACCACCGACGGTGTCGGGCCGCTTGCGAACCGGTCCTGGGAGGAAATCTCCGGGCTCGACGCGGGCTACTGGCATTCGGCCTCGATGGCCGGCGAGCGGGTGCCGGACCTCGACCGGGCGGCCGACTGGCTGCTCGAGCGCGGCGGGTTCGCCAACATCGAGATCAAGTCCGTGCGGGGCCGCGAGGTCGAGACCGGAGTGGCGGCGGCGCTGGCGGCGATCCGGTGCTGGGCCGGGGTCGAACCGCCGCCGCTGCTGTCCTCCTTTTCGACCGATGTCCTCGCGGCGGCCCGCCAGACGGCGCCGGAGCTGCCGCGCGGACTGCTGTTCGGCCGGCCGCCCGCCGATTGCATCGCGCAGGCCCTCGCCCTCGGATGCGTTTCCCTGCACGTCGACTGGCGGGCGGCCGATGCCGCCTTGCTGCAGGCTGCGCACGAGGCGGGGCTGCGGCTGCTCTGCTATACGGTGAACGACCCGGCCGAGGCGCAACGGCTGCGCGAGCTCGGACTCGACGGCCTGATCACCGATTCGGTCGACCGGATCGCGCCCGTCGACTGAATCACATGCCATCCGGGAGCGCGTCCGGCTCGGCGGGGGCCGGCGTAGCGCCTCGTCTGGCCTATACTGGGCGTCTGAATGGATATGTGGTTCGAAGAACGATTGGGGGTGGGTCAATGAGCTTGAGTGAGGCCGAGCGCCAGGAACTGGCGATGCAACTGCGCGAGCGCGCGGTCGCCTTGCGCAAGGAAATGGAGTCGAAGCTCGACGAGGCGACCGACGAAGCGCGCGATGCCGGGGCACGCGGCGATTCGGGGGACCGCAGCTTTGCCGCGGCCGAAAGCGAGGTCGATGCGGGCGAGGCCCAGCGCGACCAGAGCGAACTCGGCGCGATCGAGCGCACGCTGGCGCGAATCGAGGAAGGCAGCTATGGCGTGTGCGCCGAGTGCGACGCCGACATCCCCATCGAGCGCCTGCGGGCGCAGCCGCTGGCATCGCGCTGCACGAAATGCCAGAGTGAGCGCGAGGCCCGGGAAAACCGGTTTCGCTGAGGCGAAACCGGCCCGCGGTCCGGCCCGGCCCGCGGTCCGGCCCGGCGGAATCCTTCGCCTGGCCGAAGAATCGTCCTAGCCGAATCGTCCCTGCAGGAACCATCCCGGTGACGCGCCGGCGGTCGCCGAGCGTTCGCGGTAGATCCAGTACAGGATGTGACGGCTGTCTTCGGCGATGAAGTAGTCGCGTTGCACCAGCGCCTGGTCCCACCAGCCGGTCTCGATCCGCTCCGGTCCGGCGATCAGGGCCAGCGGTGTGTCCCAGCAGGGCTGGTCGTTGCGCTCATGAAGCCGCAGCGGATCGCGCAGCAGCCATAGCGGACGGGGCAGCAGGCCGGGCTCGGACATGTCGGTCGATGCCTGCGGGCCCGGGCCGGCATCGGGCAGCCGTTCGAGCGTGCTGCTGCGCCAGGCGACTTCGGGCCGGTGGTCGGCGACGAGGTGCAGGCGCCGTACCTGCTCGCGTCCGAGCCGGGCCTGCAGCCTTTCCAGCAGGCGGCCGAGGCCTTGCCGTGCGCTGGTCGCCGAAGGCAGCAGGCTGGCGCTGTCGCCCGGCAGCGGCAGGATCTCGGTGCATTCCAGCTCGAGGACATCGACCGGGGCGCGCAGGCGGTGACCGCCCAGTCGTTCCCGCAGTACGCCCAGGAGCCGGTCGGCCTCGCGTCCCGGATCGGCGAGCCGGATCCCGATCCGGGTGTCGCTGCCGTCGTCGTGGCGCAGGCTCAGGACGAAGCCGAGCGTCGCCGCCTGTCGGGCCGCCAGCCAGGCGGCCAGTTCGCCGAGCAGGCGACGGGCGGCGAACAGCAGGGGCTCGATCTCGTCGAGCCTGGCCAGCAGTTCGAGCCGGCTGGTGAATTCGGCCGGGGCCCGTAGCCAAGCATGGGCTTCGGGACGCAAGCCCCGGGCCCGATCGATTTCCTCGAGCAGGGCCGGACCGAATCGGCGGCCGATGCCCGCCCTGGGCAGGGGGTCGAGATCGGCGAGGCGATGGACGCCGATCGCGTCGAGCGTGGCCAGGTGGGGGCGGGCGGCGGCGAGCAGGGCCACCGGCAAGGCATCGAGCTGCCGGCGCAGCGATTCGGGGGAACGGACCCGGATGCCGTCGCGGTGCCGGGCGAGCAGCCAGGCGCCGGTCGCGGTGGGCGCGACGGCGGATGTGGCCCGGTAACCGAGCAGGGCCAGGTCGGTGCGGATCCGGGCGAGCAGGGCCCGAGGGCCGCCGAACAGTCGCAGGCTGGGTTCGATCTCGAGCAGCAGCCCGGCGGCTTGCCATGGCGCTGCCCGAGGGTGGCGTTCGGCGCGTGTCGCCGGCGCTTCGGGAAAGGCGACCGAGGGAGTGAACTGCAGCGCCCAGCTACCCAGGCTGTCGAGCGCCCGGCGTTCGCGCACCGGATCGCGCTCGATGAGCCGCAAGGAGGGCAGCAAGGCCAGGGCGCTGGCCCGGCGCATGCCGGGAGCGATCCCGACGGCCGATGCCCGGGCATCGGCGAGCAGGATGTCGCGATGGTCGCAGAGCGCAAGCGGGATGGGCGCGATGTCGTCGCCGCCGGACGATCCTGGCGCCGTGCGTTCGAAGACCTCCAGGGGCAGGTCGGGAAAGTGCAGTGCGAGCCACAGCATCGGGTACAGGCAACCGGGCCGGGAGCCCTTTGGACCGTTGCGGCCCTAGTTGAGCAGGGCGCCGTCGCGCCGGCTCGGCCCGGCGGGCGTGGCGCCCCGGGCATGGACTGTCGACGGGAGTTGCGCCGGCGCTTCGGCCGGGCGATGGCGCAGTGGCAGGGCGCTGTCCGGGCGGGGGAGCTCGATGGCCAGGGAATGACCGAGTACCGGACCGCGCCGCTTGAGGATCCGGACCGAAAGCCGGTCGGCGGGCAGGGGCAGCAGCAGCAGCCGCAGCGGCGCCGGGGAGGATTCCTGCTGGGCGGAGAGATCGCGGAACAGGAACACCGGGCCCGCGGCGCCCTGCGCGGCGGACTGCAGCCGGCGCAGATGCTCGGGGCGGGCATGCGCCCCGGATGGCAGCCAGGCCAGCAGCGCGCCGAAGCTCTCGCTGCGCAAGGTCTGCTCGATCGCCCACAGGCGGTCGGCGGGATTATGGGCGTCGACGACGATGAGATGGTCGAGCTCGATGCCGAAGCCGGCCAGGGCGGGAGCATAGGGCACCAGGGGCGGCCCGAGGAGGACGACGATCCGGCGTTCGCGGGTGAGCTGGCGCAATACCGGCACCAGCAGGCGTAGCTCGCCGATGCCGGCCTCACGGCAGATGAGTTCGGTGAGCATGCCCAGGGGCCAGCCATGGCCCGGCAGCTCGGCATCGAGCCCGGGGTGCTGGCTGCCCAGCGCCCGCACGGCGCCATGGCCGAGTTGCCCGGCCCGCCATACCGCCGGGTGCGCGAGGGGAGCTTTCATGTCCATGCGGCTTCGTCGTGCGCGGCTTCGCGCTGCTACAGGCCGCGGCCCGCGCGCAGCAGGCCCACCCCGAGCCCTTCGAGCGCGAACTGGTCGTGCCGGGCATCGAGCAGGATGGGTTCGAACTCGGGGTTCTCGGGCAGCAGCTGGACCTGGGTTCCCTGCCGGCGCCAGCGCTTGACGGTGACCTCGTCGCCGATCCGGGCGACGACGATCTGGCCGTTGCGGACTTC
>JBAYRO010000094.1:0-12386 GCA_041676645.1 Burkholderiaceae bacterium | reverse complement strand
GGGCCGAGGCGAGCAGGAAGTGCGCCTTGCCGTCCGGGGTGTTCCAGCGCCGGTGCGTGGCCGGATTCTCCAGCCAGAAGCCGCCGGGGTTGCGGATGCGTTCGTTGTAGCCGGCGAAGATCGGGAACACCGATTCGATGCCGTCGCGAATCCGGTCGTAGTCGGCCACCATGGCTTCCCAGTCCACCCTGGAGTCGGGCAGGGTGGCGCGCGCCAGCAGCGCGACGATCGCAGGTTCGGAGCGCAGGTGCTCCGAAGGCGGCATCAGCCGGCCCTGGGAAGCATGCACCATCGACATCGAGTCCTCCACCGTCACCGACTGCGGTCCGCTCGCCTGCATGTCGAGTTCGGTGCGCCCGAGGCAGGGCAACAGGAAGGACTGCCGCGCGGGGATCAGGTGCGAGCGATTGAGCTTGGTGGCGATATGCACCGCCAGGTCGAGCTTGCGCATCGCGGCGAAGGTCGCCTGCGGATCGGACATCGCCACCGCGAGATTGCCCCCCAGGCAGACCAGCGCCTTCGATTCGCCGGCGGCGATCGCCTGCACGGCAGCGACGGCATCGTGGCCGTGCTCCGCCGGCGGCTCGAAGCCGTAGGTGCGCCGGATGCCTTCGAGCAGGGCGGCATTGGGCTTCTCGGTGATGCCCACGGTACGGTCGCCCTGGACATTGGAGTGCCCGCGCAGGGGGCAGATGCCGGCGCCGGGCTTGCCGATGTTGCCGCGCAGGAGCAGCAGGTTGGCCAGCTGCTGCACGTTCTCGGTGCCGTGGCGATGCTGGGTCAGGCCCATGCCGTAGCAGACGATCACCCGCTCGGCCCGGGCATAGATGTCGGCGAGCGACTCGATGTCGGCGCGGGTCAGGCCGGAGCGCTCCTCGATGCCGTTCCAGGGCGTGGCCCGCAGGTCGGCCGCCAGCGGTTCGAAGCCGTTCGTGTGCCCGGCGATGAAGGGGCGATCGAGCAGGCCCGATCCGCCCGCCGCCAGGTCCGCCGCATCGGCTTCGAGCAGGGCCTTCATGATGCCCTTGAACACCGCCACATCGCCGCCGATCTTCGGCTTGAAGTAGGTCGAGGCGATCGGCACCGAGCGACCGGTCAGCATCTCCGCCGCTTGCTGCGGCGAAGTGAAGCGTTCCAGCCCGCGCTCGGGCAGCGGGTTGAGCACCACGATCGGCACCCCGCGCAGCGACACCTCGCGCAAGGTGCCCAGCATCCGGGGGTGGTTGGTGCCGGGATTGTGGCCGATGCAGAACACGGCATCGGCATGCTCGAAGTCGTCGAGCGATACGGTGCCCTTGCCCACGCCGATCGAGGGCGGCAGGCCGACGCTGGTGGCTTCGTGGCACAGGTTCGCGCAGTCGGGGAAGTTGTTGCAGCCGTACTCGCGCACGAAGAGCTGGTACAGGAACGCGGCCTCGTTGGAAGCGCGCCCCGATGTGTAGAACTCGGCCATGGTCGGATCGGGCAACTCGCGCAGCGCGGCCCCGATGCGCGCCGCCGCATCCTCCCAGGTGATCGGCAGGTATTTGTCCTGCTCCGCGTCGTAGGCCATCGGATGGCTGAGGCGGCCCTCGTTCTCGAGCGCGTGGTCGGACCATTCCCAGAGTTCGGACAGTGTGTGGCCTGCGAAGAACCCGGGTGTCGCGCGTCGGGAGGTAGCTTCCCAGGCCACCGCCTTGGCGCCGTTCTCGCAGAACTCGAACGAGGAGGTATGGCGCGGATCGGGCCAGGCGCAACCGGGGCAGTCGAAGCCCGCCGGCTGGTTCACCCGGCGCAGCGCCCCGGCCGAACGCGCCGGCGACATCTGCTCGCGAATCGCCCGGGCGACCGCGCGCAGCGCCCCCCAGCCGCCGGCCGGACCGGTGTAGGGCTGGATGCTCTTGTCGACGTCCGGTTCGGGACGGGAGTCCTGGGGCGGTGTGCTCATGCGATGGGCGTGCCTGGTTGCTTGCGACCTATCATAGCCCTGCACCCGCATCCATGGCAGGGCTTGCCCTGCGCCCTTCCTGATCGCGAAAGAGGATGTCCATGAGCAAGATCTTCATCGTCGGTGGCGCGGGCAAGGTCGGCCGCCGCCTCGCAGGCCAACTGGCATCGCGCGGCCATGAGCCCCGCGCATTGCATCGCCATCCCGAGCAGGCCGTCGAATTGCGGGCGCTGGGCGCCACGCCGGTGGCCGGCAACCTGCTCGAGCTCGATGTCGACGGGCTGGCCGCACTGATGGCCGGCAGCGACGTGGTGGTGTTCTCGGCCGGCGCCGGCGGCAAGGGTGGGCCGGAGATGACCAATGCGATCGATGGCCGCGGCCTCGAGCTCGCGGTTGCCGCCGCCCGGCAGGCCGGCATCCGGCGCTTCCTGCTGGTATCGGCGTTTCCTGAAGCCGGTCGCGGCAAGCCCGCCGCATCATCCACGTTCGAGAACTACATGGCGGTGAAGAAGCTCGCCGACGTGCACCTGGCCGAGACCGATCTCGACTGGGTCATCCTGCGCCCGGGCACGCTGCGCGACGATCCCGGCAGCGGCCGGGTGCGCACCGGCCTGGCCATTCCCTACGGCGAAGTGACGCGCGACGATGTCGCCGCCACGCTCGTCGAACTCGTCGAACGGCCCGCGGTGAACCGGATCATCGTTGAGCTGACCCGGGGTGATGTACCGGTGGGCGAGTCGGTGCAGCGGCTTGCCCACGCCTGATCCCGAGCCGACCATGGCGGACACGGTGAAGCTGCTCCTGGTCGGCGCCACGGGCCTGGTGGGCAGCCATGTCCTGGAGCGGGCGCTGGCCGATCCCAGGGTCCGCGCGGTCGTGGCGCCCACCCGCCGCACCTTGCGCGGCCATCCGAAACTGTCGGCGCCGCTGGTGGATTTCGATCGCCTTCCCGAGCAGGCCGAGTGGTGGCGCGCCGATGCCGTCATCTGCACCCTCGGGACCACGATGCGCACGGCGGGTTCGCGCGATGCGTTTCGACGGGTCGATCACGACTATCCGCTGGCCGTGGCACGGCTCGCGCATGCGCACGACACGCCCACCTATGTGCTGAACTCCGCCATGGGCGCGGACGCCGGTTCGCGCTTCTTCTACAACCGGGTCAAGGGGGAACTGGAGCAGGCGCTCACGGCCGAAGGCTTTGCCTCGCTCAGCTTCGTGCGCCCGGGCCTGATCGGCGGCGAGCGCGAGGAATTCCGCCGCGGCGAGCGGCTGGCGGCGCTGGCGCTCGCACGCGCGGGTCCGCTGCTGCCGAAGCGCTGGCGCATCAACCCGGCGCCGCGAATCGCCCAGGCATTGCTCGAGGCGGCCATCGAACCGCAGCCCGGCATCCATGTCGTGGGCTCCGCGCGCCTGGCCGATCACTGATCATTCTGTGGAGATGTCATGAAGATTGCTGTAATGGGAGCTGGCGCAGTGGGGTGCTACTACGGCGCCCGGCTGCACCAGGCCGGTCATGAAGTCGTCCTGATCGGGCGGCCCGCCCTGGTCGAAGCCGTCAATGAACGCGGACTGCGCCTGCAGTCGAAGGATTTCGACGGCTTCCTACCTCTGTCGGCCAGTGATTCCGCGCAGGCGATCACCGGTGCGGGCCTGGTGCTCTTCTGCGTGAAGTCCGGCGATACCGAATCGGCCGGCGCCGCGATGAAACCCCATCTCGCGGCCGATCCCACCGTGCTCTGCCTGCAGAACGGCGTGGGCAACGCCGAGCGACTGACCGCGGTGCTCGGGCGCGAGGCGGTGCCCGCCGTGGTCTACGTCGCCACCGAGATGGGCGGGCCGGGGCATGTCGTCCACCATGGCCGGGGAGAACTCGTCATCGGCCCGTCGGCCGGCAGCGAGGAAGCCGCGCGCCTGCTGAGCGAAGCCGGCGTGAAGACGCGCGTCACCGCAAGCGTCCAGGATGCGCTGTGGGCCAAGCTGACGGTCAACTGCGCCTACAATGCCCTGTCCGCACTGACGCAACTGCCCTATGGGGAACTGCTGGCAAGGCCCGGCTTCCGCGAGATCATGACGGACGTCATCGGCGAATGCCAGGCGGTATGCAAGGCCAGCGGCGCGACACTGCCCGGGAGCATCTTGGCGGACACCCTGGCGATTGCCGACACCATGCCGGCGCAACGCTCGAGCACTGCGCAGGATGTTGCCCGTGGACGCCGCAGCGAGATCGACTTCATCAATGGCTATGTGCTGCGCGAGGGTGAGCGGCTGGGGATCGCAACGCCCGTGAACCGGGTGCTGCACGCCCTGGTCAGGGCAAAGGACGATGCGCTACCCGCCGGGTGACGGGTAGCGCTGAAGGGAAGTTGCAGGCGCTGTTGCCCCTTCGGCTGGAGGGCAACAGCGCATGCCGGACGCTTACTCGGCGACGATGTAGGGAGCCCAGCGGGGGTCCGCTGCCCAGGCAGCGCAACCCGGAGTCCCCGTGTCGGGCGAGTCGATCCGATCGCCGATCCAGGCTGCCCGCGCCTGGAGCCACTGCTTGAGATAGTCAACCTCCTGCCCGTAGGTGGGGAAGACGGTGTAGTTCGGCCACACGGTCTGGGTGAGATCCCCCTTGCCGATCGTGAAGTTGCGCCCCTGCGCTTCCTCCATGTTGGCGCTGGCCTGGTCGATGTAGCTCCAGAGCGCGGGAAGCCGGCTTTCCATGTAGGCCCAGCGCGTCAGCAAGAGCTCCTGGAACTCCGGGTCAAGGAGCATCGGCTCGACATAGTCGCTGCTCACCCAGCGCACGAACCAGCCCTGCGGGCACCAGCGTATGGCACTCGGGTTTTCGGCGCTGTCATCGTTGCCGGCCGACAGGTCGAAGTCCCAGAGCGGACCGAACATGATCTTGCCGTTGCTCGGGCGGTGCAGGTAGGTGCTCGACCAGAAGGCATCGCTGTTACGCATCAGCTCGTTGATCAGGTAGAAGTCGACCATTTCCTCCATGTCCACCAGCGGGGCAGCCGCCGCAAC
Source organism: Burkholderiaceae bacterium (assembly GCA_041676645.1). Classification (GTDB taxonomy): domain Bacteria; phylum Pseudomonadota; class Gammaproteobacteria; order Burkholderiales; family Burkholderiaceae_E; genus JAMLIN01. The sequence goes on along the minus strand of JBAYRO010000094.1, from coordinate 7,444 downwards.
TCGTTGCTCGGGGTCCTGATGATTGAAGGCGGCTTCCATTGCATCGATTTCGGCCTTGATCGCCATCCGGTACGCGTTCTGCGCGTCGATCGTGGCCGGATCATGCGGCTCGTCCACCGTGTCGGACTTGATGGCGTAGGGGCGTTGCGGCCGGAAAGCGTTGCCCTCTTCGCCGGCGCTCTCGAACCAGACTTCGTCTTCCTCCGGTGCTCGGGCGTCCATCTCCAGCAGGTAGCCGGCATTGGCTGTGAACTCGTCTTCCTCCGGCCAGAGCGGACCGATGTCGACGCGGTTCTCATGCGCCTCGGTATGGGTGGTGAACTGGTAGACACCCTGGTATTCGCCATTGAGGTACAGCTCGACGAATTCCGTCGGCTGGGCGAAGCGCAGGTTCATCTGCTTGCCGAGGCAGAAGGCGAGCGCATTGCGCAACCCCGACTTGTCGGAATGGTTGGACAGCAGCACCCAGTTGCGGGCGGCCGGCATGCCGAGGATCTCTCCGCCCGGCTTGGGCAGGCGGAGTCGGAAGGGCTTCTTGATGTAGTCTGGATGGTTCCAGGTGGTATTGCCTCGGCCCCGGATCTCGATGAGTGCCTCGAAGCCATCGGGGTATGCCTCTCCCGCATCAACGCGAATCGTCGCGTCACGGTAAGGCTCTTTGCCGTTGAGGGGCTTGGTTTCGTCGAAGATGAAATCGGTCGGATCCTCGACATCGATGCGCATGACCTCGACCGGCTTGGCATGGCAGGCCTGCGGCGCCGCCAGGGAGACGGCCTCCGAGACCAGGGTCTTCTCGCCGATGAGATTCTGCAGCGCCAGGACGCTCGGGTCGATGAACTTTCCGATGACCGTCTCGAGTGCCGGTCCGGCCGCCGCGGTGGCGGCGCCCAGGTCGGTCGAGCCGGCCGCCAGGTAGATTCCGTTGGCGGCCTGGCGCAGCGCCGGCAGGGCGGCGGTTTCGAGGCGTTCGACTTCGGCCGGATCCACGCCGGCGAGGTCGGCGGGCAGCTGGAGATCGCTGCGTGCGTTCGCCAGCGCCTGCTCGGGGCTGAGTGATGGGTCATCCTTCAGGCGGATCGCTGCCAGGGTGCTCACCACTCCCATCTGCGAGGTTTCGGTCGCCGGTGTCGCCAGGGTGAACGGCGCGGGCGGGACCATGTCGTTGTGAGCGGCCGCCCCATACAGGGAGTCCGCCGCGAACTGGCCCACGAGGATGCTCTCGGTCGGCTCGGCGTCCTCGGGCACGTTCAGCGTGTAGCTGCCATCGGGCACCACCGTGGTGGCGTACTCGCCTTCGTCGCAGGCGAGGTTGCGGTTCTCGTCGAGGCAGACCGTCGCGCCTTGCGCGGTCGATTTCAGGAAGCCGTTCCATGCCTTGGTGGGAACTCCGGGATCGGGGGTCCCGGGGTCGGGAGTTCCAGGGTCGGGAGTGCCGGGATCGGGCGCGCCGGGATCCGTGGGTGTCGTCGGTCCGCCGGGCGTCGGATCACCGTCGCCGGCCGCTGGGCTGCCTCCGGATCCGCCGCCGCCGCAGGCGGCCAGGCCGAAGAGAATGGCCATTGCGACGGTGATGTGACTTGCTTTCCTTCTCATGGTTTCGAGCTCCTCTACGAGACGGTCGACGTCCGACTTCGAAATGCGGGATGGGACCGCCAGTCCCTCAGAATGCGTCGTTGATCATTTGTTGATCGTGTATTTCTTCACTGTCCAGCGAGCGGGGTGTCCGCAGGCCCGTTTCTGCGGTCGAGCAGGTTTGTTGATACCTCAATCAAGGTATGCGGTATGAATGAATGACGACCCCGACGGCGGCCAGTTGCAATATCCGGGCCCGTGCCATGGACATTCAGGGTCGGGCCGCATCCGGGCTGGCCATTCGTCGCACCAGGCCGCGCAGGACGCCGATGAAGGCCGCTGTCCAGGCGAGCAGCGCGGCGCCGAGGAAGACGCCCGGTATCCAGGCAAGGAAATCCAGTTCCATGGCGCGGGCCATCTCGAAGGTGCTGGCAGCATACATGCCGAGCGGGAAGACGGCGCTCCAGTAGAGTGGATCGGAGCGCAGCGGGAAGCGCCTGCGCACATGCCGCCATAGCGACAGCACCACCAGCAGCGGGATCCACCAGGTCCCCGTGGCCCAGCACAGCAGGGTGAAGCCGTTGATGAAGGGGCGCAGGGGCTGCAGGATCGGATCGTCGATCGCGTTGATGCCGAGCAGCGTCCCGGCCAGCGTCGAGATCGCCATGGCGCCCATGCCGATCCAGTAGGGTGGCGTCAGGTCGCCCGGGCCGGCCGGAAAGAAGAGGCAACGATGAAGGATCAGCGTTGCCAGCCAGATGTAGAGCATGCCGCCGCACAGCCACATCGACAGCGCGAGGAAGTCGAACTGCAGGCGCCAGGGCGTTCCGGAGCGGGCCGCCAGCAGGGCGCCCAGCACCGCGATCGACTGGGTGGCCACCACCGCCAGCAGCCAGCCGCCGTGGATGCCCTCGCCGAGCGTCGGCTTGGTTCGCTTGATGATCAGCGCGGTGAGAATGCCGTAGGTCAGCAGCAGCCACAGGATGATCGCCACCAGCCACAGGAGCAGGGCGGCCGTGTGGCTTCCGGCGAGCAGCAGGGCCTCGCTGCCGAGCACCCCGGAGGCCGCCACCGCGGTGAAGAAGCCCGGGCCGCGCACATGGTCGCTGAAGTCGTTCGCGACGCTCGCGGGGTGGCGCAGCAGCCGGGCGAGATGGAGAATCCACAACAGCGCGTACGTGCCGATGTTCAGCATGAACAGGCCATGCGCCAGGACGAGCAGGCCGTGTTGCCATGCGGCGATGGCGACGATTCCGGTGGCCATCACCATGCCGAACCAGGCGGGCGAGAGCTCGGCGGGATCGAAGCGGGGGGAGCGTGGCGGAAGCGAAGCCATGGATCTCAGCGGGGCCAACGATGCATCGGCGTCAGAAGCGCTCGCCCTGATGCAGATAGCGCCATTGCCCGAGGGGCAGGGCGCCGAGGACGATGCGGCCGATCCGCACGCGCTTGAGGCCGACCACGCGCAGGCCGACCAGTTCGCACATGCGCCGGATCTGGCGCTTGCGCCCCTCCCGCAGGACGAAGCGCAACTGGTCTTCGTTCTGCCAGGACACCTTGGCGGGCCGCAGTTCGACGCCATCGAGGCGCAGGCCGTGGCGCAGTCGCTGCAGGCCATCGGGGGCGATGTGGCCCTGGACGCGAACCAGGTATTCCTTTTCGATGCTGCCGTCGCCGCCCACCAGCAGCCGGGCGATGCGCCCGTCCTGGGTCAGCACCAGGAGACCGGTGGAATCGATGTCGAGCCGGCCCGCCGGGGCCAGGCCGCGGCGCTGGCCGGGGGCGAAGCGGACCGGGGATCGGTCGCCCGACCAGCGGTTCGGTGCGTCGATCAGTTCGATCGCGGGCCGGTAGCCCGGTTCGGGCTGGCCCGAGACGAAGCCGACCGGCTTGTGCAGCAGGATTGTCACCCTGCCGGTCTGCTCGTGTCGGGCGGCCGCGTCGATCTCGATGTGGGCCCCGGGGGCGACCCGGGTGCCGAGGACATCGACCACTTCGCCATCGACCCGCACCCAGCCGTTCGCGATCCAGGCATCGGCTTCGCGTCGCGAACACAGCCCGAGTTCGCTCATTCGCTTCGAAAGTCTGGGATGATCCATCGGATCGCTGCGGATTCCGCGGAAAAGCGGGCAGTTTATCCGACCCGGCACGATCGTCGGGTCGCCCCTGGGAGCAGAAGTGAAGGCCGCCTACATCAGCCACCCGAGTTCGCTCGACCACGAGATGGGAGCCCATCATCCGGAGTGCCCGGAGCGCAGCACGGCGATCGCCGACCGGCTCCTGTTGCGAGGCACGCTCGATTTCGTGCAGGCCTTCGATGCGCCGGCCGCCAGCGAGGAGCAGATCATCCGGGCCCACACCGCGCGTCATTTCGCGGAGATGCGGGCGGCGGTGCCGGCCAGCGGCCTGCATCATGTCGATCCGGATACCGCGATGAATCCGCATACCTTCACCGCGGCGCTGCATGCGGCCGGGGCGGGGGTGCTCGCCGTGGAGCTGGTGATGCGCGGCGAGGTCGACCGTGCCTTCTGCAATGTCCGTCCTCCCGGCCACCATGCCGAGCGCGACCATGCGATGGGCTTCTGCTTCTTCAACAACGTGGCGATCGCCACCCGTCATGCGCTCGAAACGTTCGGGATCGATCGTGTCGCGGTGATCGATTTCGACGTCCATCATGGCAATGGCACCGAGGACATCCTCGCCGGCGACGAGCGGGTGCTGATGGTCTCGTCCTTCCAGAGCGGGCTCTATCCCTTCAATGGCGAGATCGCGAAGGGCCGGAACATGTGCAATGTGCCGCTGCCGGCCTATTCGGACGGGCGCGCGTTGCGAGCGGCGGTCGACGAGCGCTGGATCCCCGCGCTGCTCTCGTTCGATCCCCAGCTGATCGTGGTATCGGCCGGGTTCGATGCGCATCGAGATGACGACATGAGCCAGATGGGCTGGGCCGACGAGGACTATGAATGGCTGACCCGGCGTATCGTCGGGATCGCCGAGGCCTGCTGCGACGGCCGGGTCGTCTCGATGCTCGAGGGAGGCTATGCGATTCCGGCGCTGGCGCGCTGCGTCGAGACCCACGTGCGCGTGCTCGCCGGACTCGACTGATCCCATGTACGACAGCCGCCACTATCTCAGCCCGCTGTTCGAACCGGCCGCCGTCTGCGTGATCAGCGAAGCGGATCCCGGCCGCAATCCCTGGTTCGCATCGCTCATCGATGGCTTGCGCTCGGCCTTCGGCGAGGTTCCGGTGCATCGCCTGCCCGCACGCGGGGCACGGCCGGCCCGGCGGCGCGCGGAATCGACCCGTCGGGCCGCGGGAGCCGACGCCGCCCACGGGGGCGCGGCTACGCCGCCCGGCGGCGGGGCGGGCGGCGGGGACGAGCGCACCGGACTGCTGGCCGTGATCCGGGTCGATGACGGTGAGCGGGTCGGGGAGGCGATCGAACTGGCCGCCGCCCTTGGCGCCGGTGCCGCGGTCGCGCTCGAAGCACCCTGCGACGCCGCCCAGCGCGTACGCTGGCGGGAACTGGCGCGGGCGAAGGGCCTGCGCCTGCTCGGGCCGGCCACTCTCGGATTCACCCGGCCAGCGCTGGGCCTCAATGCCGGCCGGCTGGGCCCGCTGCCCGAGGCCGGCAACGTTGCCCTGGTATCGCAGTCCGGTGCGCTGGCGGCCTCGATCATGGACTGGTCGGCGGGCACGCTCATCGGCTTCTCGCTGGTCGCCTCCCTGGGCGCCGAGGCCGATGTCGACCTGCCGGATGTGCTCGATTTCCTCGTCAACGATACCCGTACCAAGTCGGTCGTCCTCTATCTCGAAGCCGTGCACGACGCCCGCAAGTTCATGAGCGCGATGCGCGCGCTCGCCACCGTGAAGCCGGTGGTGGTCCTGCGGGGCGGGCGCCGCGCGCCGCCCGGGCGCCGGGTGCGCACCCATTCGGGCGCGATCGTCGGCGCCGACGCGATCTACTCGGCCGCCCTGCGCCGTGTCGGTGCGGTCGAGCTGCAGCTGTTCACCCAGATGTTCACCTCGGCGCGCTATCTCGCGTCGGCGCGCTGGCCGCTGGGCCGGCGCATCGCCATCATCTCCAATGGCAGCGGCCCGGCGATGATCACCGCCGACCAGGTCCATTTCCAGGGTCTCGGGATGGGCCCTTTCTCGGACGGCACGCTCGAGGCGCTCGGCGAGCAATTGCCTCGCATCGTCCCCACCAATCCGCTGGTGCTCGGCATCGATGCGACACCGGCCGAGCATGAGCGGGCGATCGCCATCGTCGCGGCCGATCCCGCCGTCGACGGCATCCTCGTGGTGCATTCGCCGGCGGTCGGCGTCGATTCGGCCGGCGTCGCCGAGGCGGTGGGCGCCGCCGGCGCCAGCGCGCGCAAGCCGGTGTTCACCTGCTGGCCGGGAGGCGCTGGGGTCATGCCCCACCGGGACACCCTCGATGATGCCGGCCTGCCGTCGTTCAGCACGCCCGAGTCGGCGGTCGACGCCTTCGCCACGGTCTCGGCCTTCTACCAGAACCAGCTGCTGCTCCAGGAGGTCGCGCGCTCGCTGTCCGGCCTGCAGGCGCCGGATCTCGAGCGCGCGCGCGCGCTGGTTGCCGATGCGGTGGCGCGCGGTCGCGAGGTGCTCACCGAGATCGAATCCAAGGCGCTGCTCGATGCCTTCCATGTCCCGCTGACCCGCACCCTGCTCGCGGCCGATGTGGACGAGGCCGTCGGGCATGCGGCCCGGATCGGCTATCCGGCCGTGCTCAAGATCTGTTCACCCGACATCTCGCACAAGAGCGAAGTCGGTGGCGTCGTTCTCGACATTCGCGGTGAGGCCGACCTGCGCCAGCAGTTCGCCGGCATGCTCGAGCGCGTGCGCGCACTGCGGCCCGATGCGTCGATCGACGGCATCTCGGTGCAGCGCATGATCCAGTCGCGCGATGGCCTCGAAGTCCATGTCGGCGTCGTCCACGATGCGGTCTTCGGTCCCACCATTGCCTTCGGCTCGGGTGGTACCGCCATCGAGCGGGTCCGGGATTCGACGATCGGCTTCGCGCCCCTGAACCGCTTCCTTGCCGACCGGGTCATCGCCCGCACCCGCATCGGCAAGGAAATCGCCCGCCGCCGTGAAACCTGGCCGGCGGCCCAGCTCGCGGTCGAGCGGATTCTCGTGCGCGTGTCGGAGATGGTCTGCGAGCTGCCCCAGGTGCTCGAGATGGACATCAATCCGATCATCCTCGATGGCAGCGGCGCGGTGGCGGTCGATGCCCGCATCGTGCTCGATCCGCGGCCGGTGGAGCGACCCGGCAGCTATTCGCACATGGCGATCCTGCCCTATCCGGCCCACCTGGTCCGGATGCAGAAGCTCGCCGATGGCCAGCCGTACGAGCTGCGGCCGATCCGGCCCGAGGACGGCAATGCGTTGCAGCACTTCGTGCGGGGGCTGTCAGACCGATCCCGGTACTTCCGCTTCATCTCGACGATGAGCGAACTCACGCCGCGCATGCTCGCTCGCTATACCCAGGTCGACTACCACAGGGAGCTTGCCCTGCTCGCGGTGCTCCGGCCGCAGGACGCGGCGCCGGGTGGCGAGCCGCCCGGCGCCGAACGCATCATCGGGGTGGTGCGCTACCTGCTCAATCCCGATGGCGAGACCTGCGAGTTCGCGATCGCGATCGACGATGCCTTCCAGGGCAAGCGGCTCGGCACCCAGCTGATGCAGGCGATCATCGAGGCGGCCCGTGTCAAGGGCCTGCGCCGGGTCGAGGGCTTCGTGCTCGGTGAGAATCGCGGGATGCTGCGCCTGATGAAATCGGTCGGCTTCAGGATCGCGATGGATCCGGAGGATCCAACCATGCGCCGCGTCCACTACGACCTCGAG
>JBAYRO010000093.1:0-12746 GCA_041676645.1 Burkholderiaceae bacterium | reverse complement strand
TCGTGCGCGAGATCCGCGGCAAGGACCAGCGAGGGATTCAGTTCGGTCAGGCGCAGGGCGGTCTCCTCGCCGAAGCGCTGGGCGACGACATCGCGCGCGGCGCGCAGCATCGGCGGGCGGGTGTCGGTATCGGCCGCCCCGCTCGCGAGCACGGTGACCATGCCGGCCTCGATCAGGCGAAACGCCGTGTCGCGCACCTCCGGGCCATGCCAGCCGAGCACCGAGCCGGCATCGACCTGCACCAGGCAGCCGTCGCGGAGGAACAGTTCGAGGGCGGACGGCGCGCGCGCCACGCCGGGATTCCGCTCGGGATGGGCGAGCATCGGCAGCAGGCCGCGCGCGGCCATTTCCTGGGTGGCGCTGATCGCGCCGATCGGAATGAAGTCCTCCGCCCAGCGCATGAGCACCACCGGGCGGCCTTCCCATTCGCCGAGAAAGGGCACCTCGTTGCGGTCGATCGCGTCGATGGCGCCCGGGCCGTGGACCAGTTCGGCCCCCAGCCGCAGGCGCAGGCCGATGCCGCGTCGCTGCACGAGCTGCGCGAAGGCCGCGAACTTCCTTTCCAGGTCGTCGCGCCGCGGGGGCGCACGACGGGGATCGATGGTCGGGGTCGGCACGACCAGCCGCACCCCGTCGGCCTCGGCCATGCGCACCATCGACAGCGCCTCGTCGAGGCCGCTGGCGCCGTCGCCCATCCAGGGAAGATAGTGTCCGTGAAGGTCGATCATCCAGTCCTTTCGCCCCCTTGCTTCGATGTGTCGGCCGGGGATCGCGACCTGCCGTGGTGGCCACCGAAATCGATTCTTCCGGCAAGAACCCGCCCCCGCAAGCCTGGCGTTTGCAATTCACAACGCAGCCGGGAGCAAGGATCCGGCCCGCACCGGCCGGGGATCGCCGCCGCTGGCCTCGCAACGCTGGCGAGCACCATCGGATTTGGCGGACAATTCCGGTTCGTCGGCGTGCGCGGGCTGGGCTTCCCGAGTCCGGAGCGCCGTTCCCGACATCTTCCTGCGCGCAGGGAGCTTCAGATGGAGACACGCGAAAAATGGAATTTGCCCTGACCCGCGACCAGCAGGCGATCGCCGATTCGGTCGGCCGACTTTGCGAGCCCTTCGATGACGCCTACTGGCTGGAACGCGATCGCGTCGGCGGCTATCCGGTCGAGTTCCATCGGGCGCTGGCCGATGCCGGCTGGCTCGGCATCTGCATGCCGGAGGAATACGGCGGCTCCGGGCTCGGAATCCAGGAGGCCGCCGTGCTCGCCCACACGCTGGCCACTTCCGGCGGCGGCATGTCGGCCGCATCGGCCGTGCACATGAACATCTTCGGACTCAATCCGGTGGTGGTCTTCGGCAACGAGGAACAGAAGCGCCGCATGCTGCCGCCGATCGCCAACGGCAGCGAGAAGTCCTGCTTTGCCGTGACCGAGCCGAACACCGGGCTCAACACCACCCAGCTGAAGACCCGGGCGGTCCGCAAGGGCGATCGCTATGTGGTCAATGGCCAGAAGGTCTGGATCTCGACCGCCCAGGTCGCCGACCGGATGCTGCTACTCGCCCGGACCACCGACCTGGAGGAAGTGAAGAAGCCGACCCAGGGGCTCAGCCTGTTCTATACCGCGCTCGATCGCTCCCGCATCCGGGTCACCGAGATCGAGAAGATGGGCCGCAAGGCGATCGACTCGAACGAACTGTTCATCGACGGACTCGAGATTCCGGTCGAGGACCGGATCGGCGAGGAAGGACGCGGCTTCGAGTACATCCTGCACGGCATGAATCCCGAGCGCGTCCTGATCGCCTCCGAGGCGGTCGGCCTGGGCCAGGCGGCGCTGCGTCGCGCCGCCAACTATGCGCGCGAGCGGGTGGTCTTCAACCGCCCCATCGGCCAGAACCAGGCGATCGCCCATCCGCTGGCGCAGAACTGGATCGAGCTGGAGGCGGCCTGGCTGATGACCATGAAGGCCGCCTGGGAGTACGACCAGGGCCTGCCTTGCGGGGCTTCGGCCAACGCCGCCAAGTGGCTTGCCGGCGAAGCCGGCTTCAACGCCTGCCAGCAGGCCGTCATGACCCATGGCGGCTTCGGCTACGCCAAGGAGTACCACGTCGAGCGCTACCTGCGCGAAGTGATGATTCCGCGGATCGCGCCGATCAGCCCGCAACTGGTGCTGTCGTTCATTGCCGAGCGGGTGCTCGGCCTGCCGAAATCCTACTAGGACGGCGGCGCCGTCAGGGAGGGGGTTCGGCGCCGACGATCCAGCCTTCAAGAGGATCGACATCGGCGGGCAGGCCGAAGCGGCGCGAGCGCCGCCGCCAGGCCCAGCCGGCGGCGCTGAGGCAGAGCGCGGCATCGAGCGCGTCGGCCGAAGGCTCGGCGACCATGGCATCGGCCTGTCGGTCGTCCATTTCGACGGCGACACCGAGCCGCAGCCCGCCCTGGCGAAGGGCGTCGACGAGGCGGCGGCGCACGTCCGCGTGCGCCGCAAGCTGCCGGGAGCGTTCGTCGCTCTTGTAGGGAAGCCTGCCGAAGCTGCGCGCGAGCAGGCCCGGATAGCCTTCGAGCGCGACCCGCAGGGGATCGCCGGGCGCCAGCGCCGGCATGCTGAGCCCCGCGGCAAGCAGTCGGGGCACCGCGGATTCGTACATCCAGGCCACCGGCGGATTGACCCACTTCATGGAGGGGCTGGAGCCCGCCGGGCGGTCGGTGGCCCGATGGGCGAACTTGCGGCCCGCGGGCCGGGGGCTGCAGTAGGCGACGAAGCGCTCGCGCAGGGCGGGCCGGCCCATGGCGGCAACGATGCCGGCGACCGCAGCGAAATCCTCGGGCCAGCCCTGGGCAAGGATGAACTCGCGCGGCAGCCCGAAGGGCAGATCGAAGACGCCAAGCCATGGGCCGGGCCGGGCGAGAAAGGCATCGAAGCCGGGGAAATCGGGAATGCGCTCGATGCGCTCCAGGCGCAGGCCCGGGCCGCTGGCCCGGCCGGTGGCGACCACGATCGGCTTGCGCGATGACGGCGCGGAGGTGAAGTCGATGCCATGGAGCCGTGCCGGCGCGAGGACGTCGGCGGCGGCGCCCCTGCCTTCGGGATGCGGACGAGCGCGCGCAGGGGCCTTCATGGGTCGAGGACCACGTCGGTGTAGACGTAGTGCTGGGCGATGTCCTGGCCGCGATGCTCGGTGAGGAGATAGACGCCGCTGCTGGCGATCCAGGCGTAGGCGAGCTGGCCGCCGCTGCGCGCGGCCGTGCCACTGCGTCGGCAATCGACCCGCAGCATGGCGCCCGGCAAGCGCGGATGGAGCCGGCTCGCGGGCTCGAAGCCGGGGCCGGCGCGGCAGTCGTAGCGCACCTGGCCGGCCAGCGTCGTGCCGACGCCGGTGCCCTGGCCGGCCTGGCTGCTGCGGGTTTCGAGCACGAGGGAGAAACCGGCGTCGGGCTGCGGCGAACAAGGCCGGCCGTCGACCCGTAGGTGGGTGACCTGCATCCGGGTCAGGGGATCGAGACGGACCTCGTCGGTGAAGCCGACTTCATCGAGCGGGGCACGGGAGGGATCGCCCGGCAGCCAGGCCTGGTCGGTGATCGTGGCATCGAGGCGCAGGGACACCAGGCCACAGAGACCGATCGAGCGACTCATGCCGAAGACGCCCGCGCCCTGGCTGCCGGTGACCGCGACCAGGATGCCGCCCGGCCGCCAGGCCTGGCGGCCGAGCACGTCGACCCGGGTTTCCGGGCCGGCGCCGAGGGTCTGGATGCGCAAGGCATAGGCGCGCAGCCCGCGCTCGGCGGGTCCGGATGGCGAGACCGAGGCGACGAGTTCACGCACCGGGGAATCGAGCCCGAAGCCAGCGGACGGGCCGGTATCCGGCGCCGTTGCCGTGGCGCAGCCGGCGAGCGCCAGGCACAGCGCGAGGCCGGCGCGATGGCGGGAATCATGCATGGTCTCCTCCTGTCGCAGGCAATCTAGCATCGCGGCGCCACCGGCGGACGCGCCGTGCCGGCCCTGCGACCTAAGCCTCACGGACCGCCGTAGGGATCGATCCCGTCGACCGAGGGGTTGAACGGGAACCACGACGGGGGCGGCCCGGACGCTGCTCCGCCCGCTGCGGATTGCGCCGCTGCGTCGTCCGGCGCACCACCGCCCGACGACGCTTCGCAGACGTCGGAACCATCGGCCGGCGAGCTGGCGCCGGCCAGCTTCATCACCGGCACCCAGACCACCGAGCTGAGCAGGCGCAGGCCGGTCATGAGCACATCGCCGGGACGCGGCCCGATCGTGTAGTCGTCGAAGCCGCCCGCAACCTCGATCGGCGTCGCCAGGCTGAAGAACGCCGCGCGCTTGGGCCAGGGATCGAAGCGCAGCGCGAGGCTGGCGTCGTTGAAGTCGACCTCGCCCTTCCCGAGCACCCGGACGCGAGTCGTGTCGATCAGCATGCGCTGCGCGTGCAGCACTCCGTCGGCAAGCTCGAACTCGCCATGCGCGCAATTGACCGTGCTGCCATCCTGCGCATCGAACTGCGTGACCAGGGCGATGAACAGGTTGCCGGCCCAGAGATCGAAGACATCGGCGCGCATGCTCCGCGGCCGCAGCTGGAAGCTCAGCGTACCGTTGCCGTAGCGCATCGCCTGCGACAGGGTCGGTGTCAGGGCGCGGATCTCGAGCCGGGCATCGATCTCGCCCGCCACATCGGCATCCGGATCGATCCGATGCGCGATCAGGCTGTAGTCGACCCGATCGAGCGACAGATCGATCGAAGTGTCGACCGCGCCAGAGGCGAGCGGCGCATAGTCGAGGACGAGCCGGATCCGGCCCTCGCCGACCGCTGCCTCGACCGGATCGAGGCGGGCGCGCCCCCCGGCGACCGAGAGGCGTAGCAGGGCGTCGCCGAAACGGACATCCCCGGCCCGCAGGGACTCGATGTCGATGTCGACATCGGCATCGAGACGGGCGAGCGTGGCCGGATCGAGCAGGCGCTGCAGCTCATCGCTGGCGCGGGCCGCCTGCTCGCCGACCTCGGCGAGGGTCGCGCCGGCGCCGGATGGATCGGCCGTCTCCGCCGCGCCGGTCGGCGCCCGTGCTTCCTCGTCCGCGAACGGCGACCAGCCGGCATCGGTGAAATCGTCCAGGTCGAGCACCGGCGCATCGAAGCGCAGTTCCAGCCGGGGCGGCGAACCGGAGGTATCGAGCCGGGCGGCGCCCCGGACACTCGAACTGCCGACCGAGATACGGGCATCCTCGACGCGGTAGCCGGATCCGTCGATGACGAGATCACCGGCCAGCGCATAGGGCCCCCAGCCGGGCAGGTCGATGCCGCTCGGCGCCGACCAGCCGTCGATCCGCTCGCCCGCAATGTCGATCGCCATCCGCAGGCCCGCCCCCAGGGGCCGCTCGAGGTCGCCCGCCAGGGCGATGCGCGCGCCGCCCAGTGCGGCCTCTACCGTCAGGGGGATGCGCCGCTCGACATCGACCAGTTCGCGCAGGCTGGCGGCCTGCAGGGCGATGGCGACCGGATCCGGGCCGGCGCGGCCCGAAGCGGCGGCGCGCAGCGGTTCGCCCGGCGCCGCCACCAGGCTGCCGGTGGTGAGCTCGAAACCGGCGACACCGCCGCTGCCCGGATCGAGCAGGTCCACACGGCCACCGACGATCTCGGTGGTCATCGCCGATGCATCCAGCAGGTCGCCGAGCCGGCTGCCGCGCGCCGCCAGATGCATGCTGAGCGAAGCGAAGGCCGCATCGACGCGTTCCCCGAAACCGAGCCGACGCAGCAAGCCTCCCGCATCGACATCGCTGCCGGCCAGCCACCAGTTCATCGCCGGCACATCGCTGCGCAGGTCGATTTCGAGCGCCCCCGCCAGCGGCACTCCGAGCGCCACCAGTGACAACGGCGATGCGCTCATGTAGCCCTCCCGGATGCTCGCGGCAAGCCGCAGGTCGCGGATCGCCAGGGCACTGCGGCGGATCTCGCCGATCCGCAAGTCGAGGTCGACGTCGGCGAGCTCGAGGCGGGCGGGCAGGATCGGGATATCGAGCGACAGTTCACCCGCATCCTCCGAGGCACGCGCGAGCAGCCCGGAGAGTTCGTCGATGTCGACCTGCGGCGCCTCGAGACTGATCGCCAGGCCCGGCGTTTCGTCCTGTGCCCGGTACGACACCGTGCCGGCGATGCGATGAACTCCCAGCGATGCCTCCAGCGGCTCGATCCGCCAGCGCTGGCGCGTACCGCGCAGGCGGGCCGCCAGGGCGAGCGGCATCGCCTCGGCGATCTCGACGCCCAGCCACCGGGCGAGGTCGCGCGCATCGCCGGCATCGAGTTGCAGCGTGAGATGGGCGGCATCGCGGGCCGCGCCCACGGCGTCGGCCGCGACCCGTCCGTCGAGAACGAGCTCCAGGCTGCGCGAGCTGGCGCGCAGGCTCAGCGAAGAGGCGCCGCTGCGCACGATCCGGTGCGGCGGATCGGTAAGGAGGCTGAATGCCACCGGTTCATCGAGCAGGCTGCCGTTGGCCTCGATGGCGAGGGGCTCGCCGGCCCCGCCCGACATCGCCAGGCTGCCGAGCTCGAACGCCACCGGGCGCTGGCCCGGAGCATGACCGTAGCTGAGCCCGCCGCGGGCGACGACCAGGCGCAGCTCCGTGGTGTCGACGATCTCGCGCATCGAGGCGCCCCGGGCGACGAGCCGCATCGAGAAGCCGCCGAGCGCGCCGCGAAGATCCTCGATCCCGAACAGCCAGCGGGCCAGGCCGCCGAGCGGCGTATCGGCGGTGCCGAGCGCGAGATCGGCATGGATCCCGCCCTCGGCATCCGCATTGGCATGCAGTTCGCCGGCCAGGTCGACTCCGGCGATATGGGCTCGCAACGGGGCATCGAGACGTCCGTCGGCCAGCACGATCTCGGCGCTGGCCGCCCCGACATCGGCCGGCATCCCGATCCATCGATCGACCGCCAGCGCGATGCGCGCATCGGCAAGCCGCATGCCGCCAAGCGGCAGGCTGGCATCGTCGAGCCCACGGTACCACTCGACCAGCGTCCGCGACGATCCGGCATCCGGTCCGGCGTCGGCCTGCGCTTCGATTCGCTGGCCGAGGAAAGGTCGCATGTCGAGCACGGCGGCACCGATCCGGCCCTCGATCCGGGGCCGATCGGCGCCCGGGACGATATCGAGCTCGCCACCGAAGCGGCTGGCGCCGACGCTGCCCTGCAGCTTGCGCAACTCGACCCTGCCCGGCGCCAGGCGCAGGTGCCCGGCCAGGGCCCCCGGGCCGAGGCCGGGCAGTTCGGCCTCGAGCAGGCGCGCCGACGCCTGGGGATCGGCCGCGCCGATTCCGAAATCGAACTCGCCGGCGAGGACACGCCCCTCCTGCGCTCCGGTGGCTTCCAGCGCCCCGCCGATCCCCACGCTGGCGCCGATCGCCTCGATGAACACCTCCAGCGGCCAGTCCGCATCGGCATCGGCCAGCGCGGCCAGCGCCCCGCCCCGCAACTCGGCCCGCCAGGGCTGGCCCGCGATCCTGCCGCTGGCCTGCAGTTCGGTCGGACCCGCTGCGTGCGCACTGCCTTCGGCGTGCTCGACGAGGATGGCGACGGGCTCGCCATCCTCGACCACGGCGCCCGCCCATTCGATGCCCTCGGCCACGAAATGCTCGATGTGCGGCCAGCGCGCCGCCAGGCTCGCCAGCAGCCCGACCCTCAGCTCGAGCCGGGCGATGCGCAGCTCGGTGTTCGCAATGTCCTCTCCACGTTCCTCGTCCCCACCCCCTCCCGCGGCTTCGTTCGATGCATCCGCGGGCGCGCCGATCCGGACATCCTCGAGCGCCAGCACCGGCTCGCCCGAGACCCGCAGGCGAACCGGCCCCGCCAGGGCGACGGGACGTCCCGCCGTCCGCGCCAGCTCGCGCTCGAGCAGTCCGCGCCAGGCGGGATCACGCCAATCGAAGCCGACCGCGAGCGCGATCGCCAGCCCCAGCAGCATGGCGGCCACGACACCGGCGATGGCAAGCGGGACGGACCACCAGCGCATCAATACCGCTCGCCGCTCAGCGAGACGACGAACCTCAGCAGCCCGAAGGCGACGGAATGCAGCAGGCGCTGGTACCAGGGCCGACGACGATAGGCGTCGAGCGCGACCACGCTGCTGCCGTCGCGAATCGCATGGTCGAGGCGATCACGCAACTCGCCGGCGAACTCGGCGTCCTCGATGAAGACATTGCCTTCCCGGGCGAGGAGCAGCGAGAGCGGATCGATGTTCGACGAACCGACCGTGGCGTGATGGTCGACCACCGCCACCTTCGCGTGCAGGAAGCTGCTGCGGTATTCGTAGATCTCGATACCGGCCGCCAGCAGCTGCTCGTAGAGGGCCTGGGTGGCGTAGTGCTGCAGGCGGTACTCGACCCGGCCCTGCAGCAGCAGCCGCACCCGCACGCCACGCTGGGCGGCCATGGTCAGCGCCCGCCGGAACCGGGTACCGGGCAGGAAGTAGGCATTGGCGATGAGGACATCCTCCCGCGCCTGGGCGATCCGGCGCAGGTACCAGCGCTCGATCGTGCGCCGGTGGCGGAAGTTGTCCCGCACCGCGAACTGGGCGCGCACGCTGCCCACCGGGGTCACCTCGCTGGTGACGGTACGGGCCTCCGACCACGCCTGCTGCAGCGCACCGCCGGCGCCCCGTCCGCCCCGTTCGGGCTCGCCGCCCACGCTACCCAGCACGGGACGCTCCCGGTGCAGGGAGCGATTGACCAGCTTGATCTCGTGCCAGAGTCGTTGCGCTGCGACGCTGACATGCGCAACCAGCGGCCCACGGACCTGCACCGCGAAGTCGAGCCGTGGCGAATCGAGTGACCCATGGTTCGGGTCGACATGGTCGTCCAGCAGGTTGATGCCGCCGATGAAGGCAAGCCGCGAGTCGACCACCGCGAGCTTGCGATGCAGCCGCCGCAGCCGGCGACGGTCGAACATCAACGCATCACGCTCGGGGCGAAAGACCTCGACCGATCCCGGGCAGCTCTCCAGCAAGGCCCCGATCTCGCCGTCGAAGCGGCGGGTGCCGAAGCCGTCGACCACCAGGTGGACCCGCACTCCGCGTGCCGCAGCGTCGGCCAGGGCACGCGCGATGCGCCGGCCCGAGGGATCGTCGTTGAAGATGTAGGTTTCGACGAAGACCGTGTCGTGCGCCGCCTCGATCGCCTCGACGAGCGCGGCGAAGTAGGCATCGCCCGACTGGAGAAGAATGACTTCATGGCCGTCCTGCAGGCGGGTCTTGAGACTTCCGTAGAGCGGCAGGGTGGCATAGACCGGCGCGACATCCGGGCCATCCGGACTGCGCATGCGCTAGCTCCGGAACCCCAGATCGGTCAC
Organism: Burkholderiaceae bacterium; assembly: GCA_041676645.1. GTDB lineage: Bacteria > Pseudomonadota > Gammaproteobacteria > Burkholderiales > Burkholderiaceae_E > JAMLIN01. The sequence goes on along the minus strand of JBAYRO010000093.1, from coordinate 3,405 downwards.
CAGCGGACTGTGGTCCGACAGTCGGGCCCATTCGGGCCCCGCCAGGACCTGCGCGGCCTGCACCTCGAAGCCACGCTGGTAGATCCGGTCCATGCGCAGCCAGGGCACCAGCGCCGGATAGGTGCGGGCGGTCCGCACCCGCCTGGGCAGGCGCATGGTCTCGGGCTCCATCTCGAGCCCGAGCCCGGCGAGCCGGTCCCTGACGTAGTACATCACCTGCTGGGTGCGGCGCGGCCGGCAGGCATCGAACACCTCCTGGGTGCCCAGCGCCTCGCACAGGCGGTCGGAGAGCTTGCCGCGCCAGTCATTGAAGTCGCCACCGATCAGCACCGGCGCCGTGGGCGGCACGAGGCGGTCGATCCACTCGATCAGGGCATCGACCTGGCGCTCCCGGCTGCGGGCGAAGAGCCCCAGGTGGACGACGAAGCAGTGGGTCTCGAGACCGGCGATATCGACGATGCAGTGCAGGACCCCGCGCTTTTCCAGCGCATGGTCGGAGACGTCGCGATTTTCCCGATGCAGGATCGGGAAGCGCGACAGCAAGGCGTTGCCGTGGTGGCCGTGCAGGTAGCTCGCGTTGTTGCCGTAGGCGGTTTCGAACACGTTCTTGAGCGAGGGCGAGCGGGCCAGGAAGACATCCTGGGGTTCGCTGGGCCAGAAGGACTCGAAGCGGATCGCGTGGCGCGAGTTCTGCCCCTGCACCTCCTGCAGGAAGATCAGGTCCGCGTCGAGCTCGTGAAGCCGTGCCCGCAGGTCGTGGATCACCGGCACCCGGCGCAGGCCGAAGACGTCGCGCAGCACACCCTTGTGGATGTTGTAGGTCGCAACGCGCAGGCGCTTGAGCTTCCTGATCGGGGCGCCCGACGGCGTGCCGGCCGCGGGTTCGGCGTCGGCGCGGGGATCGGCAGCCGGCATGGGTTCGAGCGAAGCCTGCGCGGCGCCGTGCTCGATGCCGTCGACGACGGGCTCAGTCACGCCCGGCCCTGCCCGAGCCGCGCCGGGACCTCGCGGATCGCGGCGATGTTGGTGGTGGAGAAGCATCGCTCGGCCGCCGCCCGCCAGTCGAGCCAGCGATACCGCGTGTGCTCGTCGGGCGCGAGGACGATCTCGCGCTCGCGCTCGAGTTCGAATCCGAATACATGCTCGGTATTGTGCGTCACCCCTGGCGCATACCGGGATCGCCAGTGCGGATAGATCCTATAGCGGTTGGTCCGCCGCCAGTCGGTGAGTTCCCCGTCGGCCGGGCCGAGGCCGGTTTCCTCGCCCAGCTCACGCAGGCAGGTCGCGGGCAGGTCGCTGTCGCCGGGCTCCCGGCTGCCGGTCACCGACTGCCAGAAGCCGGGATGGTCGGCCCGCTCGAGTAGCAGGACTCGCGCCTGCGACGTGTGGACGACCACCAGCACCGACTCCGGGATCTTCACCCCTGGCTCCGGCCCGCCCGGGCTCAGGCGCTGGGCGCCGGCGTTCGCAGGCGGATATGCAGCTCGCGCAACTGCTTCTCGTCGACCGGCGACGGCGCCTGGGTGAGCAGGCACTGCGCACGCTGCGTCTTGGGGAAGGCAATGACGTCGCGAATCGATTCGGCGCCGGCCATCATGGTCACGATGCGGTCGAGCCCGAAGGCGATCCCGCCGTGCGGAGGCGCCCCGTACTGCAGTGCGTCGAGCAGGAAGCCGAACTTGTTCGCCGCTTCCTCGGCATCGATCTTCAGCGCCCGGAACACCTTGCCCTGGACTTCGGCGCGATGGATGCGGATCGATCCGCCGCCGATCTCCCAGCCGTTGAGCACGAGATCGTAGGCCTGGGCGAGGCATTTGCCCGGATTCGTGCCGAGCAGGTCCTCGTGGCCCGGTTTCGGTGCGGTGAACGGATGGTGGTTGGCCACCCAGCGCCCGGCCTCCTCGTCGCGCTCGAACATCGGGAAATCGACCACCCAGAGCGGCTTCCAGCCCGGCTCGAAGAGCCCGGTGCGCCGGCCGAACTCGGAATGGCCGATCTTGTTGAGCAGGGCCCCGATCGAGTCGTTGACCACCCGGGCGGAATCGGCACCGAAGAACACGATGTCGCCATCGCGCGCGCCGGTGCGCGAGAGCACCGCGTCGATGGCCGCATCGTGCAGGTTCTTGACGATCGGCGACTGCAGGCCCTCGCGCCCCTTGCCGGCATCGTTGACCTTGATCCAGGCCAGGCCCTTCGCGCCGTAGATCCCGACGAACTGGGTATAGGCGTCGATCTCGCTGCGCGAGAGCTCGGCGCCGCCCGGAACGCGCAGGCCGACCACCCGACCGCCCGGATCGTTGGCCGGGCCCGAGAAGACCTTGAACGCGACGTCGCGCATCACTTCGGTCAGGTCGGTGAACTGCAGCTTCACCCGCAGGTCGGGCTTGTCCGAACCGTAGAGACGGATCGCCTCGGCATGCGGCATGGTCGGGAATTGGCCGGGCAGCGCGACATCGATCGACTCGCGGAACACGGTCCGGATCATTTCCTCGAAGATGGCGCGGACCTCGAGTTCGCTCAGGAAGGAAGTTTCGCAGTCGATCTGGGTGAACTCGGGCTGGCGATCGGCGCGCAGATCCTCGTCGCGAAAGCACTTGACGATCTGGTAGTAGCGATCGAAGCCGGCCACCATCAGCATCTGCTTGAACAGCTGCGGCGACTGCGGCAGCGCGAAGAACTCGCCCGAGTGGACCCGCGACGGCACGAGATAGTCGCGCGCGCCCTCGGGAGTCGAGCGCGTCAGCATCGGCGTCTCGATGTCGATGAAGCCGAGGGCGTCGAGATAGCGACGCACCGCCATGGTCACGCGATGGCGAAGCACGAGGTTCTGCTGCATCTGCGGGCGTCGCAGGTCGAGCACGCGGTGGGTCAGCCGCGTGGTTTCCGAGAGGTTCTCGTCATCGAGCTGGAATGGCGGCGTCACCGACGGATTGAGCACCTCGAGCCGATGGCAGAGGATCTCGATCTCGCCGCTGGGCAGGTTGGGATTCTCGGTGCCGGGCGGACGGCGCCGCACCAGGCCGTCGACCTGGATGCAGAACTCGTTGCGCAGGCTCTCGGCGATCACGAACATCTCGGGGCGATCGGGGTCGCAGACCACCTGGGCAAGGCCCTCGCGATCGCGCAGGTCGATGAAGATCACCCCGCCGTGGTCGCGACGTCGATGGACCCATCCGCAAAGGGTCACGGTCTGGTCGAGGTGTTCGGCCGACACCTTGCCGGCGTAGCTGGTGCGCATCGCTTGGATACTCCGTCTGTTTCCCGTCGCCCCACACCGGATGCGACGGGCCCGATCCGTCAGGGCGCCTTCGCCGACCCGGACCCGGCTGGGCCGGTTGCCGCCGGCTTGGCGGTGGCGCCGGCACCGTCGCCAGCCCCGGCCTTGCCTTCGCCAGCCTTGCCTTC
>JBAYRO010000092.1:0-12871 GCA_041676645.1 Burkholderiaceae bacterium | reverse complement strand
GCCGCCTTCTTGCGCTTGCGCTCGGCGGTCGGCTTCTCGTAGTACTCGCGCGAGCGCAGCTCGGTGATCACGCCAGCCTTCTCGATGGTGCGCTTGAAGCGGCGCAGGGCCACATCGAAAGGCTCGTTTTCCTTGATTCGTACAGTCGGCATCGACATTCCCATTCGCAGAACCGATTATTCTAGCGCGCCCAACCCTGATTTGCCAAGGGCGACTAGAATCCGCCCATGCGTGTCCTCGGCATCGAGACCTCCTGCGACGAGACCGGCGTCGCCCTCTACGACACCCGTGGGGGTCTGCTCGCCCAGGCCCTGCACTCGCAGGTGGCGATGCATGAGCGCTATGGCGGCGTGGTTCCGGAGCTCGCCTCGCGCGACCATATCCGCCGACTGCCGCGCCTGGTCCGCCAGGTCTGCGAGACCGCCGGCGTACCGTTCGATTCGATCGACGCCATCGCCTACACCGCGGGGCCGGGCCTGGCCGGCGCCCTCCTGGTGGGCGCCGCCTTCGGCACGGCCGCCGCCTTCGCCCTGGGCAGGCCGGCGATCGGGATCCACCATCTCGAGGGCCACCTGCTCTCGCCGCTGCTGGCCGAGGATCCGCCGGCCTTTCCCTTCGTCGCCCTGCTGTGCTCGGGCGGCCATACCCAGCTGATGCACGTCGAGGCCGTGGGCCAGTACCGACTGCTCGGCGACACCCTGGACGACGCCGCCGGCGAAGCCTTCGACAAGAGCGCCAAGCTGATGGGCCTGGGCTATCCCGGCGGCCCCGCGATCTCGCGCCTGGCCGAATCCGGCCGGCCGGGGGTGTACCGGCTGCCGCGCCCCATGCTGCGCTCGGGCAATGCCGACTTCAGCTTCAGCGGGCTGAAGACCGCCGTCCTCAACCAGGTCCGGCGCGCCGATCCCGAGGGGCTCGACGCCCAGGCCCGCGCCGACCTGGCGCGCGAGATCGAGGAAGCCATCACCGAAGTGCTCGTCACCAAGGCGGCCGATGCCGTCGAGGCTTCGGGCACCGGCCGGCTGGTGATCGCCGGCGGCGTCAGCGCCAACCGCCGGCTGCGCGAACGGCTGGCGGCACGCGCGGCCGACGGCGGCTTCGAGGTTCATTTCCCGCCCCTGGCGCTGTGCACCGACAACGGCGCGATGATCGCCCTGGCCGGCGCCTTGCGGCTGGCCGCCGGCGAAGGCGCGATCCCGGCCGGCTTCGAGGTCAGGCCACGCTGGCCACTCGAATCCCTGGCCGCGCCGGCGCCGCCCGGCTGAACACCCCGTCGGCCATCGCCACTCCGGCAGCCGTCAGCCGCCCTTGCGGCGGCCGCCGATCCGGGACTCGGTGCCCGCGATGAGCTTGACGATATTGGCGCGATGCCGCCAGACCAGCAGGACCGCCATCAGCTGGATCGCGATCGAGATCGGCCCCGCCCCGAAGAGCAGGGCATGGCACAGGGGCGCGAAAAGCGCCGCCAGCAGCGCGGCGAGCGAGGAATAGCGAAAGACCAGGGCCGCCGCGAGCCAGACCGCGAGCGTCGCCAGGCCCAGCAGCGGCGAGACCGCGAGCAGCACGCCCGCCGCCGTGGCCACGCCCTTGCCGCCCTGGAAGCGGAAGAACACCGGATAGAGATGGCCGACGAAGACCGCCAGCACGACGGCGGCGAGGGTCCATTCGCCCAGCCCCAGCGGAGCGGCGAGCATGCGGGCGGCGAACACCGCCACCCAGCCCTTGGCGGCATCGCCGAGCAGGGTGAGGATCGCGGCGCGGCGATTGCCGGTGCGCAGCACATTGGTCGCGCCGGGATTGCCCGAGCCATAGCTGCGCGGATCGGCAAGGCCCATGGTCCGGCTCACCACCACGGCGAAGGACACCGAGCCGAGCAGGTAGGCGAGCACCACCAGCAGGACGGGCAGCATCGCCATCAGTGCTCCAGCGCGCAGGAAACCGGCCGCGGCGCGAGCAGGCCGGCGAGCGCGTCCGGCGACATCCCGAGCAGGTAGCCGCGGCGTCCGCCATTGATGTAGATGCGATCGAGCCCGAGCACGCTGGCCTCGACATAGACCGGCAGGGCCTTGCGGCAGCCGAAGGGCGACGTGCCCCCGACCTGGTAGCCGGTATGCCGGCTCGCGACGGCGGGCTCGCAGGCCGCCACCGACTTGCAGCCGATGCCGCGCGCGAGATTCTTCAGCGACACCCGCCGGTCGCCATGCATCAGCACCAGCAGGGGGCGGGCGCGCTCGTCCTGCATCACCAGGGTCTTGACCACCCGATGTTCGTCGAGCCCGAGCGCGCGGGCGGCGACTTCGGTGCCGCCATGCTCGACGTAGTCGTAGGCGAGCTCCTCGAAGACGATGCCCGCCCGGCGCAGGGCGGCGGTGGCGGGAGTCTCGGACACATGGCGCGGCATGCGCGAATCCTAGCAGCCCCGGGGCACCGCCGGATGGCCTCGCCGTCACGAATTCACGCCACGCCGGCGCGCCATCAAGCCCGGGGATGATGGCGGCCGTGCAGGCTCTTCAGGCGCTCGCGGGCCACATGCGTATAGATCTGGGTGGTGGAGATATCGGCATGGCCGAGCAGCATCTGGACCACCCGCAGGTCGGCGCCGTGGTTGAGCAGATGGGTCGCGAAGGCATGGCGCAGGACATGGGGCGAGAGATGCGCATCGATGCCGGCGACGATCGCGTAACGGCGCACCAGCTTCCAGAACATCTGCCGGCTCATCGCCTCGCCGCGCACCGTCACGAAGAGCGCATCGCTCGCCCGGCGGCCCAGCAGCTCGGGCCGGCCGTGCCCGATCCAGTCGAGTATCGCCGCCCGGGCCGGCTCGCCCAGCGGCACCAGCCGCTCCTTGTCGCCCTTGCCGACCACCCGCACCACGCCGTCGGTCAGGCCCACCGAATGGGTGCGCAGCCCGACCAGCTCGGAGACGCGCAGGCCGGTGGCATAGAGGGTCTCGAGCATCGCGCGGTCGCGCAGGCCCAGGGCGGTGTCGGCGGGCGGCGCGGCCAGCAGCGCCTCGACCTGCCGCTCCGACAGCATCGACGGATGGCGCGGCGGCTGCTTTGCGGAGCGGATGCCGGCCACCGGATCGTCGCTGCGATGTCCCTGGCGCACCAGGTAGCGGTAGAAGCGGCGCAGCACGCTCAGGCGCCGGTTCGCCGAACTCGGCCGGGAATCGGCGAAGCGCCCGGCGACGAGCGCGAGCAGGTCCGTCTCGCCGGCTTCCACGAGGTTCACGCCGCGCGTCGCGCGCAACCAGCCGGCCGCCGCCCGCAAGTCGCTGCGATAGGCGCCCAGGGTGTTGCGCGACAGGCCGTCCTCGAGCCAGAGGGCTTCGCAGAAGGCATCGATCGCCTGCAGGTCGGCGGGATCGGGAGGCGTTGTCATCGAAAGTATCCGGTACCTGCTCCTCGCGAGCCTGCCACGATAGCCGAAGCGGCGCGGCCCGGGCGTCCGATACACTGCGCCATCCGCCCAGGGACGCGCGAACGCGCCCGCATTCCGACACCCGCGACCCGTGAACACGATCGGCCTGCTCATTCCCGACCTCTCGACGATCCTGCTCGGCTTCGTGCTGCGCCGGGCGAGCGGCTGGCCGAGATCGTTCTGGGAAAACCTCGAGAAGCTGGTCTACTTCATCCTGTTCCCGTCGCTGCTGGTGTCCTCGCTGCTGCGCTCGCCGCTGTCGGTCGCCCGCGACGGCCCGGCGGTGGCCAACACCATGATCGCGCTGTTCGCCGGCATCACGCTCGCCTGGCTGGCGCGCCCGGTGCTCGACCCCCTGCCCCGCCACTTCGCATCCGGGGCGCAGTGCGGCTTTCGCTTCAACACCTACCTCGCGCTCGCGCTCGCGCAGACCCTCGGCGGCCAGGAAGGGCTCGCGCTGTGCGCGGTCTTCGTGGGCTTCGTGGTGCCGACGGTCAATGTCGCAGCGGTGCTGCCGCTGGCGAAACATGCCGGCACCGGCATCATGCGCGAGCTCATGCGCAATCCGCTGCTGCTCGCCACGGTCACGGGGCTGGCGGGCAACCTGCTCGGCATCCAGCTGCCGGCCGTCGTCGATGCCACCCTCGGGCGGCTGGGCAGCGCCGCCATCGCGCTCGGCCTGATCGCGGTCGGCGCCGGCCTGGTGCTGTCGCGCAGCGAGGCCCTGGGCCCGCGCGAAAAGCGCAGCTCGCGATCGCTCGCGATCTGGATCACCGCGGTCAAGCTGGTGGCGATGCCGGCCGTGGCGCTGATCTGCGGCCTGCTGCTGGAGCTCGAGCCGATGCCACTGGCGATCAGCCTGATGTTCTGCGCGCTGCCCACGGCAACCAGCTGCTACATCCTGGCTTCCCGGATGGGTGGCGATGGCGAGTATGTCGCCTATCTCATCACGGTATCGATGCTCGCATCGCTCGTGACCCTGCCGCTCTGGCTGAGCCTGGTGACCTGATCGGGGCATGGTGGCCGCCCGGCGGCCGCGGCCGGCCTATGCGGCGGTGCACGGTGCGCGCGGCTTTTCGATCGTGTAATTTCCTCTCATGCCGCATCATCCGATCAGCGAATCCCTGGTCCGCGACCACCGCCTGTGCGAGCTTGCCCTGCAAGGCCTCGACGACTGGCTCGCGAGCGGTTCGCCGATCGTGCGCCATCCCCTGGCGGCCTGCTCGATCGCCCTGCTGCGCAACGTCGACACCGAGGAGAACGTGCTCTATCCGCGGCTGCGCGCGGCCCGCCCCGACATGGAGCCCACCCTGGCCCGCCTGAGCCGTGACCATGAAGTCATCCGCGACCAGCTCTGGCAGATCGACAGCCTGGTCCACGCCGAGGAACGCGACGAGGCGCGCCGGCTGATCGCCCGGCTGATGCGGGTGCTGGCCGAGCACAACCAGGCCGAGGAAAGCACCGTCTTCCCGCATATCGGCGACGCGCTTCCCGACTCCGATGAAATCGTCCGGCTGTTCGGCAGCGGCCATTTCCGGCAGGCTCCGGAAGCCGCCTGAATCCGTCCCCGGCTCCGGCTCCGGCTCCGGCTCCGCCACGATTCCCGACCGCGCGATGGCGCCATTGTCGCCGCTGCGCGACACCGTGGCGGCAACCCGCTCGCCGCGGCGCAGCCCGGCGCCACCCTCGCGAGCCCGCCGGATCGAAGCCCGGGCCGGCGACCGAAGCTCCCCGGCTGGCGAGCCACGAACCGCGGCCCGGATAATCGGGGCTTCTTCGCCATGCCCCGCCCGAACCCGATGACCCTCCCGAATCCCGCTTCCGACAAGGCTTTCGACCATACCGTCGACGCCCGGCTCGCCGACGAGGCCGCGACGGCCACCCTGGCCGGCGCCATCGCCGCGGCCCTCGTGCCGGGCACGTCGATCCATCTCTCGGGGGACCTGGGCGCCGGCAAGACCCGGTTTGCCCGCGCGCTGCTCGAGGCCCTCGGTCACCAGGGTCGTGTAAAGAGTCCGACATTCACCCTCGTCGAACCTTATAATTTACCGAACTTTGATCTGTACCACTTTGATTTCTATAGATTCTCCTCGGATGATGAATGGCGTGAAGCAGGGTTCGACGAGTATTTCTCGGGTCGCGCGGTCACGCTCGTCGAATGGCCGGAGATGGGCGGCGCCGGCCTGCCGGCGCCCGACCTGCGGATCCGTCTCGACCCCGACCCCGATGACGACGGTGCTCGCCGAGTCCGCCTGCAGGCGCGCGGCCCCAGGGGGCTCGCATGCCTGAAGGCCGCACGCGCCGCGGGCTGCTTCAGCTCGGCCTGAGCGCACCGCTTTTCGCGCTCGACATCCCCCTGGCCTCCGCCACCGCGATCCTCGCGGTCCGGGTCTGGCCGGCGCGCGACTACACGCGCGTCACCCTGGAGCACGACAACAAGCCCGTCTTCAGCCACGCCACCCTCACCGGCCCGGATCGACTGATGGTCGATCTCGAAGGCATCGATCTCGATGGCCAGATCCGCGAGGTCGTCGCCAAGGTGCGGCCCGACGACCCCTTCATCGCCGGCGCGCGCATCGGCCGGAACCGGCCCGGCGTGGTGCGCCTGGTGTTCGACCTCAAGCAGGGGGTCAGGCCGCAGCTGTTCACGCTTGCACCGGTGGGCGACTACCAGCACCGCCTCGTGATCGACCTGCATCCGCTGGTCGAGCGCGACCCGCTCGTCGCCCTGCTCGAGCAGGCCACCGGCAAGCGGCCCACCGGCGAGGAGGACCCCCTCGTCGCGCTGCTGCGCGAACGGGATCCGGATGCGGCGCGGTTGCCGGCCGACACTCCCGGCCCGACGGTCGCCGAGACCCTCGCCCGGTCCGCCGAGCGACCCGCCGAACATGCGCCGCGCGCCAGCCAGGGCAAGCGGCCGACCCAGGCCGGCCGTCCCGCGCCGCCGTATCCCCTGCGGCTGGCGACCATCGCGATCGACCCGGGCCACGGCGGGGAGGATCCCGGTGCCATCGGCCGGCGCGGCACCCGCGAGAAGGACGTCGTACTCGCGATCGCCCAGGAACTGCGGGCGCTGATCGCCGCCGAACCGGGCATGCAGGCGTTCATGACCCGCGAAGGAGACTACTTCGTGCCGCTGGGCACACGCGTGGCCAAGGCGCGCCGGGTCCAGGCCGACCTGTTCGTGTCGATCCACGCCGATGCCTTCGTCAAGCCGACGGCTCGCGGAGCGTCGGTCTTCGTGCTGTCCGACCGCAGCGCCAGCAGCACGGCGGCACGCTGGCTCGCGACGCGGGAGAATCGCGCCGACCTGATCGGCGGCGTCAACCTGCGGGCGCGCAACCGGGAAGTCGCCAGCCTGCTGCTCGACATGTCGACCCGGTCACAGATCCTCGATTCGCAGGTGGTCGCCAGGGAAGTGCTCGGCGAGTTGCGCCGGGTCGGCCATGTCCACAAGCCGCATGTCGAACGCGCCGGATTCGCCGTGCTCAAGGCGCCGGACATGCCCTCCATCCTGGTCGAGACCGCCTTCATCAGCAATCCGCAGGAAGAGGCCCGCCTCGTCGATCCCCGCTACCAGCGCACCGTCGCCGAAGCGATCTTCCGGGGCCTGCGCAACTACCTGCGGGCCCATCCGCCCGCCCCCGGGGGCCGGGTCTGAACGACGCCGCCGGGCACGCGGCGCGCGTCGCGGCCCTGCATGAACGCGCCCTGGCGGCGGCCGCCATCGCGCCGGCGCGCCCGCGCATCGGCTTCGCGGTCGACGGCCGGCCGGTGGGCTCGGTGGAGCCCGACGATGCCCGCCTGCTGGCGCGTTCGGTAGCGGGCCTCACGCTCGACGACCACGTCCTCGCCCTTCGACCCGGTCCCGACCGGGCCGCGGATCCCGTTTCGGCCGGCGCGATCGATGCCCGGCTGGCGGCGATCGCGCATGCGCTGCGCGATGCCGGCCGGCTCGGGCCCTGGCGCGGCGAATCGCTGCCGGTGCTCGCCGCCGACGGCGCCGTGCTCGGGCGCATCGAACGGGCGACGATGCGGGTCCTCGGCCTGCGCACCATCGCAGTGCACCTGCTCGGCCGGGTCGCCGGCGCCCGCCTGTGGGTGCAGCGCCGGGCGCCCGACAAGGCCGTCGATCCGGGCCGGCTCGACAGCCTGGCCGGCGGCCTGGTGGGCCTCGATGCCCGAGCCGGCGACGGGCGGATGGAGGCGCTCGACGAGGCGATGCGCCGGGAAGCAGCCGAAGAGGCGGGAATCGACACCGGCGTGGCCATGCGCCGCATCGACGGGCCGGCCCTGCGCATCGTCCGGCCGCTGGCCGAGGGCTACATGGTGGAGGACCTGGTGGGCTTCGAAGCCGATTTCGATACGGGCTTCATGCCGCGCAATCGGGACGGCGAAGTCACCGGCTTCGAATGCCTCGACGCCGGCGCGCTCGTCGAGCGGATCGGCCGCGGGGAATTCACCCTCGCGGGGTCGCTCCTGATTCTCCGGCGCCTGCGGCAAAGCGGGCACGCCGGCTCCGGCGCCACTGGCGAAGAACCTCGAACACCGCCGGCAGGCCCGGGATGATGATCATGGCCAGCGCCACCAGCGAGAAGTTCGCCCGCACCCATTCGGTATTGCCGAACAGGAAGCCGAGGGTCGTCAGGCTGACGACCCAGAGGATGCCGCCGACGATGTTGTAGAAGGCGAAGCGCGGATAGTGCATCTGGGCGACGCCGGCCACGAAGGGCGCGAAGGTCCGCGCGAAGGGCAGGAAGCGGGCCACCACGATGGTGATCGGCCCGTGCCGCTCGTAGAAGGCATGGGTGCGGTCGAAGGCGGCGCGATTGAAGAAGCGCGACTGCTCCCAGCCGAAGACCCTGGGCCCCACCTTGCGTCCGATCGAATAGTTCAGCGCATCGCCGAGGATGGCCGCCGTCGTGAGCAGCAGCATCAGCAAGCCGATGTCCAGGCCGCCCACGCCGGCGACGGCGCCCGCCACGAACAGCAGCGAATCGCCCGGCAGGAACGGCATGACCACCAGGCCGGTCTCGACGAAGATGATCGCGAACAGCAACGCGTAGACCCACACGCCGTAGGTCTGCACGACCGCCTCGAGGTGCTTGTCGAGATGGAGGAAGATATCGATGAGGGAAGCCCAGTCCATGGGCTGCGATGATACTCGCACACCCGGCCCGATTCGGTGACATCTGCCTCGCCGAGGCCTGTCGGCCGCCCGACGGCAGCCTCGTATAATGGCCTCGATGCAGAGTCCGCCGGCCGCGCGACGGCCGATCACCCCCCTGCCCGACATGCTGGTGAGCCAGATCGCCGCCGGCGAGGTGGTCGAGCGCCCGGCCTCCGTGGTCAAGGAGCTCCTCGAGAACGCGATCGATGCCGGCGCGCGCCGCATCGAGCTGCGCATCGAGGAAGGCGGCATACGCCGCATCACCGTCAGCGACGACGGCATCGGCATCCCGCCCGACGAGCTTCCGCTCGCGCTCACCCGCCATGCCACCAGCAAGATCGGCTCGCTCGCCGAGCTCGAGCGCGTGGCGTCGCTCGGTTTTCGTGGCGAAGCGCTCGCCTCGATCGCCTCGGTGGCCAGCGTCTCGATCACCAGCCGGGTCGCCGGCGCCGATTCCGCCTGGCGGATCGATGGGCGCAGCGGCGCGATCGCACCGGCGGCCGGCACCCAGGGCACAGTCGTCGAGGTAGCCGATCTCTATGCGGACACACCGGCCCGCCGCAAGTTCCTGCGCAGCGCGGCCACCGAATCGGCCCATTGCGTGGAGGCGTTTCGCAGGGTCGCGATCGCCCATCCCGGGATCGGCTTCGCCCTGGTGGTGGATGGCCGCCGGACCGAGCAATGGCCGGCCGGCGACTGGCAGGCGCGCGCGCTCGCCGGGCTGGGCGCCGACTTCCGCGACGCCCACCGGGTGCTGGGGCGCGGCGACGCCGGCCATGGCCTGCACGGACTGCTCGGACTGCCCACCGCGAGCCGCGCCCGCGCCGATCGCCAGTACTTCCATGTCAACGGCCGTTTCGTTCGTGACCGCCTGCTGATGCATGCGGTTCGCCAGGCCTACGCCGACGTCCTGCACGGCGAGCGCCATCCCGCCTACGTCCTGTCGCTGGCGCTCGACCCGGCGCTGGTCGACGTCAACGTCCACCCGGCCAAGACCGAGGTGCGCTTTCGCGACTCGCAGGCGGTGCACCGGCTGGTCTTCACTGCGGTGCGCGACGCCCTGCGCACCGGCGCCGGCGAAGCCCGGGCGCCCGCCATGCCCACCGCCCGGGCGCCGGCCCACCACCTGCCCGCACAGTCGCAGGACGGCCTGGGGCTCGAGGTGCCGGCGGCAGGCGCGGGCGAGGCGAGGCTCGCGCAGGCAGGGGGGAACTGGCCCGCCACCGGCCGTTCCTGGACCGGCGAGCGCACGCCCGGGCCCGGCGGCGCACCGGCGCTCACGGCGATCCGCGCGGCACTGGGCGCGTTCGAGCCGGACGTCGCGCAGGGCGGCGAGGCCGGCTCCACGGACACCGACGGGATACCGCCGCTCGGCTTCGCGATCGCGCAGCTCCATGGCATCTACATCCTGGCGCAGAATGCCGACGGCCTGGTGGTGGTCGACATGCATGCCGCCCATGAACGCATCGTCTACGAAAAGCTCAAGGCGGCCGCGGCGAACGGCGTCGAGAGCCAGCCCCTGCTCATCCCGGTAACCCTGCGGGTCGACGAACTCGCGGTGCGCTGCGCCGAGGAGCATCGCGAACCGATCGCGGCGCTCGGCCTGGAACTCGACCCGATCTCGCCGACCACCATCGCGGTGCGCCGGGTGCCGCTCGCCCTGGCGCGGGCCGATGCCGCGGCGCTCGCCCGCGACGTTCTGGACGAATTGCGCGAGCATGGCTCCAGCCGCGCGATCGAAGCCCATCGCGACGAACTCCTCGCGACCATGGCCTGCCACGGGGCGGTGCGCGCCAACCGGCGGCTGTCGATCGGCGAGATGGATGCGCTGCTGCGCGAAATGGAACGCACGGCGTCGGCCGACCAGTGCAACCATGGCCGTCCCACCTGGGTGCAGCTCCCGCTCACCGACATCGACCGCTGGTTCCTGCGCGGACGCTGAGAACCGGGGATGGCCACTGCCGGCGCGCCGCCGATCCTGATGCTGCTCGGGCCCACCGCCGCGGGCAAGAGCGCCGTTTCGATGCTGCTCGCCCGCCATCATCCGGTGGAGATCATCAGCGTCGACTCGGCGCTCGTCTACCGCGGCATGGACATCGGCACCGCCAAGCCCGGACCGGTCGAACTCGCCGTCGTCCCCCACCACCTGATCGACATCCTCGAACCGACCGAAGCCTATTCGGCGGCGCGCTTCGCCGCCGATGCGCATCGGCTCTGCCTGGAGATCATCGGACGCGGCCGGCTGCCCCTGCTGGTGGGCGGCACCATGCTCTACGCGAAGGCCTTCGCGGGCGGACTCGCGCCCCTGCCGGGCGCCGACGCCGAGATCCGCGCCCGGCTCGACGCCGAGGCCGCGACACGGGGATGGCCGGCCCTGCATGCGCGACTGGCCACGATCGATCCGCCCACCGCCGCCCGGCTCGCGCCGGGCGATTCGCAGCGCATCCAGCGCGCGCTCGAGGTCTTCGAGCTGACCGGCCAGCCGCTGTCCGCGCTGCATGCGGCGCCGGCGTCAGCGGCCTCGCCGCCCGCCCCGGTGGTGCTGCTGAGCCTGGAGCCCTCGCGGCGCGAGGAACTGCATCGGCGGATCGCCGCCCGCTTCGAGGCGATGATCGCCGCCGGCCTGCTCGGCGAGGTGGCCGGGCTGATGGCCCGCGGCGATCTCCATCCCGGCCTGCCCTCGATGCGCGCCGTCGGCTACCGCCAGGCCTGGGCCTGGCTGGCGGAGCATCCCGGCTGCGACCCGCGGGCGGCCCGGGATCCGCGCGATCCGGCGCTGCGCCCCCTGCTGGAGCGCGGCGTGGCGGCGACCCGCCAGCTCGCCAAGCGGCAGCTGACCTGGCTGCGCTCGATGCCCGATCGCATCGTGGTCGACTGCCTCGACCCGTCGGCCGGCGACCGGGTGCTGGCGGCCGCCGCGGCCCGCTGGCCGCGACGATAGCCCGCCCCCGCGGCCCGCTGGCAGCGACGCCTAGTCGTGGCTGTGGTTCTCGTCGACGATCTTCTTGTCGGTGAAGAGGAAATCGCGCAGCTCGTGGTCGAGGACGGGATCGCGACGGCGGATCCATTCGAGCACCATGGCCGCATGCTCCTTTTCCTCGTCGCGATTGTGCTCCAGGATCGCCCGCAACTCCGGGTCCTTGCAGGCATCCACGCGCTGGTTGTACCAGTCGACGGCCTCGAACTCCTCCATCAGCGATGTAATCGCCCGATGCATGTCGCGAGTCTCGTCGCTCAGCTCTCCGATCGGTTCGTGATAACCCTCGTTCGCCATGGCATCCTCCCTTGTTGCCCGGAAGGATAGCGCAGCCCGGGCGGTGGTCGGATATAATGCGCTGTTGACAGGGCGGCACGCGCGGGCTGCGTTGCACGCAGATCGCAAGCAGGCCTGATGATCCGGCACCGGATCCCCATGCCGATCATCCCTCGATCGGCTCCGCCGTCCCGACGGATCGACAGCGCAGTACACCAACAGGGCTGGTAGCGGCGGCCGGATGCAGTGGTCGCGGCCGGTGCCCGATGCGGCGCACCGGAGCGGGCCGTACCGTTGCCGATGCATTCCCGGTTGGCCGCCGTCCTCGCCAGCGAGCCGAAGCGCCCGACCGAACC
This sequence comes from Burkholderiaceae bacterium, assembly GCA_041676645.1. Lineage (GTDB taxonomy): Bacteria > Pseudomonadota > Gammaproteobacteria > Burkholderiales > Burkholderiaceae_E > JAMLIN01. The sequence goes on along the minus strand of JBAYRO010000092.1, from coordinate 669 downwards.
TACAGGATTTGCCGATGGCCAAGGAAGAACTGATCGAGATGGAAGGAACGGTAGCGGAGATGCTGCCGGATGCGCGCTTTCGCGTCATCCTCGACAACGGGATCGAGGTCAATGCCTATGTCTCGGGCAAGATGAAGAAGCACCGCATCCGGGTGCTCGCGGGCGACAAGGTGACGATGGAGCTGTCCCCCTACGATCTCACCAAGGGACGCATCAGCTTCCGCCACAAGGATACGTCCGGGCCCCGTCCCATGGGCAATCGCCGCCCGCCGCCGCGCCGTCGCTGATATCCCCGCCCCGCCGCGCGACGCCTCCATGGTCGCGCATGCCGGCTCGCGCGCATCGCGCCGGGCCCCGAATCCCCCGCCTGCCATGAACCCCCGTCCCGCCCCCGGCGGCGTTGCCGCATGAGCCCGAGCGCACGGCCGCCCGAAGCCGGGCTCGCGTCCCCCACGGGGGGACCGGCGCGCAGCGACGAGGGGGCAACATGACCCCGAGCCCACGCCCGCCCGAAGCCGGGCTCGCGTCCTCCACGGGGGGACCGGCGCGCAGCGACGAGGGGGCAACATGAGCCCGAGCGCACGGCCGCCCGAAGCCGGGCTCGGCCCCCGCGCGCTCGATCGACTCCGGACCGTCTTCGGCTATCCCGCCTTCCGCGGCGAGCAGGCG
>JBAYRO010000091.1:0-13171 GCA_041676645.1 Burkholderiaceae bacterium | reverse complement strand
CGCCCATCCGGTTCGCGTTCGAGCGCTGCTGGCGATCAGAGCGGCTTCAACCAGTTCTCCAATGCCAGGCCGGGTACGCGCTGGAATTCGCGCAGCTTGTCGGTAACCAGTACGGCGCCGGCCTGGAGGGCCTGCGCAGCGATCCAGAGGTCGTTGGCGCCGATGGGGATTCCCTGGCGTTCGAGGTCTGCGCGTATGCGGCCGTAAGAAGAGGCGGTGCCTGCGTCGACACCGATCACGGGCAGTCTTTGCACGAGATCGGCCAGGCGGCTGCGGTTACGTTCGACGTGCGCGCTTTTCTCGGCGCCGAACTCCAGTTCGCCCAGCACGACGGCGGATAGCCGCAGGTCGGCCAGCGGCGTGGCTTCCAGCCGCTGGCGCACCGCTGGGTGGCCTTTGAGCGCGGCGATCAGGATATTGGTGTCCAGCAGGTAGGGCGCCGCCATGGATCAATCGTCAAGCGCGACGACGTCTTCCGGAGGAGGGTCCGGTGGGGCCTGCAGGTCGCAATCGTCCGCGGGCCAGAAGTCGCGGAACGCCTCGGATGCCATGCGAGGACGATCGGGCACCAGCCGCGCCACGACCTTGCCGTGACGGGTCACGGCGATTTCCTCGCCCTCTTCCACTTGCGCCAGCAGGGCGGAAAAGCGGGACTTGGCTTCGACGACGGAGACGGTCTTCATCGCGCCCCCTATAAAATGACCATGTAGTCATTTTACACCGGTCTGAATTCTATTGACCGAGTCGGATTGTCTGCTCGGACAGGAGCCATTCCAATGAAAAACCCCCGCACGAGGCGGGGGTCCTTCGACAACACGATCCAGGCCAGCCGAGGCCGGCCCGGATCCGCAGCGGGGCTGCTGGCTTACATGCCCATGCCGCCCATGCCACCCATGCCGCCCATGTCGGGCATGCCACCCATGGCGGGCTTGTCTTCGGGCAGCTCGCCGACCATCGCGGCGGTGGTGAGCATCAGGCCGGCGATCGACGCGGCGTTCTGCAGCGCGGTGCGGGTGACCTTGGTCGGGTCGACCACGCCGAGCTCGACCAGGTCGCCGTACTCGCCGTTGCTGGCGTTGTAGCCGAAGTTGCCCTTGCCCTCGAGGACCTTGGCAACCACGACGCTCGGCTCGTCGCCGGAGTTGGCGACGATCTGGCGCAGCGGCTCTTCGACGGCACGCAGCACGATACGCACGCCGGCTTCCTGGTCAGGGTTGTCGCCCTTGACCTTGATCGCTGCGCGTGCGCGCAGCAGGGCCACGCCGCCACCCGGGACGATGCCTTCCTCGACGGCGGCACGGGTCGCGTGCAGCGCGTCCTCGACGCGGGCCTTCTTCTCCTTCATCTCGACTTCGGTCGCGGCACCGACGCGGATCACCGCGACGCCGCCGGCCAGCTTCGCGACACGCTCATGGAGCTTCTCGCGGTCGTAGTCGCTGGTGGCTTCCTCGATCTGGGCGCGGATCGCCTTGACCCGGGCTTCGATCGCGCCGGTCTCGCCCGCGCCGTCGATGATCGTGGTGTTCTCCTTGCCGATCTCGATGCGCTTGGCCTGGCCGAGCTCGTTGATGCTGGCGCCCTCGAGCGTCATGCCGGTCTCTTCGGAGATCACGGTGCCGCCGGTCAGGATCGCCATGTCCTCGAGCATCGCCTTGCGACGGTCGCCGAAGCCCGGCGCCTTGACGGCGCAGGTCTTGAGGATGCCGCGGATGTTGTTCACGACCAGGGTCGCGAGCGCTTCGCCCTCGACTTCCTCGGCGATGATCAGCAGCGGCCGGCCGGCCTTGGCGACGCCCTCGAGCACCGGCAGGAGGTCACGGATGTTGCTGATCTTCTTGTCGTAGAGGAGCACGAACGGGTCGTCGAGGACCGTGATCTGCTTCTCGGGGTTGTTGATGAAGTACGGCGACAGGTAGCCGCGATCGAACTGCATGCCTTCGACGACGTCGAGCTCGTTGTTGAGCGACTTGCCGTCCTCGACCGTGATCACGCCTTCCTTGCCGACCTTCTCCATTGCCTGCGAGATGATGTCGCCGATCTCGGGATCGGAGTTCGCCGAGATCGAGCCGACCTGGGCGATTTCCTTGTGGGTGCTGCAGGGCTTGCTGATCGAGGCGAGCTGGTCGGTCAGGGACCCGACCGCCTTGTCGATGCCGCGCTTGAGATCCATCGGGTTCATGCCGGCGGCAACGAACTTCATGCCTTCGCGCACGATGCCCTGGGCCAGCACGGTGGCGGTGGTGGTGCCGTCACCCGCGTTGTCGGAGGTCTTGGAAGCGACTTCCTTGACCATCTGCGCGCCCATGTTCTCGAACTTGTCCTTGAGTTCGATTTCCTTGGCCACCGACACACCGTCCTTGGTGATCGTCGGGGCGCCGAAGCTGCGCTCGAGGATGACGTTGCGGCCCTTGGGGCCGAGGGTCACCTTGACCGCGTCGGCCAGCAGGTTGACGCCGGCGACCATGCGCAGGCGGGCGTCGTCGTTGAAGAGGACTTGTTTGGCTGCCATCTGTGGATTTCTCCGGATTCGTTTGGGTTTCTTGCGAAAGGAGGGATGCGATTACTCGACGACCGCCATGATGTCTTCCTCGCGAAGCACCAGCAGTTCGTCGCCGTCGACCTTGACCGTCTGTCCGGAATACTTGCCGAACAGGACCTTGTCGCCGACCTTCACCGCCAGCGGACGCAGCTTGCCGTCGTCACCGACCTTGCCGTTGCCGACCGCGAGGATCTCGCCCTGGTCGGGCTTCTCGGCCGCGCTGTCCGGGATCACGATCCCCGACGCCGTTTTGCGCTCGTTGTCCAGGCGCTTGATGATCACGCGATCATGCAAGGGACGCAGTTTCATGCGTTTGCTCCTTCGTTGGATGGATGTCTGTAACCAGGGTTTCGCGCGGCCGCTGGGATACGACCGCGCCAATGAAGAGTCCGGTGTCAGCCTCCGCCAGGGCGGTTGTTGCTAGCACTCGGACCTTGCGAGTGCCAATTATAGGGATCGCCTCGCCGATTTCAAGAGGGCCTGGGGCCTGGCGGTCCCGGAGGCCCGGACGGTCGGATCCTGGTCGGCATCGTTGTCGGGAATGTTTACGGATCCGGTGGCAAGGCCGAGGCGCGGGCTGGCCAGGATGCCCGGGCGCCGCTGCCGGAATCGGCCGCCGGCAGGCCCCGCAAGGGTTTGCGCCAAGCCCGTCGGTCGGTGGCACCAAGATTGCTTGCCTCGAACCCCGGACCGAGCGGGCGCTGCGACCGTCGAGCAGCGTCCGCCCCCCGACGCACGCGCTCGCCCTGGACAGGACCGAATGGCACTACGCATCGAATACCAGGAACTCGACGGACAGTTGAACCATGTTCCGGTCGCCGGGCCGGTCACCACGATCATCGCCCGCCCGGGCCTGGGCTATCGCCTGGTCGGGGATCCCGGTGATCCCGGGATCGAGGCCAGCCTGGTGGTGCGGCGGGTCGGCCCCGACCTGCAGGTCGATGGCCTGCCCGATGACGCCAGCCTGGTCTTCTCGGGATTCTTCGAGAACTGCGACGAGGAGAATCGCTGCGAGCTCGATGTCTCGCCGGTGGCGGGCTCGGCCGTGGCCCCGATCGGGCCCGAATCGATCCCGATCGGCGCACTGGGCGACGATACCTTCGTCATGTACGCACCGCCCGAGCAGGCCGCCGGCATGTCGCCCGCGCCCGAGCCGAGCTTCACGCCGAAGTGGCTCGGCCTCGGCCTCGGGGCGCTCGCCGTGGCCGGCGCAGCCGGCGGCGGGGGCGGCGGCGGGGATGGCGCGGCCGATACCACGCCGCCCACGGCCCCGGTCTTCACGGTCGCGCAGGACATCGCCGACGCCACGCCGGTGCTGGCCGGGACGGGCGAGCCGGGTTCCGAAGTCATCCTCAGCCTGGCCACCGCGGCGGGCGAAGTGATCGCGACCTGGCGCACGATGGTCGATGCCAGCGGTGCCTGGCGCGTCGACACCGGCCTGGATGCGCCACGGAACACGACGGTGCTGTTCGACGGTGCCCTGCCGGACGGGGCCATCACCCTGCTGGCGCGTTCGGTCGATGCCGCCGGCCAGCTGAGCGACCTCGCCACCACCGTCATCAACATCGATGGCACGGTGCCCGACGGCACGGTCGTCATCGATCGCATCGATGACGATTTCGGGCTGGTGATCGGGCCGGTCGGCATCGGCGCGGCCACCGACGACACCCTGCCGACATTGTCCGGAAGCCTGGGCCGGGCGCTCGCGCCGGGCGAGGTATTGCGCGTCCATCGCAATGGCGTCGCGGTGGGCGATGCCGAGGTCGACGGGCTCGAGTGGCGTTTCCAGGAAGCGAGTGCGCTGGTGGCGGGCTCGCACGAGTACCAGGCGCGGATCGAGGACGCCGCCGGCACCGTGGTTGCGGCCAGCAGTCGCCACCGCATCGTGCTCGACGATGTCGCTCCCGCGCCGCCGACGATCGCGCCGATCACCGGCGACGACCTCGTCGATGCGACCGAGTACGGGGCGGGCATCGCGGTATCGGGCAGCGCCGAGGCGTTCGCGCGGATACAGGTGGAGATCGCCGGCGTGACCCGCGAGGCCCTGGCCGATGAAAGCGGCGCCTGGCTGGTACGCTTCGCGAGCACCGACCTGCCCGGCAATGGCAGCCATGCGATCCGCGCGGTGGCGATCGATCCGGCCGGCAACCCGAGCGAGGCCGCGCAGCGGCCCGTCGTGATCCAGGCCTTGCCGCTGCAGGCGCCGGAGATCACCGCAATCGTCGACGATGCTGCGCCCAACACCGGCACGATCGCCCGCGGCCAGCCGGCCAACGACCCGACTCCGCGCATCGAGGGGCAGTGGGATGCCGCCGCGGGCGGCACCCTGCAGATCCTGCGTGATGGCGTCGACGTGGGCGCCGCCGCGAGCGGGCGCCTCGACGTGAACGGCAACCAGTGGAGCTATACCGACAGCGGCCTCGGCGCCGACGGCACCTATATCTATACCGCCCGGATCGTCAGTGCCGCCGGCCAGTCGAGCGGTGATTCGGCCGCCTACGCCTACCGCCTCGATACCGAGGGGCCGGCCGCGCCGGAGATCGACACGGTGGCCGGGAACGACCGCGTCGGCCGGATCGAGGCGATCTTCGGCAACCTGATCATCACCGGCGAGGCCGAAGCCGGGTCGACGGTCCATGTCACCTGGGGAGCGACGACCCGCATCGTCCAGGCGCAGTCCGATGGTGACTGGGCCGCCGACTTCACCGGCGAGGTGCCGCCGGTCGGGCAGCGGCCCGTCAGCGCCTATGCGGTCGACGCGGCCGGCAACGTCGGGGCGGAGGCGACCCGCTCCGTGCAGGTCAACAATTCGATCTTCGGCGATGCGCCAGGCGGCGAGACGCTCAAGTCGAGCGACCTGTTCGTCGACGACGAGGTCGCGTTCGGCCCGTCGGCGTCGGTGGATGGCGACGCAGCGGTGGCGGGGACCGCATCGGCGCCGGTATCGCCATCGATATCGTCGGCGCCGATGTCCTACCAGGGAGCCGGTTCGTCCCTGGCGACGGGCACATGGCCGCTCGACCCGCTGGGCGGGTACAGCGCCTGAGCCGGTTCCTACGCCGTCATCGTCCGGTAGGCCCGGGCGATCTCCCCGGCGAGTGAATCGATCTCGCCGATCACCCGGTAGCGCCCGGGCGGGCAGATCCGGCGCAGGTAGTCGTGGCCGGCCCGGTCGACGGTGACCAGCAGGGTATCGATGCCGCGGCCGCGGGCCTGCTCGATCGCCCGGGCGGTGTCGCGCAGGCCGTATTCGATGCTGCGCCGGTCCGGTCCGTAGTCGATGTCGTCCGGATAGCCATCGGAGACGACCAGCAGGACCCGCATCCGTTCGGGGCGCCGCCCGAGCCGGTCGGCGGCATGGCGGATCGCGGCGCCCATGCGCGTCGAGCGCATCGGCTCCAGCCCCGCGAGCGCCTGCCAGGCCGGCTGGCCCATGGTTTCGTCGAACTCCTTGGCCACGAGGAAGTCGACCTGCTCGCGGCCGCTGCCGGAAAAGGCGTAGATCGCGAAGCGGTCGCCGAGCGATTCGAAGGCCTGCGCGAGCAGGCCCATCGCGTCGCGGGCGACGTCGATCACCCGTCGCGGCGGCGGCTCGTCGTCCTCCGGCGGCGAGCGCTCGAAGAGCGTCGGACTCCAGAGGAAGGGGTCGTCGTCCTCCACCACCGCGGGAGGGGGCCTGGCCGGTGTTTCGTCGGGATCGCGAAGCACGAAGTCGGTCGATGCGCTGACATCGAGCAGCAGGGCGACCGCGACATCGCGCCGGGTATGTTCGCGACGGATCATCCTGGGTTCGTCGGCAGCGGCGCCGGCGCGGCGCTCGACCAGCGCCCTGACCATGTCGTCCGCATCGATCTCCTCGCCATCGCCGAAGACCCGGCGGCGGCGCGTCGCGGCATCGCGAAGCCGCGCGAACTGGCGGCGCAGCCGTCGCGCCTGGCCTCGTTCGCGCTGCAGCAGCTCGGCCCGGTAGTCGCCTTCGCGCGGTTCGGGCCGGGCCACCACGATCCGGCACCAGCGGCGCAGGAAGCGCCGGCCGAGGTAGTCCCATTCATCGACCCGGATGCCCTCCGAGGCCTGCCGGGCCGGCGCGCCGATGCCCGGGCGGACCGCGCCCGAAGCGGCCTCGTCGCCGCCCGCGCCCGGCGCGCCGGCATCGCCCCCTGGCGGAGGATCGGTGGCCTCGCCGTCGTCGCCGGCTTCGATGTCGGCCTCGCCCCCGGCGGCCGAAGGCGGTAGGGCCGAGGTCGGCGATTCGGGAATCGGCAGCAGCCCGGAAATCGCCAGCGTTGCGAGCGCGGGCGGATCGCCGCGCGCAAGGCGCCAGCAGGCGATGGCGCAGCGGGCGCTGTCGAGGGCGCTGGCCGCCGGCTGCGCGAGGGCGGCCAGCGCCGTGAGCAGTTCCGCGGGCAGCGCATCGTCGGCGGGCGTCGTGGGCAGGCCGAGCCGGATCCGGGCCAGCGAGCTCGCGATGGCTTCGCCGGCATCGATCCCGTTGTCCGTGCCCGGTCCGACCCCGGCGGCATCGCGCACCGGCATCGACAGGCTCGCGCGCTCGCCGACATCGAGCCGCCGCAAGCCGGCTTGTGCTCCCGGGTAGAGGCGGGCGATCCGCGGCCGGACCCGGATCGCTTCGCAGGCCGCCAGCAGGCGTCGCATGCGCGCCGGATCGGGCCAGCGCGCGAGAAAGGCGTCGATGTCGAGTGCCGTGCTGCCGGCCCGCCCCCAGGCGAGCGCGCGCACGATGCGGGCGAGCGCGGTTCCATGCTCGTCTGTCGGCAGCGCCTCGAGCCGCAGCTCGACCGGCGCGTCCGTATCGGTCGCCGCGATCCGCAGGGCTTCCTCGGTCCAGTGCGGTGGCGCATCGTGCCCGGCGGGCGGGGCGTCGGCCTCGAGCAGCTCGACCGGGCCGCCGCGAATCGCACAGGCGAACATCGCCAGGGGAGCCTGCGCGACGGCGGGAAGCCGATCGCGCGTGCCGGGCCGGCCGCGCCCGGCCGCGTCGGTGCTCAAGCGCCGGCGCCGGCCGGGTCGGCCGGCAGGATGGCCTCGACGATGTTCGCCACCGCCTGCTGGATGTCGGCGTCGTCGGCCACCGCCCGGCTGATCGCGACATCGCAGGCGCGTCGCGGTGCGATGCCGCGGCCGATCAGGGTCGCGGCATAGATGAGCAGGCGGGTGCTGACGCCTTCGTCGAAGCCGTGCTCGCGCAGCCCCCTGACCTTCGCGCCGATGCGCGCGAGCGCCATGGCGGTGGCTTCGTCGACGCCGCCTTCGTGGGCGATGATGCCGGCCTCGATCGCCGGCGGCGGATAGTCGAACTCGATGCTCACGAAGCGCTGCCGGGTGGAGGTCTTGAGATCCTTGAGCACGCTCTGGTAGCCGGGGTTGTAGGAGATCACCAGCAGGAAGTCGGGATGGGCGTCGAGCAGCTCGCCGGTCCGGTCGATGGGCAGCAGGCGTCGATGGTCGGTCAGGGAGTGGATGACCACGGTGGTGTCGGTGCGCGCCTCGACGATCTCGTCCAGGTAGAGGATCGCGCCGCTGCGCACCGCGCGGGCGAGCGGGCCGTCGGTCCAGACGGTGGCGTCGGTCGCGAGCAGGTGACGGCCGATGAGGTCGGTGGCGGTGAGTTCCTCATGGCAGGCCACCGTGACCAGCGGCACCTCGATGGCCCGGCGCGGCGTGTCCGCCTGCCGGTACAGGCGCCATGCCATGTGCTCGACGAAGCGGGTCTTGCCGCAGCCGGTGGGCCCCTTGAGCAGCACCGGCAACCGGGCGGCGTAGGCGGCTTCGAAGATCTCGATCTCGTCGCCGGTCGGCAGGTACCAGGGCTGGGTATCGAGCCGGCTGGCCGTCAGGGTGTCGTTCACTCGGTGATTCCGGTTTCGCTCGGGCGGCGTTTCTCGAACGACCATTTCAGCAGCGCCGCCACCCGGTAGACGCCATGGACGAACTTGCCATAGGGCATGGTCAGGAAGAATGCCATGACGATGCCCAGGTGCACCGCGAGGAGGGTCGCCATCGCGCCGGTGTCGCGCCACACGAGCAGGGCAAGGCCGCTCACGCTGGTGGCCAGCAGCAGGGCGGCGAAGCCGCGATCCATGGGGGCCTGCGCCGGTTCGGCCTGCAGCCGATCGCGCCGGGCGGCGAGCCAGAGCAGCCCGGTCGGGCCGATGATCAGGCCGATCCCGCCGAGGGTGCCGAGGATCACCGGCAGTTCGGTGAACTCGTACGGCGCAGGGTGGTCGAAGACATAGTGGTAGATGGTTGCCACCGAGGTCGCCGCGAAGCACAGCATGAAGCCGTAGAAGGTGAAATGGTGGAAGATCCGGCGGCGCATCGTGAAGCGGTCGTCCTCGTCGTTGCAGCCCTTGCCGTGGCCGCCGTCGAGGTACTTCAGGCGCAGGGCATCGCCGCCGGCTTCCATCCAGGCCGGCGGCGGTCCGGCGCCGGGCTCGCTGTCGCGCCAGAAGCGCAGCACCCCGAGCGCGATCGCGATGCAGGCGAAGCCGAAGACGCTGCCGAACATCGCCACGAGCAGGTTGTGCGGAAAGATCGCGTAGAAGTCGCCCGCCAGCGGTGGATGCCAGAGCGCGCCACGGCTCGCCAGCACCATCAGCAGGAACAGGACGAGGCCCGCGGCGGTGGCCAGCGCCAGCATGAGCCCGTTGCGCTCGTAGAGCCTGCCCAGTGGCGCCGGCCAGGCGTACTGCGCATAGGTGCGCCCGCGCACCCGCGCGAGGGTCCGCGGGACGTTCACCGCGAAGTCGTGTGGCGGCGCGTACTGGCAGGCGTGCAGGCAGGCGCCGCAGCCATGGCAGAGATTGGCGAGGTAGTGGATATCGGCCCGGTCGAACTCGAGCCGGCGCGCCATCGCCGGGAACATCGCGCAGAAGCCCTCGCAGTAGCGGCAGGCGTTGCAGATCTGCAGGATGCGCTGGGCTTCGCCCTCGGGTGCGCCGGCTGCGAGCGCGCGCGCTTCGCCGGCGAGTCGTTCAAGTTCCTGCATGTTCGTGAACCGGATGGAGGGCGGCGGCAGCGGCGGCGCGGGCGCCGGCGATGCGCCCGAAGGCCGTGCCGATCGTCATGCCGACGCCGGCGGTGTAGCCCTGGCCGAGGATGTTGCCGGCCATCATCTCGCCAGCGACGAACAGGTTGGGGCTGGGCGCGCCGGCGAAGCGCACGGCGGCGGTCTCGTCGGTGCGCAGGCCGAGGTAGGTGAAGGTGATGCCCGGGCGCAGCGGATAGCCGAAGTAGGGGGGGCGGTCGAGCGGGCGGGCCCAGTGCGACTTGGCCGGGACAAGGCCCTCGGTATGGCAGCCGTCCAGCCGGGTGTGGTCGAAGTCGCTGCCGCGGCAGGCGGCGTTGAATTCGGCCACGGTGCGCACGAAGGTCTCCGGATCGAGGCCCAGGGCGCTGGCGAGATCGTCGAGGCGCTCGGCCCGGGTGCCGGGGAACACCGGCGGCATGAAGCGACCCACCGACTTGGCATCGATGATCGACCAGGCGATCTGGCCCGGCTGCTGCGCGACCAGGCGGCCCCAGATCGCGTAGCGCTTGGGCCAGAAATCCTCGCCCTCGTCGTAGAAGCGCCGGGCCTCGCGATTGACCACGATGCCGAGCGAGACGCAGTCGATGCGGGTGCAGATGCCGCCATCGTAGAGCGGCGCGCGCGCATCGATCGCCACGCAATGCGACTGCGATGGATCGCCCACCGGATCGGCGCCCGCCTCGAGCAGGAACTTCAGCAGCACCCCGGTATTGAAGCGCGTGCCGCGTATCAGGAAATTGTCGGCCGGCCATTCGCCGTCGGCATTCTGCCCCCAGGCTTCGCGCAGCCACTCGCGATTCGATTCGAAGCCGCCGGCGGCCAGCACGCAGGCCCCGGCCTCGAAGCGTTCATCGCCGACGAATGCAGCGACAAAGCGGCCGTCGCGAAGCTCGATGCGCTCGACCGGCGAGTCGTAGCGGATCGCGACCCCGAGCGACTCGGCGCTGCGGTAATAGGCATTGACGAGTGCCTTGCCGCCCCCCATGAAGAAGGCATTGGTGCGCGACAGGTGCAGGGTGCCCGAGAGCGAGGGCTGGAAGTTGACGCCGTGATGCCGCATCCAGTCCCGGCAATGCGCGCTTTCGCGGATCGCGATGCGGGCCAGCTTCTCGTCGGTGCGGCCGCCGGTCACCTTGAGGAGATCCTGCCAGAACTCCTCCTCGGAATAGGCATCGGTCAGGACGTCCTGCGGGGCGTCGTGCATGCAGCGCAGGTTGCGGGTGTGCTGGGAATTGCCGCCCCGCCAGGCGCGGGGAGCGGCTTCGAGCAGCAGCACCGAGGCGCCGGCCTCGCGTGCGCGCAGGGCGGCGCACAGGGCGGCGTTGCCGCCGCCGATGACGAGGACATCGGGTCGGTTCATTCGGTGGGGGTCCGGGAGGATGGGGTGCCCCGAGTCTAGGCCGGTGAACCGGCACCGCCAAGCGTGCTGGCCGAAGGGGTGTTCACGATTCGTGAATACTGGCGCCGAGCCAGCGGCCCTCGTCGACGAGGCGGCGGGCGAGCCCGGTGATCACGACGCGGGCGGCGAGCGCGGCCGGCGACAGCTCGTCGTCCGACAGGCTGGCGAGCAGGTTGCGCCGCCTCGCATTGCGATCGACAAGCGCGATCCGGCGCAGTCCTTCGGTGGGGGCGTCGCGGCGCATGGCCGCCGCCGGCTGGATCGTCGCCCCGAAACCGGCGGCGACGGCATCGATGAGCAGGGCGAGCCCATCGACCTCGAGCGCGATGCGCGGCTCGACGCGGGCGCGGGCGAAGGCGCTGTCGACGACCTGGCGCAGGCCGTGGGGCCCGCTCGGCAGGACCAGCGGCAGCTCGCGCAGGGAGGCGAGTCGAACCCGCCCCGTCGTCGGCATGCCGGCGAGGTCGGCCCGGCCGATGAGTTCGAGCCGTTCGTCGAGCAGCGGAATCAGGCTCAGGCGCTGCGGATTGCCGGTCTCGAACAGGATGGCGAGGTCGAGCTGGCGGGCATTGAGCATCGTGGCGAGATGGCCCGACAGGCTCTCGACCAGGTGCAGCCTGACGTCCGGGTAGCGCTCGCGCATGGCGTCGACCAGGGGCATGCCGATGATCGATGCCGTCGACGGGGCGAGCCCGATGCTGACCCGTCCCGACAGCCGGCGCTGGCGCGCGGCGCGCGCGGCATCCTCGGCATGGCGCAGGGCGAGCTGGGCCTGCTGCAGGAAGGCGAGACCGGCATCGGTGGGCGTGACGCCGCGTGGGCTGCGCTGCAGCAGCCGGGTCGCGAGCTCGCCCTCGAGCCGGCTGATCGCCTGCGAGAGCGCCGAAGGCACCACGCCGAGCGCGAGCGCGGCCCGGTTCATGCTTCCGTACTCGACGACGGTGACGAAGAAGCGCAGCTGGCGCAGTTCCATGGCCGGAGTATGGCCGACGAACCGGGTCAGGCGGCCAGGGGGCGTCCGGGCGGATCCGGATCGGCCGCCGATTCGGCGATCTGCCGGGCATCGAGCGGCGCCAGGCCGTGGCGGATGCGGGCGCGCACGCACTGGTCGTCGCCCGGAGCGACCGCGCGGCAGCAGCTGGGATGACGGCCATGGATCGAGCAGCGCGCGTCCACCCCGGGGGTGCCGATGAGCGCAATGCAGCGCGGCGAGGCGTTCGATGTGCCGCGCATCGCGACTTCGTGGCGGCGCAGGGGCTCGGTCAGTTCATGCGGGACGGGTCCGGACTCGTGCAGGGTCGTCTCGGACCAGTGGAAGGACACCCGATAGCTGGCGCAGCACACGCCACAGCCGATGCAGGCATTTGCCATGATGCAGTTCAAGTATCGATACGGGGGTGCTGCGATACGGTCCGGCATGGGCCGCGGATCCGCGCCTCGAACGAAGCGCGGGCCTCCAATATACCCCGCTCGCGGCTCGGCGCAAGCGGGCGGTGCATCGCTGCGGCGCTTTACATACAATCGGATGGAGTGTCCGGCACGATCGCCGGATGTGCCGGGACGCAGGGGCTTGCGCAGTGCGGATCCGCGCCCGGACCAACCCAGGAGACCTCATGAAGAATCTGTTCGACCTCAGCGGCAAAGTGGCGATCGTCACGGGTTCGAGCCGCGGCATCGGCCGCGCCATCGCCGAGCACCTCGCCGCCCACGGCGCGCGCGTCGTGATCTCCAGCCGCAAGATCGAACCCTGCGAGGAAGTCGCCAAGGGCATTCGCGATCGCGGCGGCGAAGCCATCGCCATCGCGGCGAACATTTCCCGCAAGGAGGATCTCGAGAGCATGGTCGAGCAGACCCGCAAGCAGCTGGGCCCGATCGACATCCTCGTGTGCAATGCCGCCTCGAACCCCTACTTCGGTCCCAGCGAGGGCATGAGCGACGAGGTCTTCGACAAGGTCATGCGCAACAACGTGCTGAGCAACCACTGGCTGTGCCAGATGGTGCGCCCGGACATGAAGGCGGCCGGCGGTGGCTCGATCATCATCGTGTCCTCGATCGGCGGCCTGCGCGGCTCGAGCGAGATCGGCCTGTACTGCATCTCCAAGGCGGCCGACATGCAGCTCGCCCGCAACCTGTGCGGCGAATGGGGCCCCGAGAACATCCGGGTCAACTGCATCGCCCCGGG
>JBAYRO010000090.1:0-13470 GCA_041676645.1 Burkholderiaceae bacterium | reverse complement strand
GCTGATGACCAAGCGCATCTGGGAAAGCATCGGACTGCCGGTGCCGGGGCACGTGGTGCTCACCGAAGCCAGCCGCAGCGGCGATGTCGTCGGCCGGCTCGGCCTGCCGCTGATCGTCAAGCCCTCGCGCGAGGGCTCGACCCTCGGACTGACCCGGGTACGGCAGGCGCGCCAGCTGCGCAGCGCCTGGCGCAGCGCAGCGGCCTGCGACGATACCGTGATCGCCGAAGCCTTCATCGACGGCCGCGAGCTCACGGTCGCGGTCCTCGGCGCCGGCGAGCAGGCCCGGGCGCTGCCGGTGATCGAGATTCGTGCCCCGGACGGCAACTACGACTACCAGAACAAGTACTTCACCGATGCGACCGAGTATCTCTGCCCGGCGCCCCTGCCGCGGGCGCTGACCCGTCGTATCCAGGAGCTCTCGGTCGCCGCCTACCGGGCGCTCGACTGCGAAGGCTGGGCGCGGGTCGACCTCATGCTCGACGCGGACAGCCGGCCCTTCCTGCTCGAGCTGAACACTTCGCCCGGGATGACCGACCATTCGCTGGTCCCGATGGCGGCGCGTGCCGAAGGCATGGACTTCGATGCGCTCGTCCTGCGCATCCTCGCCGACGCCTCACTGAAGGTCCGGTCGCGCCGAGCCGGCCTCGGAGGGTTCGCATGAACCCGTGGCACGACGCGCGCGCGCTCGGCCGCATCACGGCGGGCCTGGCCGGTGTCGTCCTGGTCTGCCTGGTGAGCGCGTTCGCCGCCTGGGCGATGGGTCGACCGGTGTTCGACCTGCGCGCGGTCGTCATCGAGCCGATCGGCGAGCGCCCGCTGCGCTACGTCGCCGAAGGTCCGCTCGAACAGGCCCTGCGGGCCACCGTGAAGGGCAGCTTCTTCTCGACCGAGCTCGAGGCGGTGCGCGAGCGCGTCGAGACCGTGCCCTGGGTGCGGCATGCGAGCGTGCGCCGGATCTGGCCCGATCGCCTCGAGGTGCGCATCGAGGAGCATCGCGCACTCGCGCTCTGGCACGACGGCCGGCTCGTCAATACCTATCGCGAACTCTTCTCGGCCAATCTCGACGAGGCCGAGGAGGACGGATCGCTGCCGCAGCTGTCCGGCCCGCCGGGCTCGGAGGCCGAGGTCGTCGAGCGCTTCCTCGCCGCCAGTCGCCTGGTCGAGCCGCTCGAGCGCACGCCGGTCTCGGTGTCGATGTCGGCGCGGCGCGCCTGGCGCATGCAGCTCGATGACGGCACCGTGCTGCTGCTCGGTCGCGAGCGCTCGAAATCGATCGATTCACGGATCGCGCGCTGGGTCGATGCCTATCCGATCACGACCGAAAGGCTCGGCCATCGCGCCGGCGTCATCGACATGCGCTACCCGAACGGATTCGCGATTCGCGCGCTCGCCCAGATCGAGACGGGCGACGGTGAAGAGCAATCGAACCCTTCCTCGGCGGACGCCGGCGCACGCGCCAGGCCGGGCGCCCCGAAGAGCAGAGAATGACCAGAGATAGTAAAGACCTCATCGTCGGGCTCGACATCGGCACGTCCAAGATCGTCACGATCGTCGCGGAGATGCGCGCCGACGGCAGCTACGAGATCGTCGGACTCGGACAGCACGAGTCGCGCGGCCTCAAGAAGGGGGTCGTGGTCAACATCGAGGCGACCGTCAACTCGATCCAGCGCGCGCTCGAGGAAGCCGAGCTGATGGCCGACTGCAAGATCCGCTCGGTCTACACCGGCATCGCCGGCAGCCATATCCGCAGCTTCAACTCGAGCGGGATGGTCGCGATCAAGGACAAGGAAGTCGGCGAGGCCGACATGGTGCGCGTCATCGAGACGGCCAAGGCGGTCAACATTCCGACCGACCAGCAGATCCTCCATGTCCTCGCGCAGGAATTCATCATCGATGGCCAGGAGGATATCCGCGAGCCGATCGGCATGAGCGGCGTGCGCCTCGAGGTGCGGGTGCACATCGTCACCGGCGCGGTGTCCGCCGCGCAGAACATCGTCAAGTGCGTGCGGCGCTGCGGGCTGGAGGTCCACGACCTGATCCTGCAGCCGCTGGCATCGAGCAACGCGATCCTCACCGAGGACGAGAAGGAACTCGGCGTGGCGCTGGTCGACATCGGCGGCGGCACGACGGACATCGCCATCTTCACCGGCGGCGCGATCCGCCATACCGCGGTGATCCCGATCGCCGGCGACCAGATCACCAGCGACATCGCGATGGCGCTGCGCACGCCGACGCCGGAAGCCGAGGAGATCAAGCTGCGCCATGGCATCGCCAAGCAGGTGCTGGCCGAGCCGAGCGAGCGGATCGAGGTGCCGGGACTGGGCGATCGCGGACCGCGGACGCTGTCGCGGCAGGCGCTTGCGGCGGTGGTGGAGCCGCGCGTCGAGGAATTGTTTGCCCTGGTACAGCAGGTGCTTCGCGAGTCGGGCTACGAGGAGCTGCTTTCCTCCGGCGTGGTCCTGACTGGCGGCACCAGCCTGTTGCCGGGAATGGTTGAACTGGCCGAGGACATCTTCCTCAAGCCGGTACGAATCGGGCTGCCGGCGTATGCCGGCGGCCTGTCGGACGTCGTGCGCTCGCCCCGCTACGCGACGGCCGTGGGCTTGCTCGAAGAAGCGAGGATTCAACACTTGCGAGGCCGCAAGGTCGCAGAGCAGTCGGGTTCCTTCACGGAGACGCTTCGTCGGATGAAGGACTGGTTCCTGGGCAATTTCTAGTCAGTCAATCGGGTTCAGCGAAAAACCGCTAGGAGGTCGCAGACATGCAATTCGAAATGATCGAGAACGAGATCGAAGGCGCCGTCATCAAGGTGATCGGTGTGGGTGGGGCCGGTGGCAACGCCGTCAACCACATGATCAACAAGGGGGTGCAGGGCGTCGAGTTCGTCGCCATCAACACCGACAAGCAGGCGCTGCGACGCTCGCAGGCGAGCAACATCATCCAGCTCGGCGACCAGGGGCTGGGCGCCGGCGCGCGTCCGGAGGCGGGCCGTGCCGCCGCCGAAGCGATGCGCGACGAGATCCGCGCCGCGCTCGAAGGCGCGCACATGGTGTTCCTGACCGCCGGCATGGGCAAGGGCACTGGCACCGGCGCCTCGCCCCTGGTAGCCGAGGTGGCGCAGGAGCTCGGCGTGCTGACCGTCGGCGTGGTGACCAAGCCCTTCGAGTTCGAAGGCGCCAAGAAGACCAAGGTCGCCGACGACGGGATCGAGCAGCTGGTCGGCAAGGTCGATTCGCTGATCGTGGTGCTCAACCAGAAGCTGTTCGAAGTGATGGACGAGGACGCCAGCCTCGAGGATGCCTTCCGGCGCGCAGACGATGTGCTCAACAACGCGGTCGCCGGCATCGCCGAGATCATCAACGTGCCGGGTCTGGTCAACGTCGACTTCGCCGACGTCAAGACGGTGATGGGCGACAAGGGCAAGGCGATGATGGGCATCGGCGAGGCCTCGGGCCTCGACCGCGCCCGGCTCGCGGCCGAACAGGCGGTGGCATCGCCCCTGCTCGACGGTGTCGACCTCAATGGCGCCCGCGGCGTGATCGTGAACATCACGGCCAGCCGCAGCCTCAAGCTGCGCGAGACCAACGAGGTGATCAACACGATCAAGGCCTTCTGCGCCGAGGATGCGACGATCATCCACGGTACCGTGTTCGACGAGGACATGGAGGACGCCCTGCGCGTCACCGTGGTGGCAACCGGCATCGGCCCGCGCCCGGCGGTCAAGCCCGTCCTGGTCCAGCGTACCGGGACCGATGATGCGCACGGCGCGGTCGGCAACGTCGGCAACTACGACCAGTACGAGCAGCCGGCCGTCTGGCGCAGCCCGCGCGGCAACGCGGCCGACCATGTCCGGGCGCTGGAGGACAGCGGCGTCGAGCGCTTCGACATTCCGGCCTTCCTGCGCAAGCAGGCCGACTGACGGCTTCGTATTCGACCGCATGACTGCGTTGGAGCGCCTTGCCGTACAGTCCGTACTGCCTGCGGCGCTCCGCCTTGCCCTGCGGCCGAATTCGAACCCGTTTCCCTGCCGGGGCGCGGAACAGCGACCTTCGTGCCCCGGCGGGCCACCGGTCCCGCCACGACGACGGTTTCCACTCATGGCCGCGGGTTATCGTGGCCGGCCTAGAATCCAGAGGCAGTCGGCATCGACACCAGGGTCTTTCCAGGCCCTCAAGCAAAGGAGCGAATTCCCATGACGATCAAGCCCGGCGATACCCTGCCTGACGCCACCCTCTACGAATTCATCGAGACCGAGCGCGAGGGCTGCTCGCTCGGTCCGAACGCCTTCAAGGTTTCCGACCAGCTGCGCGGCCGCAAGGTCGCGATCTTCGGCCTGCCCGGCGCCTTCACCCCCACCTGCTCGGCCCAGCATGTGCCCGGCTATGTCCGCGAGGCCGATGCGCTGCGCGCCAAGGGGGTGGACGAGATCTGGTGCGTCTCGGTCAACGACGCCTTCGTGATGGGCGCCTGGGGACGCGAACAGGGCACCGAGGGCAAGGTGCGCATGATGGCCGACGGCTCGGGTGAATTCACCCGCCAGCTCGGTCTCGAGCTCGACCTGACCGCCCGCGGCCTGGGCGTGCGCTCGAACCGCTATTCGATGCTCGTCGACGACGGCGTCGTCAAGAGCCTGGCGGTCGAGGCGCCCGGGAAGTTCGAGGTCTCCGACGCCAGGTCGATGCTGGCCCAGCTCGGCTGATCCGGCTCCGGCGACCGCGATGCTGCGACAGCGAACCATCAAGGCCCTGGTCAGCGCGACGGGTGTCGGACTCCATTCGGGCCAGCGAGTGGAGCTGACCCTGCGCCCGGCGGCCGCCGGAACCGGAATCGTCTTCCGGCGGGTCGATCTCGATCCGCCGGTCGAGATCCCGGCCCAGCCCGATCGGGTCACCGATACCCGCATGGCCTCGACACTGACCGCCGCCGACGAGGGTGAACTCGCGCAGGTGCGGGTCGCTACCGTGGAGCACCTGATGGCGGCCGTCGCCGGCCTGGGGATCGACAATCTCTACGTGGATGTCACCGCTCCCGAGATTCCGATCCTTGACGGCTCGGCCGGTTCCTTCGTGTTCCTGATCCAGTCGGTCGGGGTGGTCGAGCAGAATGCGCCCAAGCGCTTCCTGCAGGTGCTCGAGCCGGTCGAGGTTCGCGAGGGCGACAAGTTCGCCAGGCTCGAGCCGCATTTTGGTTTCAAGCTGTCGTTCTCGATCGATTTCGGCCATCCCGCGATCGACGCCACCACCCAGCAGGTGGAGGTCGACTTCGCCACCACTTCGTTCATCCGGGATGTATCGCGGGCGCGGACCTTCGGCTTCATGCAGGATGTCGAGATGCTGCGCTCGCACGGCCTTGCCCAGGGCGGCAGCTTCGACAACGCGATCGTGGTCGACGAGTACCGGGTGCTCAACGACGACGGCCTGCGTTCGGGCGACGAATTCGTCAAGCACAAGATCCTCGATGCGATCGGGGATCTCTACCTGGTCGGTTTTCCGCTGCTGGCGGCCTACACGGCGCACAAGTCGGGGCACGCCCTGAACAACCGCTTGCTGCGGGCCTTGCTCGCGAAGCAGGGGGCGTCCGAGGTGGTGAGCTTCGGCGAGCGCCGCGAGGCGCCGAGGATGTTCGCGCTGGACTGGGGCGTCGCCGGATGAGGACGGCGCGATGATCGCGGTGCTGCGCATCGTGCTCGCGCTCGGTTTCGGTTACTCGGCCCTGTACGCGCTGCTGTTCGTCTTTCGGCGCGATCGCGCCGACCTGCGCCGGGCGCTGACCGGCTTCGGCGTCACCGCCGTGATCGCCCTGGTCTTCTTCATCGGCCTGGCGATCGAGAGGCTGGTCAGCGGCTAGCTTCGCTGGCGCGCCACCAGGCGCCGCAGGGCGTCGCGCAACGGAGAGTCCTCGAGACTGGCGCCCAGCGCGTCCAGCCGCCCCAGCGCCTCGGGCGGAATCCGCCGCTTCGGGACGGACGGTCGAATCCGCGGACCGGCGGTGCGTTGCGGCATGAAGCGGATTGCTTTAACCTCGGGCCAGTCCTGCAGCAAGGCCGAGCGGATCGATGGCTCGGACTGCCGACAGCGAGCGGCGGTTGCGGCATTTGGCGTCTGGAGCGTCAGCAGGCCGTCCTTGAGCGAGACGACGACGAGTCGCAGTTCGGGGCGAATCCCGGCGAGCGTCGACTGGATTCCGAGCAGCGTGTCCACATGTTGCATCGCGCGGCGGTATTCCGGCGATTGGTCGAGCCAGTCCTTCGCGGATCTTTGGGTCGGCAGCAGCATGGTGGTTCAGCGGAATCCGGACGCCACTATCGTGGGCGGTTGATTTGCAATTCATATTCTTGCATCCGAAGCTGCGCAGCGCTAAGACCGTTTCGGTCAGTCGCTGGACGGTGTTTGCTGCCATCGCTTTCCTGGCGCTGGCCCTGGTCGCGGGTTCGTCCGTACTGACTTACTTCCTGACCGAAAAGTACGTCAGCAAGCATTTACTTTCGTCGTTTTCGCCGATTGGCGTCATCGATGCGGAGGATTCCAGCGCCGACGAAGCCCTGGTCGATACGGACGCCGCCTACATGAGGGTAGGCGTCGGCCAGGCCGCCCCGGAGCCGGAGGAGCTTGCGCAGGACGACCCGGAGTCGGAGGCCGATCGGCAGTCGGCCTTCCTGCGGCGCAATCTCGATGCGCTTGCCGAGAAGCTCGGCCATGTGCAGGCCCGCCTGGCCCGGCTCGATGCGCTCGGTGACCGCATCGCCACCATGGCCGCGGTCGAGATCGAGACGCCGGTGGCCACCGACGCGGAGCCACCCGCCGCAGCGCTCGCCGCCAAGTCGACTCCCGGCAAGGTCGCCGTGACCGACTCGGAAACCGGCACGCCCGAACCCGCCGCGGCCGAAGCCGGCGCCACCGCTGCGGGTGGGTCCGAAGCCGGTGATGCCGTCGCCGCGGCCGAATCGCCCGGCCAGGGCGGGCCGCTGCTGCCCGATCATGGCGCGCTGACCGTCGACGAGCTCGCCCAGGCGATCACCGAGGTCGCCAGGACCCTCGAGCAGCGTACCGACCAGCTCAACCTGATCGAATCCGAATTCCTGTTCCAGCGGGCCGCCTCGCGGCTGGTTCCGACGGCGCGCCCGCTCACGACCGGCTACATGGCCTCGCGCTTCGGTCGTCGGGTCGACCCGATCACCGGTCGGCGCTCGCGCCACGAAGGGCTCGACTTCGCAGCCCCCCGCGGGACGCCCATCTTCGCCGCCGGCCCGGGGGTGGTGGCCTTCGCCGGCCGTCATCCGGCCTATGGCAACCAGGTCGACATCGACCATGGCGACGGCTTGCTCACCCGCTACGCCCATGCCCGCAAGCTCTTCGTGAAGGCCGGCGACATCGTCCACCAGGGCGACAAGATCGCCGAGGTCGGCTCGACCGGCCGCTCGACCGGACCCCACCTGCATTTCGAGGTGCGGATCGACGACCGGCCTCATGATCCCATGAAGTTCCTCGGCAATCCGCACGCGTTCGAGCGCGCCCAGAAGCAGGTGGCGGACGCTCGCTGAAAGTGGAACGGCCTCCAGGGTCGCTGCGGTCCGAGGCGGCTCTCAGTGGCTTCGGACCCCGGGCGCCCCACTGATATCCAGCGCCGGACCGACCGGTCCCGCATGCTAAACTTGCTCGATTTTCCCATTCGGGAAACGGCCGGCCGTGCGCCGGGCCCGCCCCTCTTTCGGACCCCATGATCCAGACGCTCCTGACCAAGGTGTTCGGCAGCCGCAACCAGCGGATGCTCAAGGGCTATCGCAAGGTCGTCGAACGCATCAACCAGCTCGAGAGCGGGCTCGAACCGCTGTCCGATGCCGAGCTCGTCGCGAGGACCGACGACTTCCGCCAGCGCATCGCCGACGGCGCGAAGCTCGATTCGCTGCTGCCCGAGGCCTTCGCGGTCTGCCGCGAAGCTTCGAAGCGGGTGCTGCGGATGCGTCACTTCGACGTCCAGCTGATCGGTGGCATGGTGCTTCACGAGGGCAAGATCGCAGAGATGCGCACCGGCGAAGGCAAGACCCTCACCGCCACGCTCGCGGTCTACCTGAACGCGTTGTCGGGCAAGGGCGTCCACCTCGTCACCGTCAACGACTATCTCGCCAGTCGCGACGCCGAGTGGATGGGACGTCTCTACCGCTTCCTGGGCCTTAGCGTCGGCGTGATCCATTCGCAGCAGCCGACCGAGCAGAAGAAGGCCGCCTACGCTTGCGACATCACCTACGGCACCAACAACGAGTTCGGCTTCGACTACCTGCGCGACAACATGGAGTACACGGTCGGCGACCGCCGGATGCGGACGCCGAACTACGCGATCGTCGACGAGGTCGACTCCATCCTCATCGACGAGGCGCGCACCCCCCTGATCATCTCCGGCCAGGCCGAGGACCACACCGAGCTCTACCAGCGGATGAACCAGGTGCCGCCGCTGCTCCAGGAAATGGCCCACGAGCCGGTCAGCAACGAGCCCGATCCCGAAGGCGATTACTGGGTCGATCGCAAGGCGCACCAGGTCTATCTCTCCGAGGCCGGCCACGAGAAGGCCGAGCGGGTGCTCGGCGAGATCGGAATGCTGCCGGCAGGCGCGAGTCTCTACGACACCGCCAACATCGCGCTGATGCATCACCTGATGGCGGCCTTGCGCGCGCACACGCTTTTCCTGCGCGACCATCAATACGTCGTCCAGAACGGTGAAGTGGTCATCGTCGACGAATTCACCGGGCGGCTGATGCCGGGCCGGCGCTGGTCCGACGGCCTGCACCAGGCGGTGGAGGCCAAGGAAGGCGTGGCGATCCAGGCCGAGAACCAGACCCTCGCGTCGATCACCTTCCAGAACTACTTCCGGATGTACGAGAAGCTGGCGGGCATGACCGGCACGGCCGACACCGAGGCCTACGAGTTCCAGGAGATCTACGGCCTCGAGACCGTCGTGATCCCGACCCATCGGCCGATGATCCGCGACGACCGCCAGGACCAGGTGTTCCGCACCGCCGGCGAGAAATTCCAGGCCATCCTCGCCGATATCCGCGACTGCCATGAACGCGGCCAGCCGGTGCTGGTCGGCACCACTTCCATCGAGAACTCCGAGCTCCTGTCGAACCAGCTGCGCAAGGCGAACATGCCCCACGAGGTGCTCAACGCCAAGCAGCACGAGCGCGAAGCCCAGATCGTCACCGATGCCGGCCGCTCCGGCACGATCACCATCGCAACCAACATGGCGGGGCGCGGCACCGACATCGTGCTCGGTGGCAGCATCAACGCCCAGGTCGACGCGATCGAGCAGGACGAAAGCCTGCCGCCCGAGCAGCGGGCCGAGCAGGTGGCCGCGCTGCGCGCCGAATGGCAGGAGCGCCATGATGCGGTCCTGGCCGCCGGCGGCCTGCACATCATCGGTACCGAGCGCCACGAATCCCGGCGCATCGACAACCAGTTGCGCGGCCGCTCGGGGCGCCAGGGCGATCCGGGATCGTCGCGCTTCTACCTGTCGATGGACGACCCGCTGCTCAAGATCTTCGCCGGCGACCGCCTCAAGGCGATCATGGATCGGCTCAAGCTTCCCGAGGGCGAGCCGATCGAGGCGGGCATGGTCTCGCGCTCCATCGAATCCGCGCAACGCAAGGTCGAGGCGCGCAACTTCGATATTCGCAAGCAGCTGCTCGAATACGACGATGTCGCCAACGACCAGCGCAAGATCGTCTATTCCGACCGCAATGCGATCCTCGAGGCCGACGACATTTCCCAGCGGGTGACCGAACTGCGCCAGGCGGTGTTCGTCGACCTGGTGCAGCAGTACATTCCGCAGGAATCGGTCGAGGAGCAATGGGACATCGACGGCCTGCAGGCGGTGCTCGCCGCCGAATGGCAGCTCGACCTGGCCCTGCGCGAGAAGATCGAGTCCTCGTCCCAGATCGACGCCGAGGAGATCGCCGACTTCGTCGTCGCGGCCGCCGATGAGCAATACGCCGCCAAGGTCGGGATCGTCGGCGCCGAAGCCTTCGCCGGCTTCGAGCGCTCGGTCATGCTGCAGTCGATGGATCAGCAATGGCGCGAGCATCTTTCCTCGCTCGAGCATCTGCGCCAGGGCATCCACCTGCGCGGCTATGCCCAGAAGAACCCCAAGCAGGAATACAAGCGCGAGGCCTTCGAGCTCTTCAGCCTGATGCAGGAACGCATCCGCAACGACGCGACCCGGGTGCTCATGACGGTGCGCATCGAAACCCCCGAGGCCGCCCAGCAGGTCGAGGAGGTCGCGCCGCCGCCCATGCGCAACGTCAGCTATACGCACGCCGACTTCGACGACATCGCCAGCGAGGCGCAGGGCGACACCGCGGACATCGCGCTGGCCCTGCAGCAGCGACCCGAAACCGAAGAGGCGGCGACGCAGCAGCCGATACTTCGCGGCCAGAAGATCGGTCGCAACGACGCGTGCCCCTGCGGTTCGGGCAAGAAATACAAGCACTGCCACGGCAAGCTCGCCTGAGTCCAGGCGCAAGGCCATCCTGACGGAGATCTCGATGCCGGTGAATCTCGTTGCGCCCGATGCATCGGCGCTTGCGCCGATCGCCGGAGTCGAACTCGGCGTGGCCAGTGCCGGCATCCGCAAGGCCGGCCGCACCGACACCCTGGTGATGCGCTTCGCGCCCGGCACGAGGGCGGCGGGCGTGTTCACCCGCAACCGATTCTGCGCGGCGCCGGTGCGCGTCTGTCGCGAACATCTCGCGGCCACCGGCGGGCGCCTGCGGGCGCTGGTGGTGAACACCGGCAACGCCAACGCCGGCACCGGCGCCCGGGGCGTTGCCGATGCCCGGCGCAGCTGCGAGCAACTGGCGGCGCGCCTGGATGTCGCGGTCGACGAGATCCTTCCCTTCTCGACCGGCGTGATCCTCGAGCCGCTGCCGATCGATCGCCTCGAAGCCGCGCTGGCGCCCGCGATCGCCGACCTCGCGCCGGATCACTGGGCGCAGGCGGCCGCCGCGATCATGACGACCGATACCGTGCCCAAGGCATCGTCGCGCACGGGCAGTACCGAGGCCGGCGGCTTCGCGGTGACGGGCATGGCCAAGGGCGCCGGCATGATCCGGCCGGACATGGCGACGATGCTGGCCTTCATCGCCACCGATGCCGCGATCGCACCGGCGCTGCTGTCGAAATGGGTGCGCGAGGCCGCCGACGCGAGCTTCAACCGGATCACCGTCGACGGTGATACCTCGACCAACGACAGTCTCGTCCTGGTGGCGAGCGGCGCAGGTGAACTCGCAGTGACCGACGATGCCAGTCCGGGCGCGCGGCAGCTGCGGGATGCGATCTTCGAGGTGGCGACCCTGCTCGCCCAGGCGGTCGTGCGCGATGGCGAGGGCGCGACCAAGTTCATCACCGTCGCCGTCGAGGGCGCGGGCAATGCCGACGAAGCCGATGCGGTCGCCTATGCGATCGCCCATTCACCGCTGGTCAAGACCGCCTTCTTCGCGTCCGACCCGAACCTCGGGCGCCTGCTGTGCGCGATCGGCTATGCCGGCATCGAGGATCTCGATGTCGAAGGCGTCGATGTCTGGCTCGATGATGTCCATGTCGCCACCGCCGGCGGCGTCCATCCACAGTATCGCGAGGCCGATGGCCAGCGGGTGATGAAGCAGGCCGAGATCCGCGTCCGGGTCGCGCTCGGTCGCGGAAAGGCCGCCACCACCGTCTGGACCTGCGATCTCTCCCACGACTACGTTTCGATCAATGCCGACTACCGCTCCTGAGGCAGCCCTGGCCGATTTGCTCGTTCGGGCGCAGGCGCTCATCGAGCGGGTCGAGGCATTGCTGCCGACGCCGCCCGGCACGCCCGACTGGGATGCCGCGGTCGCCTTTCGCTGGCGCCGGCGCCGCCACGCCTTCGGTGCGGTGGGCGCGCTCGAGCCGGTGCGTTCGCTCGCTCCGATCGGCCTGGCCGACCTGCACAACATCGACGAGCAGAAGAGCCTGGTCGAGCGCAACACGCGCCAGTTCGTCGACGGTCTGCCGGCCAACAACGTGCTGCTGACCGGTTCGCGCGGCACCGGGAAGTCCTCGCTCATCAAGGCCTGCCTGAACGAGTACCATCCGAAGGGCCTGCGCCTGATCGAGGTCGACAAGGACGATCTCGTCGATCTGCCCGACATCGTCGCGCTGGTTGCCGAGCGTCCCGAGCGTTTCATCGTCTTCTGCGACGATCTCTCCTTCGAGGAAGGCGAGCCGGGCTACAAGGCGCTCAAGACCATCCTCGATGGTTCGATAGCGGCGCAGTCCGACAACGTGCTCGTGTACGCGACTTCGAACCGGCGCCACCTGATGCCGGAATACATGCACGAGAACCTGCAGGCGCGCTACCAGGAAGACGGTGAGATCCATCCCGGTGAAACCACCGAAGAGAAGATCTCGCTCTCGGAGCGCTTCGGCTTGTGGGTGTCGTTCTATCCGTTTCGCCAGGACGACTATCTCCTGGTCGTCGAGCACTGGCTGGCGCACTTCGGCTGCAGCCCGAAGCAGATCGCGGCGGCCCGGGGCGACGCCCTGCGCTTCGCGCTCGAGCGCGGCTCGCGTTCGGGTCGGGTCGCCTGGCAGTTCGCCCGGGACTGGTCCGGGCAGCAGCGCTTGCGACGCGCACGCAAGACGGGCGGGACGCCGTCCAGGCGGGTTTGAGCGACGAGCGACCACTCACTGACGTTGCCGTCGGCATCGTCTTCGATCGCGACGGCCGGGTTCTGCTGGGTCAGCGTCCGGCTGGCAAGCCTTATGCGGGCTGGTGGGAATTCCCGGGTGGCAAGCTCGAGCCGGGCGAATCGGTGGCCGATGCCCTGGCGCGTGAACTGCACGAGGAACTCGGCATCCGGGTGCTGTCATCACGGCCCTGGATCGTGCGCGAGCATTCCTATCCGCATGCGCGGGTGCGGCTGCATTTTCGCCAGGTCTTCCACTGGAGCGGCGAGCCTGTCGCGCGCGAGGGCCAGTCGTTCGGCTGGACCCGCCCCGATGCGATCGCGCACGAACCCCTGCTGCCGGCAACCGTACCGATCCTCGGCATGCTCGCCCTGCCGCGGCGGATGAAGGGGCTCGCGACCGGCGCCTTCGCGATCAGGCCGGCGGCCGGGCCGCTGCCGATCCGGGCCAGGGAGGCACCGCAGGCCCGGCCGCGCATCCTGTTCGTTCTCGATGCCGCCGGATCCGCTGCCGACGCGCGATGCGGGTCCGCCGATGCGGCGGCCGGCCTCGGGGGCAGCCTGCGGCGGCTGCGCGCGGTTCGCGGAGCCGTCGTCTGTGCGGCGGGCGACTGGCCCGCGGCGCTGCTTGCCGCCTGCGACGGCATTGTCGCCGGACCGGCCGAGCTGCCTGCGCGCGATGCAGCGCCACAAGGCCTGCGTGGCCTGCGGATCGCCCATTCCGGGCAGTTGCCGGCGATCACGGAAGTGGACGCTGACTTCGCGGT
>JBAYRO010000089.1:0-13699 GCA_041676645.1 Burkholderiaceae bacterium | reverse complement strand
GCAGAAATGGGGTCAGACTCCATTTCCTTCTGGAAATGGAGTCTGACCCCATTTCTGGAGTCCGACCCCACTACCGGCGGAGTTCAGGCGTCGGTGCTGGCGCTGTAGTCGGCCGCCGACATCAGGCCATCGAAGGCCGCGGCATCGGTCGGTTTCAGCTTGATCAGCCAGCCGGCGCCGAACGGGTCGGAGTTGACCGTCTGCGGATCGGCGGCGAGCGCGTCGTTGACCGCGAGGACTTCGCCCGCCACCGGCGCATAGACGTCCGAGGCGGCCTTGGTCGATTCGACCACGATGCAGGCCTCGCCGCGGTCGACCTGGCGGCCCGGGTCGGGCAGCTCGACGTAGACCAGTTCGCCCAGGGCATCCTGCGCATGGGCGGTGATGCCGATGGTGAGGCTGCCGTCGGCTTCGCGACGGATCCATTCGTGGGATTCGGTATAGCGGAGATCGCCGGGATTTTCCAAGGGTTGCTCCAAAGCTTGGTGATTTCGCCGGGCAGTACCGGCGGCTGGTGTCCGTGGAGCCCCCTCTGTCCTTTCGCCTGAGACATTCGGCCGGCCGGCGGCCTGTTTCCTTCGGCGAGACCGCGCCCCATGCGCATGGACAAAGGGGCCGTCTTCTCTCCAGAGAGTCGGATCCGCTGCAGTCCTTTTGCCTGAGAGTTTGCGGGGCGATACACCTTCGGCGTCGATGCCGGCCCGGCCGGCGTCGATCTCTCCCGCAGCGGTCGGTCGACTGCCTGCAATTTGCCTAGCCGGCGGCCGGATGTCAATCCAGGCGGCCGCCTGCCCCGCCGGCCGCCACCCGCGCGTCGACCGGGTGCGATGGACGGGTGACCAGGACGATCGCCGCCGCGGCGCAAGCGAAGGCGACCAGGTGGACGAGCCCCGGGCGTTCCCCCAGCCAGACGATGCCCACTGCCGAGGCCGCCAGCGGCATCGCGATGGTGAAGACGCCGCTGCGCGCGGCGGGCACCCGGGCCAGGCCGCTTAACCAGAGCCAGGTCGCGAACATGCTCGCCGACAGGGAGTAGAAGACGAGCAGCGCCCAGTCGCCGGCGCCCAGCCGGGAGAAATCGAAGGAGGCGGCCTGCCACAGGCCGAAGGGCGTCATCAGGACGAGGCCGACGAGGTTGATCAGCGCCGAGATGCGTCGCGCCGACAGCTGGCCGGTCAGGCGCTTGCCCAGCACCACGTAGGCCGACTCGCAGCCGACGGCCGCCACCAGCAGCAGGTGGCCGAGGAGATCGGGCGCGCCGCCGCCCGGGCTGGCGCCGGCGCCCGCGAGCAGGGCGAGCCCGATGCCGGACAGGAGGATCGCCGCACCGGTGCGGGCGCCGATCCGCTCGCGCAGCACCAGCCATGAGAGCAGGGCGACGGCCGCCGGCATCAGCGAAAGTACCAGGCCCGCGGCGGTGGCCGAAGTACGGGCGACCCCGGTGAGCATGAAGATCGAGAAGAGGAAATTGCCGAAGAAGGACTGGGCGAAGAGGGTGCGCTGCAGCCCGGCATCGATCGGTGCATCGCCTGGCCGACGCCGCAGCCAGGGGAGCATCGCCACCGCCGCTATCGCGAAGCGCAGCCAGGCGAGCAGGAAGACCGGCACCACCGCCACCAGGGGGCGCGACAGCGCGACGTAAGTGCCAACCAGCGCCATGCCGGCAAGGAGCAGCAGGTAGCCCGTGCCCGCCGGGCTGGCGACCGGGCGCCGCGGCGGCCGCCGCACGGCTTGCTGGCGGTCCGGCAAGCCGCAGCCCGCTCCTCAGCCGCCGATCGGCATGCAGGCCGGATCGATGCGTATGTCGATGAGGCGCGGGCGCCCGGGGCTGCCTTCGGCGATGGTCTGCATCGCGGCCTGCAGCTCCTCGCTGCTGGTTACCGTGGCAGCTTCGAGGCCGAATCCCCTGGCGATGTCGGCCAGGTCGGGCCAGTGCTGCAGTGACAGCGACGGGTCCATGTCGCGCGCCGCGTACTGGATGTACTCGGCGCCATAGCCGCCGTCGTTGCACACGACGATGGTCAGGTCGAGCCGTTCGCGCATGGCGGTGGCAAGCTCGCTCACGCCGCCGAGCATGAAGCCGCCGTCGCCCGTGACGAGCAGGGTCGGGCGTCCGCCCGCGGCCTTTGCTGCGCCGATGGCCGCGCCGAGCCCGAGGCCGATCGCGGCGAAGCCGATCGTGTCGACATAATCGCGCGGATTGCGGACCTGGACGAGCGGCCAGGCGCCCACCAGGAAGCGTCCGGTGTCGCTGACGTAGACGCGATCCTTCGGGAAGGACTGGTCGAGCGCCTGCAGCGCCTCGAGCAGGTCGACCGCGCCGGCGCGCGGCTTGCGCGGAAAGCGCGCCTTCTGGCTGCGCATGGCGGTGAGCTTCTCGAGCAGGTCGTCGCTGCGCGCCCCTGAGCCCGGGATCTCCGCCTCGTCGAGCCACTTCAGCATGGCGTCGGCCGTCAGGCCGAGATCGCCCACCAGGCCCGCGTCGACCGGTGTGAAGCGGCCGATCTGGCTTGCCGTGGGATCGACGTGCACGATGCGCTTGCCGCGGGTCAGCCCGCCCAGGCCGGCCGTGAACTGGTTCAGGCTTGCGCCGAAGACGATCAGGCAGTCGGCCGCGCCGATGGTCTCCGTTGCCACCGGGTTGCTGATCGTGCCGCAGATCCCGAGATTGAAAGGGTCGTCCGCGAACAGGCCCTTGCCGCGCACCGAAGTCGCCACCGGCGCCTCGATGCGCTTTGCGAGCCGCTGAATAGCGGCTTCGGCGGCCGGGTCGGCGGCACCGCGCCCGCCGATGATGACGGGCAAGTGCGACGAAGCGATGATGCCGATGGCATTGTCCATGTCGGTGCTCGAGGCGATCACGCTGCGGCTCTCGGGGACATAGACCCGCGGCGCCGTGTATTCGACCTCCTGCCACATGAAGTCGATCGGCATGTTCAGCACGACAGGGCGGCGTTCCTGGTGGGCACGGGAGAACGTCCGCGCGAGGTCGTCGGCGAGCGTCGCTGGTGTGCGCAGTTGCTCGAAGCCGGCGCCCGTGGCCATGACGAGTTCCCGCTGGTTGACGTTCTGCGCATGTTCCCGGTCGGCGACCGGCGTGTCGCCCGCCAGGAGTACGAGGGGCGTTGCGGTCTTGACGCCTTCGACCAGGGCCGTGAGGGTGTTGGTGAGCGCCGGGCCATGGGTGACGGTGGCCACGCCGATCTCGCCCGACACGCGCGCGTAGCCCAGCGCCATCAGCACGACGCCGGCCTCGTGCACCGCCGCCACATAGGCGCCGCGATGCTTGCGGATGTAGTTGTCGACCATGAACAGGTTCGCGTCGCCGATCAGGCCGAACAGCTGGCTTACCTCGAGATCGGCGAGGCTGCGGGCGATTGCTTCGTAGAGTTTCACGGGCTCGTCTCCTTGATGTTGCCCGCAGGATTACGCATTGCGGGTAGCCATGCAAGGCCAGGGGTCGAGCGCCCCCGGTCGGCCCACCATGACGACGCCATGGCACCATGACGTCGTTCATACGTCGAAAATGGGGAGCTGATGTGAGCGCAACGACACCGGAACCACGGGATCTGAATGCCTTGTACGGCCTGAACCCGCCACACAGCGAAGTCGTGCTGGCATGCCAGTCGCTTGCGCCTGGCAGGGCGCTCGACATGGGTTGTGGCGCCGGGCGCAACGCGCTGTACCTGAGCCAGCTCGGTTTCGACGTGACCGCGGTCGATGCCAATGCCGACGCGATCGGGATGCTGCGATCGATCGTCGAACGCGAAGGCATCGACACCATCGATGCCCGCCTGTACGACATCAACCAGGCGGACCTGGGGGCGAGCTACGACTTCATCGCCTGCACCGTCACGCTGATGTTCCTCGATCCGGCGCGCGTCGATGCCGTGATTGCCGACATGCAGCAATGCACCGCGCCCGGCGGGCACAACCTGGTCGTGGCGGCAATGGATACCGACGAGCATCCCTGCCCGATGAATTTTCCGTTCACCCTGCGCACGGGGCAGCTGAGCGCCGCCTACGCCGGCTGGGATCTCGTCAAGTACAACGAGGATCTCGGCACGATGCACAACGGCGCCCGACTGCAGTTCGCCACCCTGCTTGCGCGCAAGCCCGGCTGAGCCAGCGGGGCCGGCTCTGCCCCGGGGCGATCGACCACCCGTTCAGCCGAGTGCGCTCGGCACCGCGCGCAGGATCCAGGGTTCGAGCACCGAGCGGGCCGCGTCGTCGAACGCTTCACTGCGATGGGTTTCGGGATCGATGAAGACCATGACCGAATCGCATTCGGCCAGGCAGGCGTCGTCCTGGAACAGCGCGCCGCGAACGACGAGCGAGCGCTCACCCAGGCGCGCGATGCCGCAAGCCATCTGCCATTGCGCGGCTGGCACATCGCGACGATGCCAGCGCAAGCTCGCATGCGCGATCATCATGCCGGTGCGACGGGCGCGCCGGGATTCGCCGCGGATCCCGGTCAGGAATTCGATGCGCATCTGCTCGGCGCAGCGCCCCAGCCAGGCGTCGCTCGGGAGATGGCGCGCATCGCTGTCGCCGTAGCGCAGCGCGATCGGACGCTGCCAGCGAAAGTGCCCGAGCCGCGGCGCGGTCGTGTCGAGCTGCAGGCGATAGCCGTCCGGCAGCGCCTGTGCTCCCTCGGTCCGCGCCGCACGCAGCGCCGCGAGCTGTTCGGGAACCAGGGCGAGCGGGCGGCCATCGGCCCATCCCGCGAGCAAGGCCTCGTGAACGCTCACGCACTGGCTGCGCTGAAACAGCGCGGTGGCGATCCGCAAGCCCTGCTCGTCGACGCCGACAACCCGCGCTCCCCAGGTCAGCGGGTCCGGATAGTAGGCCTGGGCGATGAAATCCGTCCTGCTGCCCAGGTAGCCGACGACGGGCTCGCCGTCGCGCCAGGCCTGGGGTCCGAACAGTGCATGCAGCGCGCCATGGACCGCTTCGCCATGGAGATTGATCAGCGCACTGTTGTTCATGTGCTGCCAGACGTCCATGTCGGTGTAGCGCGTCGGCATCTCGCCCGTGAGGGGATACGAAGCGGCCTCGCGCCGCCAGGCTTCTTTCTTCATGTGATACGGATCCGATTGCTTGCCAGCTCGAGCCCGTCGGGCACTCGGGCAGTCCTGGGCAGTCTGGTGAAGGGAAGGGGGGATCGTCGTCGATCTCGCGCAGGGTGGTCAACAACCCGGCGCGCCGCGGGTGCTAAGCTGGCGGGCGTCGCACCGGAAGACGCCCGGTGCCCTGGAGCCCGCCATGAATACCGCCGCCGATCACCGCCACGCCGACGTTACCGCGAGCCCTCCGCCGGGGCAGCTGGCCCGCGTCCTCGAGCGGCTCGCCGCGATCCTGCCGCCCGACTCCCTGCTGCATGAAGTCGAGGATACCCGGCCCTTCGAATGCGACGGCCTGTCGGCGTTTCGCCAGTTGCCGATGGCGGTCGCCCTGCCCGAGACCGAGGAGCAGGTCCGCGAGATCCTGCGTGCCTGCCTCGACCTCGATGTCCCGGTAGTGGCCCGGGGCGCCGGCACCAGCCTGTCGGGCGGATCGATGCCGCATGGCGCCGGCATCGTGCTGTCGCTGGCAAAGTTCAACCGCATCCTATCGCTCGACCCGGTGGCGCGCATCGCGCGGGTCCAGCCCGGGGTGCGCAATCTTGCGATCTCCGAGGCGGCCGCTCCCTATCGCCTGTACTACGCCCCCGATCCTTCCTCGCAGATCGCCTGCTCGATCGGCGGCAATGTGGCGGAGAACTCCGGCGGGGTGCATTGCCTGAAGTACGGACTCACCTGCCACAACGTGCTGCGGGTGCGCGTGATCATGATGGATGGCGAGATACTGGAGTTCGGCAGCGAGGCGCCGGAAGTACCGGGGCTCGACCTGCTCTCGCTCATCATCGGCTCCGAAGGCATGCTCGGCGTGGTCACCGAGGTCAGCGTGCGGCTGCTGCCGCAGCCGGAACTCGCGCGGGCCGTGCTCGCCTCCTTCGATGCGGTCGAGCCGGCCGGCGACGCGGTGGCGGCGATCATCGCCGCCGGCATCATTCCGGCGGGTATGGAGATGATGGACCAGAAGGCGGTGCGCGCCGTCGAGCCTTTCGTGCAGGCCGGCTACGACCTCGACGCCCAGGCTGTGCTGATCGTCGAATCCGATGGCACGCCGGAGGAAGTCGACGAGGAGATCGCCCGGATCGAGGCCGTGCTGCGCGAATGCGGCTGTACCGCGATCCGGGTGTCGGAGGACGAGGAGGAGCGGCTGCGCTTCTGGTCGGGCCGCAAGAACGCCTTCCCGGCGGCCGGGCGTGTCTCGCCCGACTACTACTGCATGGACGGCACCATTCCGCGCCGTACCCTGGGGCGCATGCTCGCCGCGATCGAGGCGATGGAAGAGAAGTACGGCCTGCGCTGCATGAACGTCTTCCACGCCGGCGACGGCAACCTGCACCCACTCATCCTCTTCGATGCCAACGAGCCGGGCCAATGGGACCGTGCCGACCGTTTCGGCGCCGAGATCCTCGAGGCCTGCGTCGAGTATGGCGGCACCATCACCGGCGAACACGGCGTCGGCATCGAGAAGATCAACTCGATGTGCGTGCAGTTTTCCCCCGCGGAGCGCGAAGCCTTCTTCGCCGTCAAGCGCGCCTTCGACCCGCAGGGCCTGCTCAATCCCGGCAAGGCGATCCCGACGCTCGCGCGCTGCGCCGAGTACGGCAAGATGCATGTGCACAAGGGCGAGCTGAGGTTTCCGGATCTGCCACGGTTCTGAGGGGCTCGTATCTCGGGGGCCTGCCCCACATTTCCTCTCAACGCGTGACGTCTTGCTCCATCAGCATGCGGATGTAGCGCGTAAACGGAATACCGCGCGACTTTGCCTTGGCCTTTACGGCGTCAAGGAGCGGTTGGGGCACCCGCAGGTTTACCTGCGCTCCCTTCCTCGCGAACTCGAACGTCATCGGCCTGAAGCCGGACAGGTCGTATTCCGAAAGATCGGCCTCATCGACGAAGCGCTCGGCCTCTTCATCCGTCTTGAAGGGTGGGAAGGACTTAAGGGGCTTGCCGCTCATAGTGGTCGATCTCCTTCTGGTGCATGTAGCGGGCGCTGATCGGACGAATCAGGGTGCCGTCGCCTTTCATGCGGAAGGTGAAAGCGATGAAGAGGTAGCGGCCCAGCGCGTTACGGCCGATAGCATTGAACCGATCCTCCGGAGCGCGGCCGGGGTCCGGGAGGACTGCCGGACGTAGCTGGCCTGATGTTCTGGTTCGGGCGATATGGACTGCCCCATTTCCCGGGAACTCACTGAACCGCGCCTTGGCGTCCTGAACAGGTCACACTTCCATGAGCCTTGCCCGGTCGGGCGGTCCTGGAACCGGGGTTGCCGAACTGGTGCACCGAGATACGCGGTCGTCCGCGTCAAGCGTCGCCGAGCTTCGGACCCGGACGCCGTCAGTAGTGGTATCGCAGCTGAGCGATGAGCAGATCGCCATTCGAGACCTTGTAGACGATCCGATGCTCGTCGTTGATCCGTCGCGACCAATAGCCCGAGAGCGCGTGTTTCAGTGGTTCGGGTTTTCCTTTGCCACTGTGTGGTGTTCGGGTGATCTCCTTGATCAACTCATTGATCCGCCGGACCATCTTCCCGTCTGTCGTCTGCCAATGCAGATAATCTTCCCAGGCCTGCTCTGAGAAGATCAGCTTCATTCAGCCAGGCTCCTGGCTTTTCCCTTGCCGGACTCGAGAGCTGCAATGCTCTCGAGCAGGCGCCGTGCGTTCCTGGGACTCCGAAGCAGGTAGGCGGTTTCCTCGAGCGCCTTGTAGTCGTCCAGCGCCATCATCACCACGGCCTGCCGGCCACTACGGGTGATGATGATGGGTTCGTGGTCGTCGCACACTCGATCCATGGTGTCAGCCAGCCTGGCTCGGGCGGTGCTATAGGTGATGGCGTCCATTGAGTGGCTCCTTTTATGTACAAATAATTGTACAATCGTGGTGGCGAGTCATCAAGTCTTGCCGGAACCATTCCGGGCGCGGTGCACGTTTTCTGGCGCGAGCACCTCGATGACAAGGGCGCGTTTCGTCCCGCCGGAGAGATCCCCGATCTCTCCCTCTCGAAGTGTACGAAGCCGACCCTGGCCAGCTTCGTGGCCTTGCCTGGTTGGTCCGAAATCTGTAGTATTACGATAATGTAATACATAAGGAGCCCGTTGTGGCCATCTCGATACGGCTGCCTGCCGAGGACGAGGCCTTGCTGGAGCGCGCAGCCAGCCTGCTGCACGTGAGCAAGTCGGAGTTCATCCGGCGCAGCATCGCGGCTTATGCCGCCAATGTCATTCCGGCGGAACGTGCGGCGGCTGAGATCGATGCGCTGTACATCGGGAAAGGCGGCCTGCGCGATCCGCGGAGCGCTGCCGATCCCGGCAAGCGGGCCATCCTCGAGCGTCTGCGTGAAAAGCACGGCTACGCTCGTTGACACGGGTTTCCTGGTAGCGCTGTTCAACGGTGGCGATCCGCATCATGGCAGCGCCGCGAGGAGGCTCGCGGAACTGGTCGGCGTGCGCCTGTACACGGTCTGGGAAGTGCTGACGGAGGCCGGCCATTTGCTGGACGACGCCGGCAAGATCAACCTGATGCGCTGGGCTGCGGCTGGCCGCCTGACCGTGCTGTCCAGCGATCCGGCGAGTCTGGACGCGATGGCCGAATTCATGGTGCAGCATGCGGATGGCGGGGCTGACCTCGCGGACGTGGCGCTGGTCCTTGCTGCCGATCGCATTGGCGTCCACGACATCCTCACAGTGGACCGCAGGGATTTCGACCGCTATCGCAGTCCTCGCGGCAAGCGGCTAAGGCGGCTCTGGCTCGAGGACTGATCGAAGGCCGTCACTACCGTGCGCATCGTTGAACTCCCCTGGTTTCGACCACCTGGGCCCCGCAACGACTGTTCACGCGCATTCCACACCGGGCCTGCGGTTACGCAACTCGTCGACCAGGACGCGGGTGTTCTCGGAATAGTCGATCGGCACATCGACCAGATGGACGCCGCCATCGGCGAAGGCCGCCTCGAGTGTCGGAACGAGATCCTCGACCGCGCCGACCCGTGATCCCCTGGCGCCGTATGCCTCGGCATAGCGCACGAAATCGGGATTGCCGAAGCTCATGCCGAAATCACGGAAGCCGTCCACCGCCTGCTTCCAGCGGATCATGCCGTACGCGCTGTCGTTCAGGATGACCACCACGAGGTTCAGCCCCAGCCGCACTGCCGTTTCCAGCTCCTGCGAGTTCATCATGAAGCCGCCGTCGCCGCAGATCGCCATGACGCGTCTTTCGGGGTACAGCATGGCCGCCATCATCGCCGAGGGCAGGCCGGCTCCCATCGTCGCGAGCGCATTGTCGAGCAGCAGGGTGTTGGCGACCTGGGTGCGGTAATTGCGGGCGAACCAGATCTTGTACATGCCGTTGTCGAGAGAGACGATGCCGTCATCCGGCATGACCTTGCGAACGTCATGGACGATACGCTGGGGCGTGGGTGGGAAGCGGTCCTCCTCGGCGCGGTCATTGACGCGGGCGAGGATCTGCTGGCGCAGTTCGAGCATGCCTTCGTCGACGGACAGCTTGCCGTCCAGCCGCGCGCCGAGTGCTTCTACGGACGCTCCGATGTCGCCGATCACCTCGATATCGGGGTGGTAGACCTCTTCGACGGTGGCCGACTGATAGCCGATATGGATCACCTTCGGCCCGCCGGCGATCTTCATCAGGAAGGGCGGCTTCTCGATCGTGTCGTGGCCGATCGCGATGATCAGGTCGGCGCGCTCGACGGCCTCGTGTACATAGTCGCCCTCCGAGAGTGCGGCGGTCCCCACGTAAAGACCGGAGCAGCCGGTGACGGCGCCCTTGCCCATCTGCGTGTTGAAGAAGCACAGCCGGGTGCGGGTCATGAAGGCGGACAAGGCCTCGACCAGCGAAGGCCGGTTCCCTGCCGCGCCGATCATGACCAGTGGCCGCCTGGCGGCCAGGATCGCGTCCGCCGCCCGGTCGAGTGCGGCGCCGTGGGCGACGGGGTGCTCCAGCGAGTGGATCGGAATCACGGAGGCATCCTCGAACTCCGCCGCCGCGACATCCTCCGGCAGCTCGAGATGCACCGGCCCCGGCCGCTCGTCCGTCGCCACGCGAAAGGCGTCGCGGACCGTCGCCGGGATGCTGGCCGCGCTGATGATCTGGCGCGTGAGCTTGGTCAGCGGCTTCATCGAGGCGACGATGTCGACGATCTGGAAGCGGGCCTGCTTCGCGTTCATCACCGGCTTCTGGCCGGTGATGAGGATCATCGGCATGGCGCCGAGATGCGCGTAGGCCGCGCCGGTCGAGAAGTTCAGCGCCCCCGGGCCGAGCGTGGCGAGGCAGACGCCGGGCCTGCCGGTAAGCCGTCCATGCGTTGCGGCCATGAAGGCCGCCGCCTGCTCGTGGCGTGTGAGGACCAGTTCGATGCGCGAGGTCCGTAGTGACTCCAGGAGGTCGAGGTTCTCCTCCCCTGGTACACCGAAGATGCGATCCACACCCTCGTTCTCCAGTGCAGCGACAAGCAGGTCCGATCCTTTGGGCATGGCTTCCATCCTCTGGTTGCTGATTTCGACGGAGATCATGAGACTGGATACAGTCGAATTCGACCGCCGTGCATCATTCCGGTGTCACGCTCATGGCCAAAGCCGGAAACTGCCCCGACCCCGTCCAGGAGCCCGGGCGCAGCCGCCTTGACCGTGGTCATCATCCGGGGTCGGCATGGCGGCCAGAATGAGGGTAGTTGCCCGGAGCGCCCTCCAGGCGATGACGCAGTCGGGCGTTTTTACCCGATGATCACAGGAGATTCGCCATGCTTCAGACGAGCGTGCCGGTGGAGAAGTTCACCACGCGCAATCCGGTCACCGCACCCGCCGACACGACGATCGACGAGCTGCGGGGTCTCATGAAGGAGCACGG
This sequence comes from Burkholderiaceae bacterium, assembly GCA_041676645.1. Classification (GTDB taxonomy): domain Bacteria; phylum Pseudomonadota; class Gammaproteobacteria; order Burkholderiales; family Burkholderiaceae_E; genus JAMLIN01. The sequence goes on along the minus strand of JBAYRO010000089.1, from coordinate 2,725 downwards.
CATCCGCCATCTCCCCATCGTTCGCGGCAATACCGTCGTGGGCGTGGTGAGCGACCGTGATGCGCGCCTGGTGGCGGGGCTGACCGTGGCCGAGAAGCTGCAGGTGCGAGCCGAGGACATCATGACCGCCGAGCCCTTGTTCGTCACCGCCGGTACGCCGCTCGACGAAGTCGCCCGGACCATGTCCGAGAGAAGGGTCGGCAGCGTGATCGTCAACGAGGAGGGCGGCGCCCTCATGGGCATCTTCACGGTCACGGATGCCCTGGATGCGCTGATCGCGATCATCCACAAGGGCTAAGCATCGAGCCACGGCGGCACCGGCAGGTTCTTCGAGCGCAGGAACTGCGGGTTGAAGAGCTTCGACTGGTAGCGACTGCCGCCGTCGGCGAGGATGGTCACCACCGTGTGCCCTGGTCCGAGATCCCGGGCCAGGCGGATCGCGCCGGCGACGTTGATGCCGCTCGAGCCGCCCACGCACAGGCCGTCCTTGCCGAGCAGGTCGAAGACGATCGGCAGGGCTTCCTCGTCGGGGATCTGGTAGGCGAGGTCGATCGGCGCGCCATCGATGTTGGCGGTAACCCGCCCCAGGCCGATGCCCTCGGTGATCGAGCTGCCCGTGCTCTCGAGCTTCCCATGGGTGATCCAGCTGTACATGGCGGCGCCCATCGGGTCGGCGGCGGCGATGCGGATCTTCGGGTTCCGGGACTTGAGGTGGATGGCGGTGCCGGCCAGCGTGCCGCCGGTGCCGATCGCGCAGGTGAAGCCGTCGATGCGCCCGTCGGTCTGCTCCCAGATCTCGGGGCCGGTGGTATCGATATGGGCCTGTCGATTCGCCAGGTTCTCCCACTGGTTGGCGTAGAGCACGCCGTTGGGGGTGCTCGCCTCGAGTTCCTTCGCCAGCCGTTCGGCGACATGGACGTAGTTGTCCGGATCCTTGAAGGGCAGGGCGGGCACTTCGCGCAGGTCGGCGCCGAACAGGCGCAGCAGGTCCTTCTTCTCCTGGCTCTGGGTCTCGGGGATCACGATGACGCAGCGGTAGCCGCGGGCGTTGGCGACCAGGGCCAGGCCGATGCCGGTGTTGCCGGCGGTGCCTTCGACCACGGTGCCACCGGGGCGCAGCACGCCGCGGCGCTCGGCGTCGAGGATCAGGCTCAGGCCCGCCCGGTCCTTGACCGAACCGCCCGGGTTGAGGAACTCGGCCTTGGCGAGGATCTCGCACCCGGTCAGCTCGGACGCCCGGCGCAGCCGGATCAGCGGTGTGTTGCCGATGCTGCCGACGAAACCGTCGCGGATCTGCGCCATGGCGGTGTCCCTCCTCGTTCGTGCCTTCTGGGTATGCCTCACGATACAGCACAAGCATTCCGGCTCCGAGCCGGTCATCGGATTCGGCGGGCGGTCCGCACGGGTCTCGCCGGGGCCGGGCGCAGGATCCGGCACGCGTCCCGCGCTGGACCTGTCCGGCCTGGCCCCGGCTCGGGCACAATCGGGTCAACCATGACGACCGTCCTTCGTTCGCATCCCGCGATCGCCCCCGCCGCGTTCGCCGCTCCCGCATCGGCCGCCGCCTGGTCGCGCGGCGCGGGACACCCCCATTCAGGAGCTCGTCGATGAGTCCCGAGCAGGCCTTGTCCGGGCTGCGCGATGCCATCCTGTCCGCGGCGGCCGCGCGCACGCCACTGGAGATCCACGGCGGACGCAGCAAGCATTTCCTCGGCAACCAGCCGCGCGGCGAGCCGCTCGATGTGCGCGGCTTCGCGGGCATCGTGAGCTACGAGCCGACCGAGCTGGTGGTCACCGCCCGTTGCGGTACCCCGCTCGAGGAGCTGGAGGCAAGCCTGGCCGAGCAAGGCCAGATGCTCGCCTTCGAGCCGCCGCACTTCGGGCCGGGGGCGACGGTCGGCGGGACCATCGCCTGCGGCCTGTCGGGACCGGCGCGGGTATCCGTCGGCGCGGCGCGCGATTTCGTGCTCGGCGCGAGCCTGCTCGATGCGCGGGGCGAACTCATGCGCTTCGGCGGCCAGGTGATGAAGAACGTCGCCGGCTACGATGTCTCGCGCCTGCTCTGCGGCTCCTACGGCGTGCTCGGGGTGATTGCCGAGGTCTCCCTCAAGGTCCTGCCCGTGCCCCCGGCGCGATGGAGCCTGCGCATCGGGATCGGTGCCGGGGAGGCGATGTCGGCGCTGCACCACTGGGCCGGCGAGCCGTTGCCGCTGTCGGCTTCCTGCTGGATGGACGGCCAGCTGCTGCTGCGCTTCGCCGGTTCCGAGGCTGGCGTGGAAGCGGCAGCCAGTCGCTTCATCAACCGCTACAGCGCGGTTCCGCTGGCTCCCGGGGAGAACGACGCCTTCTGGCGCGATCTCGCCGAGCACCGGCTGCCGTTCTTCACGGGTGATGCGGCACAGGCGGAGCCGGCCGAAGACGCTGCAAAGCCGCTTGCCCCTTCCGCCGAGCCGGTGCTCTGGCGCATCGTCGTGCCCTCGACGGCTCCGCAATTCGAACTGCCGGGTCGCCAGCTCATCGAATGGGGTGGCGGCCTGCGCTGGTACATCGGCGATGCGAGCGCCGCCGAGGTGCGCGCCGCTGCCGAAGCGGCGGGTGGCACCGCGAACCGCTTCCGCGGCGGTCCGCGCGAGGACAGCTTCCATCCGCTGCCGCCCGCCATGCTCGCCCTGCAGCGGCGGGTGCGCAGCCAGCTCGACCCGCTCGGCATCTTCAATCCCGGCCG
>JBAYRO010000088.1:0-13775 GCA_041676645.1 Burkholderiaceae bacterium | reverse complement strand
TAAGGTCGCCCTCGTGGCCTGCATCCGCAAGATGTTGACCATCCTCAACACTATGCTCAAGACTGGGACCAAGTTCGATCCGGCAATTCATAGGAGTTGACACGGCAGACGGTTACTCAGGCGTAGGCCGGATCGGCCTTGTCCGGATCGATGCCGTATTTCTCGATGACCGCGGCGACCGTGCCTGCCGGTAGCGAACCTTCGTCGACGAGCTCGCGGACAGCGGCGAGCACCACGAAATGGCGATCGACTTCGAAGTGGCGGCGCAGCCGATGCCGAAAGTCCGAGCGTCCGAAACCGTCGGTCCCGAGCACCCGGTAGCTGCGCCCCCTGGGAACGAACGGACGGATCTGGTCGGCGAACAGCTTGGTGTAGTCGGTCGAGGCAACGATCGGGCCGGCGGTGTCCGCCAGCAGCTTCGTGACATGGGGGATGCGCTGGTCCTCGTCGGGATGCAGCAGGTTGTAGCGCTCGCACTCCAGGCCATCCCGACGCAGCTCGGTAAAGCTCGTGGCGCTCCAGACATCGGCCGATACCTTCCAGTCCTTCTCGAGCAGGTCGGCCGCCGCGATCACCTCGCGCAGGATGGTGCCGGAGCCCAGCAGCTGCACACGCGGGCGCTTGCCCTTGCGCGCCCCGGACTTGCCTTCGCCGACGGCGCCGCGCAGGCGATACATGCCGCGGATGATGCCTTCCTCGTCACCGACGACCAGCCCCGGCTGGGCGTAGTTCTCGTTCATGACGGTGATGTAGAAGTAGACGTTCTCCTGCCTGCCGATCATCCGCTCGAGGCCGTGCTGGATGATGACCGCCACCTCGTGCGCGAACGTCGGGTCGTAGGAGACGCAGTTCGGTATCTGGCTCGAGAGGATGTGGCTGTGGCCGTCCTGGTGCTGGAGGCCCTCGCCGTTGAGCGTGGTGCGCCCCGCCGTGCCGCCGAGCAGGAAGCCGCGCGCCTGCATGTCGCCGGCGGCCCAGGCGAAGTCCCCCACGCGCTGGAAGCCGAACATCGAGTAGTAGATGTAGAACGGGATCATGATGCGGTTGTTCGTCGAGTACGACGTCGCCGCGGCCAGCCACGAGCAGAAGGCGCCCGCTTCGTTGATTCCCTCCTGCAGGACCTGCCCCTTGGCGTCCTCCTTGTAGTACATGACCTGGTCGCGATCGACCGGCTCGTACTTCTGCCCTTCCGGCGCGTAGATCCCGAGTTGCCGGAACATGCCCTCCATCCCGAAGGTGCGCGCCTCGTCCGGGACGATGGGAACGACCCGCTTGCCCAGTTCCTTGTCACGCAGCAGCAGGGTCAGCATCCGCACGAAGGCCTGGGTGGTCGAGATCTCGCGCCCTTCCGCGGTGGGCTCGAGCACCGACTTGAAGGTGTCGAGCGGCGGGATCGTAAACTCCTCGTCCGACTTGCGGCGGCGCTGCGGCAGGTAGCCACCCAGGGCCCGGCGCCGCTCATGCAGGTACTGCATCTCCGGCGAGTTCTCGTCCGGCTTGTAGAACGGAAGCTCGTCGAGCTGCTCGTCGGGAATCGGGATGTTGAAACGGTCGCGGAACTCGCGAACACTGTCGGCCGCCAGCTTCTTGAGCTGGTGGGTCGGGTTCTTGGCTTCGCCCGCCTGCCCCATTCCGTAGCCCTTGACCGTCTTGGCGAGGATCACCGACGGCTGGTTCCGGTGATTGGCGACCTCATGGAAGGCGGCATAGACCTTGTGCGGATCGTGGCCGCCGCGGTTCAGGCGCCAGACATCCTCGTCGGTCATGCGCGAAACCATCTCGAGCAGCTTCGGATGCTTGCCGAAGAACTTGTTCCTGACGTAGCCGCCATCGTTGGCCTTGTAGGCCTGGTATTCGCCATCGACGGTCTCGAGCATGACCCGCTGCAGGATGCCTTCGGTGTTGAGCGCGAGCAGCGGATCCCAGTACGAACCCCAGATCAGCTTGATCACGTTCCAGCCCGAGCCCCGGAAGTCGGCCTCGAGCTCCTGGATGATCTTGCCGTTGCCGCGCACGGGGCCGTCGAGCCGCTGCAGGTTGCAGTTGATGACGAAGATCAGGTTGTCGAGCTTCTCGCGCGAGGCCAGGCTGATCGCGCCGAGCGATTCGGGCTCGTCCATCTCGCCGTCGCCGCAGAAGACCCAGACCTTGCGGTTGGAGGTGTCGGCGATGCCCCGCGCGTGCAGGTACTTCAGGAAACGCGCCTGGTAGATCGCCATCAGGGGCCCCAGCCCCATCGATACCGTGGGGAACTGCCAGAAGTCCGGCATCAGCTTGGGGTGGGGATAGGAAGGCAGGCCCTTGCCCTCGCATTCCTGGCGGAAGTTCTCGAGCTGCTCCTCGGTCAGCCGCCCCTCCAGGTAGGCGCGCCCGTACAGGCCGGGCGCCGAGTGCCCCTGGAAGTAGACGAGGTCGCCCCCGTGGCCCTCGTGCGGGGCATGCCAGAAGTGGTTCATCCCGGTGCCGATCATCGTCGCCAGCGAGGCGAAGGAGGCGAGATGGCCGCCGAGCGAGCCGCCATCCGGGGTTTCGTGCCGATTGGCGCGCACGACCATCGCCATCGCGTTCCAGCGGATGAAGGAGCGGATCCGTTCCTCGTACTCGGCGTTGCCGGGGCTGCGCTCCTCGAGGTGGACCGGCAGCGTGTTGACGTAGGCGGTATTGGCCGAGAACGGCAGGTAGGCGCCGTTGCGCCGCGCCGTGTCCACCAGGCGTTCGAGCAGGTGATGGGCCCGCTGCGGCCCCTCGCGGTCGATGACCGCCTCGAGGGCGTCGAGCCATTCCCGGGTTTCGACCGGATCGATGTCGTCGGGATGGCGTGGTTCCGGGGTGTCGTGAGGCACGGCGGACATGGGGTCTCCTCGCTTGTGGCGGCCCATCGCTCACCAACGCCGCGGCCAGGACCACTGCCGTGTCGTCAGGTCGACGCGCGTTTCCAGTCAGGCTCTACTGTGGACCATTCTATGAATGCCCTGATGCAAAGACAACAAGTTTTTCCAAATCACAGAATGTCATTTCATGATATGGCATTTCAGGGCGGATCGAGGAGAAACACGCGCTCACGGGAGGCGACAGGCGCGGCATGTCGATCGCGCTTGCGATCGGCTGGTTGCGCCCGCTATAATCCGCGTTTGCCTCGGGCGGCTGTAGCTCAGTTGATAGAGTACCTGGCTACGAACCAGGGGGTCGTGGGTTCGAATCCTGCCAGCCGCGCCAATAAATCAGGCACGAATCAAGCACGAATCAAGCACTCAAGGCCAGTCATGAAGACTGGCCTTTTGCTTTGGCCTGGCCGACGCCCGGATAGTCTCCGGCGTGGTCGCCAGGCCGATCTTCACGAAATGCGCCAGGATCGGTCGCACCGTTACTCGCCGGACTCGAAGCCGCGATTCTCGCGATGGTGCCAGAGACGCAGGATGAAGATCGTCGCATCCGCGATCTCGTAGCGTAGCTCGTAGTTGCCGACGATGACCCGCCGGACCTCACGCGGTTCGTAGGCTTCCAGCTTCTCGCCGATCCGGGGATAGTCGAGCAGGCGATCCGGCGCGCGCGCAAGCTGCTGGATGACACGCGCCGCCGCGTCCGGGGCGACAGGGCGCAGATGCTCGTGCAGCCGCACGAGATCGGAGGATGCCTTCCCGGTCCACTTGATCTTCATGCCGAGGGCGGCGGCAGCGGCCTGTCGGTGCCAAGGCTATCCGCCCAGGCCTGCACGGCCTGATGATCGATTACCCGCCCTGCGGTCACGTCCTCCAGGGCTTCCAGCGTCATCCGGTGACGCTCTTCCTCCTGATCCACCCAGGCGGCGAGTGCCTGCTTCATCACCCAGCCGCGTGAGCGTTCGAGCCGTGACGCCATCGCCTCGACCTTCTCGGCGAGAGCAATCGGGACATGGGCGGTCAGGACCTTCGTGCCGGCAGCCATCGTATCGTTCTCCATCAACATGATAAAAATATAATCGCACAGGCGGAAAAGCAAGTCAGCCCGTCGTTTCAGGGCCGCGGCGGGCCGCCCGACTATGCGCGCTGGCCGAGCCAGGTCGCCGGCGGCTCACCGAGGTGGCGCTTGAAGGCGCGGCTGAAGGCGGCTTCGGACTCATAGCCGATCGCCGCGCCGACCGCCGCGATGCTGTCGCCCTGATGGAGGCGCCGGGCAGCGATCAGGAGCCGCCAGCGGGTCAGGTACTGCATCGGCGGGCAGCCCATCGAAGCCGTGAACCGCGACGCAAGCAGCGAGCGCGAGACGGCGACTTCGCGGGCCAGCTGCTCGACGTCCCATTCGCGCAGCGGCTCCTCGTGCAGCCTCGCGAGGGCATCGCCCACGACCGGGTCCTTGAGCGCCGCGAGCGCGCGCGGCGCTCCCGCTCCGTCGCCTGTCATCTGCTGGCGCAGGGCTTCGACGAAGAAGGTCTCGGTCAGGCGCGAGAGCACGCATCCATAGCCCGGCTTCTCGTGGCGCGCTTCATCGACCAGCAGGCGCTGCACCGGCAGCAGCGACGACGCCAGGCCTTCCCTGCCATGCACATGCACCAGCGGCGGCAGGCTCGCCAGGAAGGGGCTGAGCTGCGCTTCGGCGCAATGCAGGAACCCGCAGAGCACCCGCGTCAGCGTGCCGTCGCCGCCATGGACGAGATACGGCGCCTTCTTCCACGGCGGCATGGGCAACAGCTCGATGAGCGGGACCGCGTCGCGGCCGGGCTCGTCGGCGAGATGGTGCGGATCGCCCTGCGCCATGAGGATGGCATCACCGGCCTCGAGGCGCACCGGCGCCTCGTCGGGCCTGTTCACCAGGCACGAACCGTCGATCACGATATGGAAGATCACCAGCCGGCGCGCACCCGGCACGAGGAGCGGCGCGATCATCCGTGAGGGCGGACAGGCGACGCACCAGGGCGCCCTGTACTCGGCGAAGAACAGGAACGCGCCCTGCAGTCGCACATTGCGCAGGACGTCGGACAACACGTCCATGGTGGCTCCTCCTTGCCCGCGGGGTTTCGGGCAAAAGATCCGGGGTCCGGGACATTGACCCGCCATCGACCGCGGTGGGATGTTGTCCCTGCGCGCTTCGACGAGCGCGCGAACCCAAAGGAGGAACATATGCGCAGATTCGTGATCGAACGGGAAATCCCCGATGCCGGCAGGATTGTTGGCGCAGACCTGTGCGCGGCCGCGGCGAAATCGAACCAGGCCCTGGCCTCGCTTGCACCCCATGTCCAGTGGGTGCACTCGTACGTGGCCGACGATCGCATCTTTTGCGTCTATCTCGCCGACGAGGAACAGGATATCCGCAAGCATGCGGAGATCAGCGGCTTTCCCGCCAACCGCATCGTCGAGATCAGGCGCGTCATCGACCCCCTGACCGCCAACCCCGCCTGAAACCAGCCAGCCGCCCGCGCACTGTCGCGCGGGCGCCGAGGATCCTGCGATCGTACTGAAGGGGACCTGCGATTCCGACATACTAGGCGTCCCGCCACATCCGCACCGTCGTCGGTCCCGGCGACTTGCCGGTCGACCGCCTCCAGCCTCGCAACATGTCGCCACCCCTGAATACGCAGACGCTGCAACAACGCTTCTTCCTGCTGCTGCTGGTCCTGGTCTCCCTCGCCTTCATGGCGGTGCTGTACCCCTTCTATGGCGCAATCTTCTGGGCGCTCATCTTCGCCATGCTCTTCGCGCCGCTCGAGCGGGCCATCGTGCGGCGCATGCCGTCGCGCCGCAGCCTTGCGGCGCTGATCTGCCTCTCGGTGATCATGTTCCTGGTGATCCTGCCGATCTCCCTGATCCTGGCCGCCCTCGTGCGACAGGCCACGGCGATGTACGAGCGCATCACCTCGGGAGAGATCGACTTTGGACACTACCTGCAGCAGATCCTGTCGCTGATGCCGGACTGGGCGTTCACGCGGATGGCCGAACTCGGCCTGATCGACATCAACAGTATCCAGGAGCGGCTGAGCCAGGGCATGGCCCAGATCGGCCAGGTCGTCGCCCCGCAGGCGATCAGCATCGGACAGAACACGGTGCAGTTCCTGATCAGCGTGGGGATCATGCTGTATCTCCTCTACTTCCTGCTCCGCGATGGCCCGGCGCTCGCCGCTCGCGTGAGCCGCGCGATTCCGCTCGCCGAAGACCAGAAGCAGCATCTGCTGCGCAAGTTCGTCACCGTGATCAAGGCCACGGTGAAGGGTAACGTCGCGGTTGCAGCGACCCAGGGCGCACTCGGCGGACTCATCCTGTGGTTGCTCGGCATCCAGGGCGTATTGCTCTGGTCGGTGGTGATGGCCTTCCTCTCGCTGCTGCCGGCGGTGGGCGCTGGCCTGATCTGGGGGCCGATAGCGCTCTACTTCCTGGCCACCGGAGCGATCTGGCAGGGCATCATCCTGATCGCCTACGGCGTCTTCGTGATCGGCCTGGTCGACAATGTGTTGCGGCCGATCCTGGTCGGCAAGGACACCAAGCTGCCCGACTACGTGGTGCTGATCACCACGCTCGGCGGCCTCACCCTGTTCGGCCTCAACGGCTTCATCATCGGACCGCTGATCGCGGCGATGTTCGTGGCCGCCTGGGACCTGTTCGCCGCGCCGGAGAAAGTGCGCGCCGAGCAGGTGCTCGAGGCCCGCGCGGAGGCTGCGGCCAGGCAGGAGAACGAAGCATCCGGAACCTGAACGCGGCCCCCGCCGGTCGGCGCAGCGGGCACGCCGCCTGGCGCCGGCCGGGGCGCGCAGGCGACCGTCGGGCTTAAAATCGGAACATGGTCCAGATCTCCTTGTTCCGCCCGCTCATCGCGGCACTGGCCGGTGTCGTCCTCCTCGCCGGACTGGCAGCAACGCCGGCCTTCGCGGAGGAACCCTTCCTGCCGGGCAAGACCCGTCCGCCGGCCAAGGCGCTGCCGGCGGCCCCGATGACGGCACCGGCGGTCGATGGCATGCCATCGCCCTCGCTGCCCGCCGATGCCTACGAGCGGGTGCGTCTCTATGCCGGTGAACCCGAGCTGCTCTGGCTCGACCGGGGCTTGATGCCGGCAGCCCATGCCTGGACGATGGCGGGCCTGCTCGACGATGCCGCCAGCGATGGCCTGGATCGGGACGACTACGCGGTGAGCGAGATCGCGCGCCGCTTCGAGGAGCTCGCCGTGGCGCCGGCGCATTCCATCGACGACCCCCGGCTGCTGGCGACCGATCGGCTGGTGACCGAATCCGTCCTGCGCTTCCTGCGCCACCTGCATCTGGGCCGCATGGATCCCGCGCGCGCCCATCGTGACGTCAAGCTGCCGACACGCAGCTTCGACGCCGAAGCCCTGCTCGCCGAGGCCTTGCGCGAACGGACCGTCACGCGACTGCGCGAGCGGGCGGCGCCGCCGATGCCGATGTACGAGCGCCTGCGCCTGGCCTTGGCCGACTATCGCTCGATCGCGGCGCGACCGGTCCCGACGATCGAACCCCTGCCCGCCCGCGGCAAGCTGGAGCCCGGCGAACACTGGAACGGCGTCGGCGGCCTCGCGCAGCTGCTCCACGTTCTTGGCGACCTCCCCCGGCCTGCGGTCCTCGCCGATACCTACGAACCGGAACTGGTCGAGGCGGTCCGCAGTTTCCAGCACCGCCATGGCCTGGACGTCGACGGCGTCATCGGCAGGCAGACGCATGCCGAACTGTCGGTGCCGATCAGCGCACGCATCGCGCAGATCGAGCTCGCCCTCGAACGCTTTCGCTGGCTGCCCGAGGTCCATGCCGACACCTTCGTGGCCATCAACATTCCGGCGTTCCGGCTCTGGGCCTTCGATCACAGCGGCGGCGGCGAGCCGGACGTCTGGCAGACGCGCATCGTGGTCGGCAACACCGGCAGCGGCCGCACGCCGATCTTCGTCGACCGCATGAGCTGGATCGAGTTCAATCCCTACTGGCATGTGCCACGCTCGATCACCCGTCGCGAGCTGCTGCCCAAGCTGCACGAGGATCCGTTCTACCTCGAGCGCCAGTCGATGCGGATTCTCGACCGCCAGGGCATGGACGCGGGGCCGCCGAGCCCCGAGCTCCTGGAGGGGCTGGCCGACGGCAGCTACCGGATACGCCAGGATCCCGGCGCAAGCAATGCGCTGGGCAAGGTGAAGTTCGTCATGCCCAACGACATGGCGATCTTCCTGCACGATACGCCGAGCCGGGGTTTGTTCAGTCGCGCCCAGCGCGCCTTCAGCCACGGCTGCATCCGGGTGGAAGCACCCGAGACGCTGGCGCAGCGCCTGCTGGCCAATACCGGCAAATGGCCGGAATCATCGATCCAGCAGGCGATCGACTCGGGCGAGCGAACCATCGCGGGGCTGCGCCAGCCGATACCTGTGGTGATCTTCTACGTCACGACGATGGTGGATGCGGACGGATCGGTTCGCTTCTATCCGGACGTCTACGGCTACGATCGCGATGCGCTGGCCAGCCTGCGCACGGTGCGCCGGATCGCTGCGAACGAGGCGGGCTGAACGCCGGGACACCGGGGCACGGTGGCCGACACGGACACAGCCGAGCCGGATACCGCGGCCGGGAATCGCCTACCAGGTGCTGCCTACCAGGTACGGAAGCGCCCGGTATCGATGTGGACGAACTGCGACTTCCTGTAGAAGCCGACACCGCCGACCTTGAGGTCGATCGCGGCGTCTCGCACATCGGCGAGCGGAACACCCGGGATCCGGATGTCGACCGCCTTGCCGTCCATGTGCAGGCTGCGCCTGGCCACCCCGCCGCCGCCGCGTTTGCGCAGCATCCGGTTGGTCGCTTCGGAACGAAAACCGGAGATGATGTGGATGCTGTGCTCGGTATCGAGCTCGCGGCGCAGTTTCGCCACCAGCAGGATCAGGGCCGGGTCGATGATGCCGATGTCGCCGGAATAATGATCGCGCAGGAAGGTGTTCATCTTCGAGAACGATCGCTGGTCGAGCCGCTTCGGGTCGGCCGGAATCGCGAGGGATTCCCCGGTATGCAGATGGCGCATCGTGATCGAGCCCGGCGCACCCGGCCCCGGATCGGATATCCGGGCCAGCGCCGAGGTCGAGAAGGGCAGCAGCAGGCCGCCGGCAGTCAGTCCACGCAAGAGTCGCCGGCGGTGGTCGTTCGCCATTGTCATGCCTTGTTTCTCCGTCTTCTCGTGTCGCCCGGACGCATCGGCCCGGGTTGGTTTGTGTGACGAACGCCACATTCGAAGCTCTCGAGCCCGCAGGGTACTTGACAAGGCCGACGAGGATCAAGCCAGCCGAACGATGAACGGCGGTTTTTCGCGTATCGACGCGTGCTCGCGAGGATCGCCGCCCGGCCGTGATCGGGGCGCGGCCGGTCTACACTGACGAGCGGCCGGCCAGACGAACAACCGGCAAATGCCATCGACAACGGGGGAGACATGCCGGTATTCAGGGGTTGGATCGTCGTCTGGGCGGCGTTCGCCTGCATGACGGTCATCTTCGGGGTCGCCTATTCGTTCGCGGCTTTCTTCGCCGCCTTCGAAGCGGAGTTCGCAGCGCAGCGCGCCGATGTCTCGCTGGTGTTCGGCCTCGCCTCCCTGCTCTACTTCGGGCTCGGCGCGTTCGGCGGCATGGCGAGCGACCGCTGGGGTCCGCGCGTGGTCGGCATCGCCGGCATGCTGCTGATCGCAGCGGGCCTGCTGGTGGCGAGCTTCGCGAATTCGCTGCCCGTCGTGTACGCCGGCTACGGCATCGGCGTGGGCCTGGGCATCGCGCTCGTCTACACCCCGTCGATGGGCGCGGTGCAGCCCTGGTTCCTGCGCCATCGCGGCCTCGCGTCGGGGGTGGCGAGCGCCGGCATCGGGATGGGAACTTTCGCCCTGCCCCTGCTCGCGACCGCCCTGATCGACGCCGGTGGCTGGCGCTCGGCGATGCAATGGCTGGCGGCGATCGCCCTCGTGGCCGGCGTGGCGTCCGCCTGGCGGCTGGAGCGCGATCCACGCCGCCATGGCCTGTGGCCCGATGGCGCCGCCGCCCCCGCCGGGGCCCCCGGTGACGGCAACGGACCAAGCGGCCTGACGCTGCGCCAGATCCTGCGGACCCGCAGCTTTCGCTGGATGTACGCGTCGCTCATGGTCGCCGGGATCCCGATGTTCGTACCCTTCGCCCATCTGTCCGCCGGTGCGCGCGATGCTGGCATCGGCGAAGCCAGCGCGGTTGCGCTGGTCGGAGTGATCGGCATCGGCAGCCTGATCGGACGCTTCGGCGTCGGCACTCTCGCCGATCGCTTCGGACGACTCGAGAGCCGCGTCGTGGTCGAGGCGATGGTCGGCGCCTCGATGCTGATCTGGCTCGCCGCCCAGTACTCCGGCTCCTATCTCGTGTTCTCCGTGTTCGCGCTCGTCTTCGGCTTCAGCTATGGCGGAATCGTGTCCCTGCTGCCGCCGATCATCACCGACCTCTACGGCACCCGCGCGGTCGCCGGCGGCATCGGGGTGCTCTACTCCGGAGCGGCGTTCGGCTCGCTGGTCGGGCCGGTCCTTGCCGGCGCGGTGTTCGATGCGACCGGCGCCTACGACGCCGCGCTGATCGGCGGACTGGTCTGCTCGGGCATCAGCGCTTTCTGCGCGCTCACCGTCGCGAGGATGGCCGCCAGGGGCGAAGGCAGCGCCTGAGTGGTCCTACACGACCGCTTCGGTCCAGGCTCCGTGCCGTGCGCACGCCGCCGCGCTCATCATGCGCGGCGCCGGCATCATCCCCGTCGTCGCGGGTGCGGCGCCGCGATGGACGATGCTTGCCGTATCGAGCCGCCCATCGGTGATCCGCAGCACGATGTCCGGATAGCGCATCTGTACCGGTGAAGGCGCCTCGGGCAGCGGCCGGTCGCTGCGATAGCCGCGCAGGATTCCGCAGAGCCATGCCGCATGGACCTTCGTGCCGGCAAAGGGAAACATGTGGTACATCGACAGCGGGTCGGACCTGGCCCAGTGACCGGCCAGCCTCGCGAGATAGAGCCAGCCGTCCTCGATGATCCAGTGGGCGGCGTAGCCGCGTCCATTGCCGACATCGAAATCGGGGCGGCTGCCGATCAGCTCGAAGTAGGCCTCGAGCGGCTGGTCGATCAATGCAAATTCGCGACCGCGATGCGTCAGCGTATCGCCATGGAATCCCGTGCGCATTTCTTCATCCCTGGTGTGTTCGTTGTTTGTTCTGGCTTGTATGCGAAGCAGGCTAGGCCCGCGAGCGCCGTCCATGAAGGCGAAGCCGGACGAACAGGGTTCCAGGGAGAACGAATGGCACCGCGGATGCGCGCCTCCCGTCGGGCGGTCGACCTGCCCGCCCGAGCGGCACGATGGCGAAGCCGTTCAGTCGCCGGTGAAGCGCGGCTCGCGTCCCTCGAGGAAGGAGTCGACTCCCTCGCGAAAGTCGGCGGACTTCTCGGTCAGGGCGAACGCATCGAGATCCCGGTGGGCGGTTGCCCTGGCCAGTGCGAGTGCCGCGACGTTGACGTCGTGCTTGACCATCTTCATGGCCGTCGGCGGCAGCTGCGCCGCCCGTCGCGCGATGGCGCGCGCGGTGGCGAGCGCCTCGCCGTCGGCACAGACCGCATCGGCAAGGCCCCAGTCGAGGGCGGTGGGCGCGTCGATCTGCTCGCACAGGGCGGCGATCCGCTTGGCTCGGGCCGGGCCGACGAGGGCGGTGAAACGGGGAATCGATCCCCAGCTCATGTTCATGCCGCGCTCGACCTCGGGCACGTAGACGCGCGCCGACTCGGCCATCACGCGCAGGTCGCAGGCGGCTGCCAGGGCCGCCCCACCCCCGACGCACCAGCCCTCGATCGCGCAGATCGTGATCGCGTCGATGTCCTCCCAGGCCTGGCACATGCGCGGCCCCGACCGAAGATCGACCCTGCGGGTCGCCATCCCGCCCTCGCGCGACTCGGCTTGGGCCGGATCCTTCAGGTCCATGCCCATGCAGAAGCCGTCGGCCCTGCCAGTGAGGATCACCGCGGACACGTCCGGGCAGTCATGGAAGCCGCGAGCCACCTCGGCAAGTTCGCGCAGCCCCGCGAGGCTCAGCGGATTGGCGCGAAAGCCGCGATCGAAGCGCACGATCGCGATCCGGCCATCGCGCGTGATCTCGACCGATGCACTCGTCGCTTTCGGGTCCATCGTCATCTCTCCGGGCCCGTCGGAAGCCGGGCCGCTGCGCGGCCATACTGCCGGCGCGTCCGTCACGGCGTCAAGCCGGAGGCGCCGTCGGTCGCCGCTTCCCGGTCGCTGACGGCGCCGCGTGTCATGGATGACGCATTTTCAAGGCACACTTGGGGTGAGGAATGGAGGAGGACATGAGAAGACGACGCGTGATCGCACTCGGTCTCGATGCAGCCGACCCGGTGCTGCTCGAGCGATGGATGGACGAGGGCCGCTTGCCGAATCTCGCCCGCCTGCGGTCCGAAGGCGCCTACGGTCGCCTGCGCAGCACGGTCGAGCTCCATGGCCAGCGGATCGAAGCCTTCTCGACCGAGCCGCTGTGGGTGGACTTTGCCACCGGCTGCAGGCCGACCCGAACCGGCTGCTGGGATTCGATCGTCTACGACGCCGAGCGCTACAGTGTCCGCAACCTCGACGCCGGCGCGCCGGTGCTCGACCGGATCCCGCCCTTCTACGCGCTCGGCGAGACCCGCCGGGTCGCGGTGATGGACGTGCCGATGGCGCGGCTGTCGGACAGCGTCGATGGACTCCAGCTGCTCGGCTGGGGTGGCCACTTCCCGCATACCCTGAGCCATTCGCAGCCGTCCGGCCTGTACGACGAGATCGTTTCGCGCCACGGCGCCAATCCGATCCTCGGCAACGATGCCGGGATCTGGTGGGACAAGCCCTATCTGCGCTGGCTCGACCAGGCGCTGCGCGAAAGTGTCGAGAGGCGCGTTGCCGTCTGCGAGGACCTGCTTTCCCGCGAACCCTGGGACCTTTTTCTCGCGGTGTTCTCCGAGACCCATAGCGCCGGCCACGAGGCCTACTGCTTCAGCCAGGACGACCATCCGCTGCACCAGGCGCTGGTCGCCGGCACGACGGCCGAGGACATGGTGCGCCGGACATACGAGGACACCGACCGCGCGATCGGCACGATCGTCGCGCAGGCGCCGGCCGACGCCTGCATCGTCTGCTTCTCGCTGCACGGCATGGGACCGAACTACAGCGACCTGCTCAGCGCGGCCATCCTGCCGGAGATGCTGTATCGCCTCGACTTCCCGGGCTCGGTCGCCCTCGGAGGCGGCAACGACGCCGACCCCCCCGGCGCCATGCTGACCAGCGCCCGGCGCGGTTCGTGGATGGGCGAGGTCTGGACCCGCCACATGCACGCCGGCCCCCTCGCCCGTTTCGTGCGCTCGTGGCTGCCCGGCCGCCTGCTGCGCCAGCCGTTCAACGGACTGGCTTCCCCGTTCTCGGACGCGGGACAGACCGAGCCGATGCTGTGGCATCCCGCCGCCTGGTATCGGCCGTTGTGGCCCCGGATGCGCGCCTTCGCGCTACCAGGCTTCACGAAGGGCCGAATCCGGATCAATCTGCAGGGCCGCGATCCGGCCGGCCGGGTGGCGCCGCAGGACTATCACCGGGTCTGCGACGAAATCGAGGCGGTGCTGCATCGACTGCGCGACGGCCGCAGCGGCGAGCCGGTGGTCCGGGAGGTCTATCGCACGCGCGGGCGCGATCCGCTGGCCGACGACGGATTGCTGCCGGACTTCGATCTCGACGTGCTGTGGCATGAACGGATCACCGACGTGGTCGACAGCCCCGATGTCGGGCGGATCGGGCCGCTGCCGCACTTTCGCG
>JBAYRO010000087.1:0-14128 GCA_041676645.1 Burkholderiaceae bacterium | reverse complement strand
CGCGGCGAACTCGGGCGTGCCGGCGAAGATCAGTCTCACGGAAATGGGGTCCGGGAAATGGGGTCAGACACGATATTCGCATGCGAATATCGTGTCTGACCCCATTTCCTCTCAGGCGACTTCGCGGTCCTGCTTGAGCAGGCGATTACGGATGCGCCCCTGCTTGAGCCGGGAGAGGTACTGGACGAAGACGCGGCCGTCGAGATGGTCGATCTCGTGCTGGATGCAGACTGCGAGCAGGCCCTCGGCCTCGAGGACGAAGGGTTCGCCGTCGAGGCCCAGCGCGCGAACCGTGACCCGGTCGGGGCGTTCGACTTCCTCGTAGATGCCCGGTACCGAGAGGCAGCCTTCCTCGTAGCGCTGGGTGTCGTCGCTGCTGGCGAGGATCTCGGGATTGATGAACACCTGCAGCTTCGAGCGGTCTTCGGAGACATCGATGACGACCACCCGCTCGTGCACGTCGACCTGGGTGGCGGCCAGGCCGATGCCCGGCGCCTCGTACATGGTCTCGGCCATGTCGGCGACCAGCTGGCGGATCCGTTCGTCGATCCGCTCGACCGGACGCGCCACCTTGTGCAGGCGCTCGTCGGGATATCGAAGGATTTTGAGTACGGCCATCAGTGGATTTCTACCGCTGGTAGGTTATGGACAGTGGATCGCGTTGCGGTATCGGACGGCGCTCGGCACAATCCACTCACCCGAAAAGCAATATGGGGCGCGGATTCGAGGAATCAAGCGGCGAATCGAGCGCTTCAACCGATTAGGCGCCACGGACTCGTTGCAGATGACCAATTTTATCATGCGGTTTATCGCCGCCGCCGGACTGAGCGTCGCGGCGGCGGTGTCTGCCCAGCAGGCGACTCCGCCGCTGGAAATCTCTCCGCAGGCGCCCGAGCGCTACGTCGTGGTCAAGGGCGACACCCTCTGGGACATCTCCGGGCGCTTCCTCGAGAAACCCTGGCGCTGGCCCGAGATCTGGGACCTGAACCGCGAGTCGATCCGCGATCCGCACTGGATCTATCCGGGCGACGTGGTCCTGCTCGATCGCAGTGGCGCCGAACCGCGGCTGCGGCTCGCCCGGCACATCGGTACCGGCTCGAATGTCGATGGCGGCGGCGGTGCGGGCGCCGGTGGCGGCACCGTCAGGCTGCAACCCATGGTGCGCGCCGAACCCCTGGAGCGCGATGCGGTCCCGACCCTGGATACCGCCGCCATCGCGCCCTTCCTGAACCGCCCCCTGATCGTCGAGGAAAGCGACCTCGCCACCAACCCGCGCATCATCGCGACCCAGGAAGGCCGGGTCTACCTCGGCCGCGGCGACCTCGCCTATGTGCGCGGCATCGAGGACGAAGCGCAGGCCGAGTGGCATATCTACCGCCGGGCCAAGCCGGTCCTCGATCCCGATACCCGCAAGCCGATCGCCTACGAGGCGCTGTTCGTGGGCGGCGCGCAGCTCGAGCGGGTCGGTGATCCGGCGACGCTGCGCCTGACCAGCGTCACCGAGGAAGTCGGCGTCGGCGACCGGCTGATGCCGGCGGTCAAGGGCGGGCCGCTCAATTTCGTGCCCCGGGCCCCCGAGGCCGAGATCGAGGGCAGGATCGTGAACGTCTACCGGGGGGTCACCCAGGTCGGACGCAACAGCGTGGTCGCGATCAACCGCGGCCTGGCCGCGGGCATCGACGAAGGCCATGTGCTCGAGATCCGCCTGCGCGGGCGCACCGTGGTCGATCGTGAGCAGAACAACGAGAAGATCACCCTGCCCGACGAAAGAGTCGGCCATCTGATGGTCTTCCGTTCCTTCGAGAACATCGCCTATGGTCTGGTGATGGAAGCGTCGCAGCCGATCTCGGTCGGCGACGTGGTCGCCAACCCCTGATTCCCGGCGCGTCGCACGCGGGCGCCCCGGCGCCCGCGATGCCGCCCGAAGCCACCCCCGCCCCCCTCCCTCCGGCAGCGCCCGCGCGGCCAGGTCCATCCCGCGCGACAAGCCGCCGGCTACCGGACCCCGATGCAGCCGACTGGCTGCGACTCGCCCTCGTTGACGGGCTGGGCCCGGGCCGCATCCTGCACCTGCTGCGCACCATCGGTGCGCCTTCGGACATCCTGGCGAGCCCGACCGCACGCCTTGCCGCAATCCTCGGCGCCGACATCGCGACCCGCATCGTCGCGGCCGATCCCGCGCGCGAGGAACGGGTGGCGCGCAGCCTCGCCTGGCTGGCGGCCGAACCCGACCGCCAGCTGCTCAGGCTCGACGATCCGGCCTACCCGTCCACCTGGCTGTGCCTCGCCGATCCGCCGCCCTGCGTCATGGTGCAGGGCCGGCTCGAAGCCCTGGCCGCGCCGGCCATCGCGATCGTCGGCTCGCGCCATGCGAGCGCCGGCGGCATGCGCAGCGCCAGGGATTTCGCCGCCGGCCTGGTCGGCGAAGGCTGGGCCGTCGCCAGCGGCCTCGCCCAGGGCATCGACGCCGCCGCCCATGCCGGCGCCCTCGGTGCCGACGGCCGGACGATCGCCTTCGTGGGTACCGGGCTCGACCTCGTCTACCCGGCGCGACACCGGGAGCTGGCCGCGCGGATCGCCGCCACCGGCGCCATCGTTTCCGAGTTCCCGCTCGGTACGCCGGCCCTGCGGTCGAACTTCCCCCGGCGCAACCGGCTGATCGCCGCGCATTCGCGGGGCGTGCTGGTGGTCGAGGCGGCCCGGCGCAGCGGCTCGTTGATCACCGCGCGGCAGGCCGCCGATCTCGGGCGGGAGGTCTTCGCGGTTCCCGGCTCGGTCCACTCTCCCCTTTCGCACGGCTGCCACTGGCTGATCCGCCAGGGCGCCTGCCTGGTCGAGGAGCTGGCCGACATCCGCGACGAGATCCCCGCGGCGCTCCGCCCCCCGGTGGCGCCGCGCCCTCCGGAAGACGGCGCGGCAATGGCCGCGCAAACCCCGGCCGCGAGCGGGGCCATGCCGGGCTTCCCCGGCGGGCCGACGGCGGCCGCGGCGCACGAGGAAGACACCGGTGGCCCGGCCGCCGCGGCCACGCTCGCCGGCCTCGACTGGCATCCCGCGAGCCTCGACGAACTCGCGCAGCGGCTGGGATTCGCGGTGTCGACGCTGCTTGCCGCCCTGTGCGAGCTCGAGCTGGCCGGGCGGGTCGAACGACTCGCCGACGGCCGCTACCAGCGCTGCCGCCCCGACCACCTCGCCGCCGGGGTCGGCCAGCCGGATCGGTCGGCCCGAGTTGCACGCCGCGTCGACCGGCCCGTATGATGGGCCGCCCCCGGGTCCGACCCGGGGTCGACCTGGCCGCCAGCCGATTCGCCGGCGCCCGTTCCAAAGAGTTCCCCGCCCCATGAGCAAAGCCCTGATCATCGCCGAGAAGCCCTCAGTCGCCGCCGACATCGCGCGGGCGCTCGGCGGTTTCACTCGCCACGGCGACTATTTCGAGTCCGACGACTATGTGCTGTCGTCCGCTGTCGGCCACCTGCTCGAGATCAAGGCGCCCGACGATGTCGAAGTCAAGCGGGGGAAATGGTCCTTCGCGAACCTGCCGGTGATTCCGCCGCACTTCGATCTCAACCCGATCAAGAAGGGCGAGGAACGGCTCAAGCTGCTGCGCCGGCTGATCCGGCGCAAGGATGTCACGACCCTGATCAACGCCTGCGACGCGGGCCGCGAGGGCGAGCTGATCTTCCGGCTGATCGTCCAGGACGCGAAGGCCAGGCAGCCGATCAAGAGGCTCTGGCTGCAGTCGATGACCCAGAGCGCGATTCGCGAAGCCTTCGAGAAGCTGCGCGACGATTCCGACATGCAGCCGCTGGCCGACGCCGCCCGCTGCCGCTCCGAGGCCGACTGGCTCGTCGGCATCAACGGCACCCGCGCCATGACCGCCTTCAATTCGCGCGACGGCGGCTTCTACCTGACCACCGTCGGCCGGGTCCAGACCCCGACCCTGGCGATCGTGGTGGTACGCGAGGAGAAGATCAAGCGCTTCGTCTCGCGCCCCTATTACGAAGTCCACGCCCAGTTCGGCGTCGCCGCCGGCCCCTATGCCGGGCGCTGGTACGACGCGCAATTCCGCAAGGGCGATGATCCGGAAGGCCGGGCCGAGCGGATCTGGGAGCGTGCCCAGGCCGAAGCGATCGCCGCGGCCTGCCAGGGCCAGTCGGGTTCGATCACCGAGGAGACCAAGCCCTCGACCCAGGCGCCGCCGCTGCTGTTCGACCTGACCAGCCTGCAGCGCGAGGCGAACTCCCGCTTCGGCTTTTCGGCCAAGACGACGCTCGCCCTGGCGCAGTCGCTCTACGAGCGTCACAAGGTACTCACCTATCCCCGGACCGATTCCCGCGCCCTGCCCGAGGACTACATCGACACGGTTCGCGAGACCATGAAGGCGCTGTCGAACGCCCCCGGAATCGGCCCTTTCGCGAGCGAGATCCTGCGCGAAGGCTGGGTCAGGCCGAACCGGCGGGTGTTCAACAACAAGAAAGTGTCCGATCACTTCGCCATCATCCCGACCTTGCAGCCACCGGGCAATCTCTCGGATGCGGAAAGCCGCCTCTACGACCTGGTACTGCGACGCTTCCTCGCGATCTTCTACCCTTCCGCGGAATTCCGGGTTACCACCCGGATCACGGAAGTGTCCACTCACTTATTCAAAACCGAAGGCCGGGTCATGGTCAACGCCGGCTGGCTGGCCATCTACCAGAAAGCGGCGAGCAGCACCGATGGCGAGGAAAACGACAAGACCCTGGTAGCCGTGGCGGAAGGTGAGCGCGCACATACCAATGAGATCGAGATCCGCGACCTCGCCACCCGGCCGCCGGCGCGATACACGGAAGCCACGCTGCTTTCGGCGATGGAGGGTGCGGGCAAGCTGCTCGAGGACGACGAGCTGCGCGAAGCCATGGCCGAGAAGGGCCTGGGCACGCCGGCGACCCGGGCGGCCATCATCGAGGGCCTGATCGCCGAGAACTACCTGCTGCGCGAGGGCCGCGAGCTCCTGCCGACCGCCAAGGCGACCCAGCTGATGACCTTGCTGCGCGGCCTCGGGGTCACCGAGCTGACGATGCCGGAGCTCACTGGCGGCTGGGAGCAGAAGCTGGCCCAGATGGAACACGGCCAGCTCGATCGCGATGAATTCATGCGCGAGATCCAGGAGATGACCCGCAGCATCGTCGCGCGGGCCAAGAACTACGGCGCCGACACCGTTCCCGGTGACTACGCCACCCTGCGGACCCCCTGTCCGAAATGCGGTGGCGTCGTGAAGGAGAACTACAAGCGTTTCGCCTGCACCAGCCCGGACTGCGATTTCTCGATCACCAAGATCCCGGGCGGGCGGCAGTTCGAGATCGACGAGGTCGAGACCCTGCTCACCGAAAAGACGCTGGGCCCCCTGCAGGGTTTTCGCAGCCGGATCGGCCGGCCTTTCGCCGCCATCCTGAAGATCACCCCCGAGCACAAGCTGGAGTTCGACTTCGGCCAGAACGATGATGCCGACGACGCCGAGCCGGTCGATTTTTCGGGAGCCGAGGCCTTGGGCGCCTGCCCGAAATGCGGTGCGCGGGTCTTCGAGCACGGCCTGAAATACGTCTGCGAACGCTCGGTCGGCCCGCAACGCAGCTGCGACTTCTCGACCGGCAAGATCATCCTGCAGCAGGAGATCGCACCCGAGCAGGTCCGCAAGCTGCTCGCCGAGGGCCGCACCGACCTGCTGCCGGGCTTCGTCTCGATGCGGACCCGGCGCAAGTTCAAGGCGTTCCTGGTGCGCGGACCGGACGGCAAGGTCGGCTTCGAGTTCGAGCCGAGGCCCGCCAAGGCGGGTGCGAAGGGCGCCGCCAAGGCGAAGGCCGACACGAAGGCGAAGGCCGGTGCCGAGACCGGCGGCGAAGCCGCCGCCGGGAAGGCCGGGGCGAAAGGCAAGGCCGCGAAGAAGCCCGCGGCGAAGAAGGCGGCGAAGAAACCGGCTGCGAAAAAGGCCGCCGCGAAGAAGGTGGCCAGTGCCAAGTCCGCGGCCACGCAGGCCGCCAGTGGCGAAACCAGCGACGCCTGAGAGCCGGTGAGCGGAGCATCCGCGAAGACGACGAACCGGATTCCGGCGCCGGCCGAGATCGATGTCGACTGGGTCTTCGCCTATGGCTCGCTGATCTGGGATCCCGGCGACATGGCCGTCACCCGGATCGAGCCGGGCCGGATCCATGGCTACCACCGGGCCTTCTGCATCCGTTCCACCCTCTATCGCGGCACCCCCGAACAGCCCGGGCTGGTGCTGGGCCTGGACCGCGGCGGCAGCTGCATGGGCATGGCCCAGCATCTCGATCCCGACCGGCGCGTGGAATCGCTCGAGCATCTCTATGCCCGCGAGATGCCGGCCGAATCGGACCGCGTCTACCTGCCGCGGATTTTGCGGGTACAGCTTGCGCACGGCCCCAGCGTGCGAGCGCTCGCTTTCGTCGCGGACCGCTCGCTGCCCTCTTATGCCCTACTCTCCGACGAGGAGATCCTCGCGCAGGTCGGCGTCTGCCACGGACGCCGCGGCCCCAATCGCGACTACGCGATCAACACCTGGGAAGCGCTGCGCAGCCACGGGGTGCGCGACGACCGGCTCGCCGCCCTCGTGCAGCGGCTACGACTGCAAGCCTGCTGAAGCGCGCGGGCCCTCAGAACCTGTGAATGAATCGAACGCGTCCGAGCGGCGCGCCAGGGGGGTTCCGATCGAGGCGCAAAGCACAGCCATGTCGAGCGACATGGCGAGCATTTGCAACGATGAGCGGGGCCACCATGGCGTGACGAGCGGGCGCGGGGGGTTCGTTCACAGGTTCTCAGGGCTCGACGCTGCCGCCACCCTCGCGAATCACCTTGTGCAGCCGCATCGGCTTGCGATTGGCGCGCGCCCGGATGTTGAGCATTTCCACCGCGACCGAGAAGGCCATGGCGAAGTAGATGTAGCCCTTGGGAATGTGCTGGCCGAAGCCTTCGGCGATCAGGACCACGCCGACCAGGACGAGGAAGCTGAGCGCCAGCATCTTGACGGTGGGATGCCGGTCGACGAACTCGCCGATGGGCCGGGCGCCGATCATCATGATGATGACCGACAGGACGATCGCGATCACCATGATCGAGACATGCTCGACGAGCCCGACGGCTGTGATCACCGAATCGAGCGAGAAGACGATGTCGATCAGTGCGATCTGCACCATGATCGCGCCGAAGGTAGCCACCGCCGGCGCCTTCGATTCATCGGCGTCAGGCACCTCGAGCGAATGATGGATCTCGTGGACCGCCTTCCAGAGCAGGAACAGCCCGCCTCCGACAAGGATCAGGTCGCGGCCGGAAATCGGCTGGCCGAACAACTCGAAGAAAGGCGTGGTGAGCCGCATGATCCAGGCGATCGACATCAGCAGCAGCAGCCGCATGATCATGGCCAGCGACAGGCCGATGATGCGCCCGCGGGCGCGCTGGTGCTCGGGCAGGCGCCCGACCAGGATCGAGATGAAGATGATGTTGTCGATCCCGAGCACGATCTCGAGCGCCGCGAGCGTCGCGAGCGCGACCCAGGCTTGCGGATCGGACAGCCATTCGAATCCCATGCGGATTCCAGCGTGCCTTCTGTACGGGGACGGATGGAGCCGGAGCAGGATTCATGCCCGCTTCGGCCATTGCGCGCGTCGCGCGCGGCGCACGGCCTCGGCTAGCGACCCTGTGGCTGCGCGCCGCCCGCGGCAGGCATGGTGGGCCCACCGGCGTGCTTCCAGGCCGCAATGCCGCCGCGGTACCACAGCACGTTCGAATAGCCCAGCCTGATCGCGCGCAGCGCAGCGTTATACGACATCCAGCACTCGACCGAAGCGCAGTAGAAGATCAGCGGAATCTGCTTGTTCCCCCGTGTCGCCTGCTCGAGGTACAGGCCCATCTGTTTCGAGATTCCGTCGTCGAAGCTGCCTGGCGACGACGCCTGGACCGCGGGGACCGCGCCCGGCAGGACTTCGTCGCCGCCGAGCACGTCGAACAGCATGTATGGCGTCTGCTGGCCCTGGATGAGCTCGAAGAGCCCCTTGGTCGTGATGATCTGCCCGCCCGGGATGCTGGCCGGCGTCGGGCCGTGCATCGCTCCGGTGTGCAGCTGGTCGCTTGCGGGCACGCCGGCATCCTGGCGCTCGAACTGCGCCATCTGGTCCAGCATCTGCGTGAACTGCGGGTTCATGCCGCCCGGCCCACCGTGCATTCCCGGCGGCGGCCCGCCGTACTGTCCCGGGCCCTGCCCCTGTGGCGGCCCACCGTACTGCCCCGGCGCCTGCCCGTGTGGCGGCCCACCATACTGCCCCGGCGCCTGACCCTGTGGCGGCGCCCCGTACTGGCCCGGCTGCCCCTGTGGCGGCCCACCATACTGCCCCGGTGCCTGCCCGTGGGGCGGCGCCCCATACTGGCCCGGCTGCCCCTGCGGCGCAGGCATTTGGCCGAAGCCCCCCAGGCCGCCACCGGTGCGGTCTGCCTGGCCGAAGGATTGCTGGGCCTGGGCGGCGTGCCCCCAGACCATGAGCAAGCCGGCGAGCGCGCTGATCGCCAGGCGCCGGGACATCAGGGTTTCGTTCATCGTGTCACCTCGAGACGTTGCCCGTCCAGGCCGAACGTGGCGTAGGGATTGAAGGAGTCGTCATCGGTCAGCACATAGGAGCCATCCTTGAGCTGCCAGGCGTTGCGATAGGTGTTGTCGAGTTCGACCGTGCCGCCGTGATAGGGGTCGTTGTAGGTCTCGACGCCCCGGATCGCTTCCATGAATTCGCGCTGGCCACGTTCCTGCGAGGCAACCCGGCCCTTGTAGCCCTCGTTGATGATGCCGCTGACCTCGCGGATCGAGCGCATGCGGATGTTGTGGCGGTCGATGGCGCCCTGTCGCTGCTGGCGATTGATCACGGCCTGGTGCTCGGCGATCCGTCGAGTCCATTCGGCGCCCGGCCGTAGGGACTTGCGGATCATCTCGGCGGTGCGTGTATCGAGCTGGCCGGCGGGTGCGAAAGCGCCGAAAACCGGCATGCTGACCCCGCCGAACACATTCTGGTCGGGGACGCCGGGCACCCCCGCCATCATGCTGGGCGATCCGGGGAAATGCACATGCCAGAGCTCGACGACTGCGGTGACCACGCCGCGCATGTCGCGCCCGTTGTCGGTGAAGGCCAGCAGTACTTCGCCAGCGTCGATCGCGGTCTCCATGTAGGCACCATTGCCGAACGGCGTGCGCGATGCCGACGCTGCCACCCCCTGCAGCAGATCGGGCCTGGCCCGGAAATCGATCACCCGGGGATCTCCTGGCAGGACTCGACCGACATACCACTCCAGGAAAGCCCTGGCCGTGCGCAGGTCGGCCGCGGGGCAGTCGTTGCCCTCGGGGGCCGCTAGCCCATAGTGGGCCGCCCAGCTGGCCCTGGGCAGGATGCTGGCGCCGGCCGCCCTGTCGGGCGCAAACGCATGGAACGCGAAGTTGTAGCCCGCCAGATGGCACTTGATCGACGGGTCCCAGACGATACCGCCTTCGGTCTGCCAGTGGAACGGGACGAGTATGGACCCCGCCGACAGGGGCTTGTCGAAGCCCTGGCGGTCCATTACCTCGACCCACTTGACACGCATGGCGCCCTGCGGCTGCGCCGACGCGGCCATTGCGCCGACGAGCATCGCGACGAATGCAACGACAAGCCTCGCCAGGACCTGATGCGGCATGCGCCTGTCTCCCCCTCCCGACCCGTGACCGTGCGGAACATAACAAGTCTGGCGGCATCGGTCCAGACCCGGTCCGAAGACGCATGGGACGGCCGGGTCGCCGTGGCGCGGGCGAGCCTTGCTAGAAAAGCAGCGCGAACACGAACAGGCCGATCATCATGAAGCTGAGCGCTATCTTCACGGCGATGCCGATGATCATGCCGATCCAGGTGGCGACACCCACCGAGCCGGCACGCGGCATGTCGCGCACAGCGATGTATTCGCCGATCGCGGCCCCCACCAGGGGCAGGAACAGGACGCCGACCAGGCCGGTGAAAACGCCGGCGACAGTGCCGATCAGCGCGCCGATGATCGCCTGCCGGCTGGCGCCGACCCGCTGTGCGCCGAGTACACCGGAGAGGTAGTCGACGATCCAGGAAAGCCCCATCAGGATGCCGGCGACGATGACGACGGTGCCACCCACGCGGCTGAAATCGTCGATCCAGGCGCCGAGCGCTATGCCGGCGAACACGAACACCGCGCCGGGCAGCACTGGGACGACGGCGCCCAGCAGGCCGACCACGATCAGCACCACCACGCCGATCCAGAGCAGGACCGCCAGGGTCGTTTCCATCACCAGGCCAGCTGCAGGATCTCGAGCACATCCTCGGGCCCGGCGACCGGCCGGGGGTTGGTCCGGATCGGGCCGGTGCCGTCGTAGCGGGCGGCCATCGCCGGCAGCTGCTCCTCTTCGATGCCGATCTCGCGCAGCCGGGTCGGCAGCCCGAGCGCGGCCAGGAATGCCCGCAAGGCGGGGCCGGCGGGTTCGCCGGCTGCCCCCAGCAGGGTGGCGATGGCCCGCTGGCGCACCGCGTTGACCGACACGTTCCACTCCAGCACCGCCGGCAGCATCAGGCAGGAGGTGATGCCATGGGGCACGCCATAGGCGCCGCCGAGGATGTAGCCGATGCCGTGGCTGGCGCCCATCGGCACATCGGTGGCGCCGGGCAGCATCGACAACCACATCGCGACCTGGGCCGCATGGCGGGCCTCGAGGTCGGCCGGGTCGGCATGGATGCGCGGCAGGGCGTCGAGCAGCATGGCCAGCGCCTTGTACGCCACGGCATCGCTGAAGGGCACGGTCCGGGCGGCGCACCAGCGCTCGACGGCATGGTCGATCGAGCGCACCCCGGTCGAGAGCAGCAGCTGCATCGGGGTATCGAGGGTCGCGGCGGGATCGAGGATGACGGCCTCGGGGGCCGACAGCGGATGCACGAAGCCGAGCTTGCGCCCGGTCGAGGTGTCGGTCACGCCGGCCCGGTGGCTGAACTCGGCCGCCGACAGGGTGGTCGGCACCGCGATCATGCGCAGCGCCTGCGGGTCGCGCTGCCAGTCGTCGGGCTGGCGGCCGCCCGCATGCCTGCCGTTGACGATGGCGTCGAGCCCCTCGACCTGGTCGATGCCGTACCAGATCGCCTGCAGCATCACCTTGCTGGCATCGATCACCGAGCCGCCACCGATCGCGAGGATCCGGTCGGCGCCGGCGGCGCGAAGCGCGCTCGCGCCGGCAATCACGGATTCGCGCGGGCTGTGGGCCGGAATCGCGTCGAACTTGCCGGCAAAGCGGGCGCCGAGCGCATCGATCGCGGTCGCGACGAGCCGGCCCTCGGTGAGCGAGCGGGTGGTGGTCACGAAGACCCGTTCGGCGCCGCAGGTATCGAGCTCGGCGCCTATCGCCTCCGCCATCGGCACCGCCTGGTAGATACGCGGCTGGGCCAGCGTACGATGGACGCCTGCCTGCATGATGCGCTCCTCGGCATTGGGTGGGTCGGGCCGGACATGGTACAACCGGCGCGCCGGGGCCGGAACTTGCTTGGCTGCGGGCTGGCGCAGGCCCGCGATGGCAGGCATGTCCCGCAACGATGGATGCAGTGGAAGGGAAGCATGAAGCAGCAGGCCCGAGCGCCGGCCCCAGGACAGGACCGGCTCGCGATCGATTTCGATGATGTCGCCGCCGCGGCCGAGCGTCTCGCCGGCCATGCGGTGCGCACCCCCGTGCTCGCCAGCCCGGCGCTCGACGCCCGCTGTGGTGCGCAGGTCTTCTTCAAGTGCGAGAACCTGCAGCATGGCGGCGCGTTCAAGTTCCGTGGCGCATTCAATACCCTGTCGCAACTGCCGGCCGAACAGCGTCGGCGCGGCGTGGTCGCGTTCTCGTCGGGCAACCATGCGATCGCGGTGGCGCTCGCCGCGAAGCGGCTCGACATGCCGGCGACGATCGTGATGCCCGCCGATGCGCCGGAGATCAAGACCCGCATCACCGCCGCCCAGGGGGCGCGCATCATCGCCTACGACCGCTTCAGCGAGGATCGCGAGGCGATCGCCGGACAGCTCGCCGAACAGGAAGGCCTCGCCCTGGTGCCGCCCTTCGATCATGCCCGGGTGATGGCCGGCCAGGGCACGGTCGCACTCGAGCTGATCGAGCAGGTGGGCGAGCTCGACCTGCTGCTGGTCTGCGTCGGCGGCGGCGGGCTGATCTCCGGTTGCGCCACCGCCGCCCACGGCCTCTCGCCGGGCTGCCGCGTCGTCGGGGTGGAGCCGAGCAATGGGGACGATGTGCGCCAGTCGCTGGCGCGCGGCGAGATTGTTTCGATCGAGGTGCCACGGACCATCGCCGATGGCGCCCAGACGCGGGCCCCGGGCCAGCTGACCTTCCCGGTGATCCGCGAGCGGGTCGCCGCCATCGAGACGGCGAGCGATGCCGCCCTCATCGAGACGATGCGTTTCTTCGCGGAAGAAATGAAGCTGGTGGTCGAGCCGACCGGCTGCCTGGCCGCCGCGCCGCTGGTGACCGGGGCGCTCGATGCGCGCGGCCTGCGCGTGGGTGTCGTCGTGAGCGGCGGCAACGTCGCACTGCCCGCGTACATCGAGCATCTCGCGACCATCCTGCTCGATACGGCAGGCTGACTGCGTCGGCGTTACCATCGGGTGGTCCTCGGGATGCCCGAGGCAGCACCGACAAGGAGACAGCCCATGGGTAATCAGATCGAGCTCGCCGCTTCCGATGGTCATCGCTTCGCCGCCTACGTCGCCGAGCCCAGGGATGCCGCGCAGGGCGCCATCGTCATTGCGCCGGAGATCTTCGGCATCAACGAACATATCCGGGCGGTAGCCGACGACTACGCCGCCGCTGGCTTCCTCGCGATCGCGCCGGCACTGTTCGACCGGGTGCAGCGCGGCTTCGAAACCGGCTACGAAGCCGAGGACATCAAGGTCGGCATCGAGCTGATGAACCGTATCGACATGGCCGACGCCATCCGCGACACCGAGGCGGCGGTCGAGTACGCCTCGAGCGCCGGGCGGGTCGGCCTGGTCGGCTACTGCTGGGGCGGCACCATCGCCTGGGTCGGGGCCGCGCGCATCGACGGCCTGTCGGCCTCGGTGGCCTACTACGGCGGCGGCATCCCGAACTTTGCCGACGAAGCGCCGCGCTGCCCGCTGCTATGCCACTTCGGCGAACTCGACACTTCGCCGACGCCGGAGCAGGCCCGCGATGCCGCCGGCCGCCACGCCGGCATCGAAACGCATTTCTACGCCGGCGCGGGCCACGGCTTCAATTGCGACATGCGCGCCTCCTACAACGCCGAGGCCGCGAAGCTGGCCCGCGAACGCAGCCTGGCCTTCTTCCACAAGCACATCGGGTAAGCGGCTCCGGATTCGGCCGCATGGCCGCGTTGGGGCAACTTGCCGTACACCCGTACTGTCTGCGGCGCCCCGCCTTGCCCTGCGGCCGAATTCGAAGCCTTTGAAAATGGGGTCAGACACGATTTCACCTGTGAAATCGTGTCTGACCCCATTTTGACTCCGGATCAGGCTCGGCGGCGCTTGAAGGGCATGGAGGCGGTCAGCCCGCCGTCGACCGGCAGCGCCTGCCCGTTCACGTAGGAAGCCTCGTCGCTCGCCAGGAAGAGCGCGGCGTAGGCGATCTCGTGGGGCAGGCCGTAGCGCAGCAGCGGATTGAGCTGGCCCAGCCGGTCGGCGGTGCCGCGCGAGCGGGCGTACTCGAACACCGGCTTCGTCATCCCGGTCTCGATCAGGCCCGGGCAGATCGCGTTGACCCGCACGCCGGAGCCCCAGAAGGAATTGGCCGCCGTCTGCACCAGGCTGATCACCCCGGCCTTGCTCGCGCTATAGGGATTGCCGCCGGCGTTGGCCTTGAGCCCGGCCACCGACGCGGTGCAGATGATCGAGCCCTTCTCCTGCTCGACCATGTGGGCGCCGGCGTACTTGATCGCGAGGAAGCAGCCGATCAGGTTGACGCGCAGCACCTGCTCCCAGAGCTCGACGGTCTGCTCGGCGAAGGGCACGTCGCCGCCGCTGACCCCGGCGTTGGCATGGACGACGTCGAGGCCGCCGAAGCTGTCGATGGCGCGCTTGACGTAGGCCTGGG
>JBAYRO010000086.1:0-14134 GCA_041676645.1 Burkholderiaceae bacterium | reverse complement strand
CGCTCCCGGCCAGGGGATCCTGACGCGCGACGAGGTCCGTGCCGAGCTGGCCGAGGCGGTTCGCGACGGCGACGTGATCGCCAACAACGCCACCCTGGAGACCGTGGGCGAGCGCAGCTGATCCACACTCCCCAATCCCGGCGCGGTGACCGCAAGGCGGCACCGCGCCTTTCTCCATTTCAGATCCTGAGAATGTCCTTCGCGAGGATATCCCTCTGCACCTGGGAGCTGCCCCCGAAAATGGTGTTGGCGCGGGAATTCAGGTAGGTCGGCACGATCGGCACGAGTTCCGGCGCCAGGTCCCCGGCGAGATCCTCGACCGCATGCAGTGGACGGCGCGGTTCGCGAACCAGTGCGGCCGCGCCGAGCAGGGCGACGCCGAGCTGGGTGATCTCCTGGCGCAGCTCGCTTGCCCGCAGCTTGATCTGGGACGAGACCGCGCCCGGGCTTTCCCCGGTCTGCAGCGCCGACATGATCTGCAGCTCGATCATCTCGAGCGCCGCGACGTCGTTCTCGAGCATCACGAAGCGGGCCTGGATGTCGTCGCGTTCGATCGTGCGCTCGCCGCTGCGGGCCGCGACCCACCCGGCCTCGTCCATGCGCGAGAGGTCGCGACGCAGGCGGATGGCGAACAGCGCCCCGCCACGCTCGAACTGCAGCAGGTACTTGCCGTAGGACCAGCCCCGCCCTTCGTCTCCGACACGATTGGCGACCGGTACCCGCACATCGTCGAAGAACACCTGGTTGACTTCGTGATCGCCGCCCATGGTCCGGATCGGTCGCGTGGTGATGCCGGGCGACTTCATGTCGATCAGCAGGAAGCTGATGCCGTCCTGCTTGCGCGGGCCATCGCCGGTGCGCACCAGCGCGAACATCCAGTCGGCGTGATGGGCATGGGTGGTCCAGATCTTGGTGCCGTTGACGATGTAGTCATCGCCGTCGCGCACCGCGCGCGTCTTGAGGGACGCGAGGTCCGAACCCGATCCCGGCTCGGAGTAGCCTTGGCACCAGGCGACTTCGCCCGACAGGATGCCGGGCAGGAAGCGCGACTTCTGCTCTTCGCTGCCAAAGCCCAGCAGCACCGGGCCGACCATCTTCAGCCCGAAGGGCGAGAGTGGCGGGGCGTCGGCGCGCGCGCATTCGGCATCGAAGACGAAGCGCTGGGCGGGCGTCCAGCCGGTACCGCCATGCTCCACCGGCCAGCCCGGCGCGCTCCATCCCCGCACATGCAGCGCCCGGTGCCAGGGCGCGGCCTGGTCCGGTTCGGCGACCACGCTCGCGTTCATCCGCTGGCCGCGGGCGAGCGCCGCCGGCAGGTTCTCGGCGATGAACGCGCGCACCTCGTCGCGAAAGGCCAGCTCCTCCTCGTCGAGTTCGAGTTCCATGCCGACCGAGACACCATCGCGCCGCAGGTCGACGCAGCGCGAGAGATGCTCGGCATGCGTGCCCCAGCTCGACTCGATGCACAGCAGGCGGCGGAAGTACGCGCCGATGTTCAGTTCATCGGTCACGCCCATCGCCCCGTGCAGCTGCACCGCCGACTGGGCGACGAAGCGGGAAGCCTCGTCGATCTTCAGTCGCGCGCCCGATACCGCCCGGGCGCGTGCGGCCGGATCGTCGTGCTGCGCATCGCAGGCATGCGCCGCGCGCAGGGCGATCGCCCGCGCCTCCTCGCACTGCACCGCCATGTCGACCATCAGGTGGCGCAGCACCTGGTTCTCGGAAAGCGCGCGACCGAACTGCTGGCGCGTCCTGGTGTGTTCGATCGTCGCCTCGAGCAGGACCTGCATGCAGGCGACCGCCTCGGCGCAAGCCGCGGCAACCGTCCGGTCGAGGGATCGCTCGATCACCGCGCGCGCATCGACCGCCTCGCCGAGCAGGGCATCGTCGGGCACCGCGACCGCCTCGAAGCCGACGGTCGCGGCAAGGCGATCGTCCCAGGTCTCGACCGTCTCCATGCGCAGCCCGGCGGTGTCGGGATCGAGCACGAAGAGGCCGACATCGGTGGAAGTTCCGATGCGGGCCGATACCACCAGCAGGCTCGCGCCCGGCGCATCGGGCACGAAGGGCTTGGCGCCATCGATCCGCCAGCCCTCGACCGTCTTCGTGGCGCAGGTCGTCGGCAGTCCGCGCCAGGGATCGACCCCCGGCTCGATATGGGCGAATGCGGCGCGCCGGCTCCCGTCGGCGATCCCGGGCAGCCAGCGGGCGCGCTGCGCCTCTGCGCCCTGGCCGGCGATCAGGCCGGCCGCGAGCACCGAGGAGCTCAGCACCGGTTCGAGCACCAGGCCCCGACCCAGGCCCTGCATCAGGATGCCGACATCGACCGCGCTGCCGCCGAGGCCGCCATCGGCCTCGGGCAGCGGCAGGGCGAGCCAGCCGAAATCGGCC
The DNA here is from genome assembly GCA_041676645.1 of Burkholderiaceae bacterium. GTDB lineage: Bacteria > Pseudomonadota > Gammaproteobacteria > Burkholderiales > Burkholderiaceae_E > JAMLIN01. The sequence continues at coordinate 11,743 of JBAYRO010000086.1, read as the reverse complement.
ATCGCCTGCCAGGCCGACGGGCTGATCCGCGTCGGGGACTCGGCGATCGCGCGTCGCTCGGCGAAACCGTAGGCCTGCGTGACGAAGCGATCGACGCTGTCGCGCAGCATGTGCTGTTCTTGGGAAAATTCCAGGTTCATGCTGATCCTCGAGGCAAGCGAAGGATGGCCCGGGGCCACGGGCTTTCGCGGCGCGGAGTGTCTCCGGGGCGGCCGACGCTCACCCGGCGTCGGTCCATGGCGGACTATACGACAAGCCCGTGACGCTGCCCGGTCGATCGGGGAACGAAGCCTCCGGCCTACCCGGTCGAGCCACGCCGACCCCCGCGGCGAATCGACCGGCGCCAACGCATGCGAAGGGGCACGCCGGGCCGAAAGGCGCGGCATGGCGCACAATAGTTCGCTCCATCAGCGGAGGCGCCCCATGAAGCTTTCCCGATTCCTCGCACCGCTCGCGATGGCGATCGGCCTTGGTCCGACGCCCGCGCAGGCCGTCCTCGAAGCCGGTGATGCCGCGCCGGACTTCACCGCCGAGGCCGCGCTCGGCGGCGAACCCTTCACTTTCAAGCTGGCCGACGCACTGGCGAAGGGCCCGGTGGTGCTCTATTTCTATCCGAAGGCCTTCACCGCCGGCTGCACCATCGAAGCCAAGGCGTTCGCCGATGCGACGCCCCGCTTCCGGGAACTCGGCGCCACCGTGATCGGCGTATCGAGCGACGACATCGAGACGCTCAAGCGATTTTCCGTCGAGGCCTGCCGCAACGAGTTCGCGGTCGCGGCCGACGAGGAGTCGAAGGTCATCCAGGCCTATGACGCCGCCAGCTCCCTGTTCGGCAAGCGGGCGGCGCGCGTGTCCTACGTGATCGACACTTCGGGGAAGATCGCCTTCATCCACGACAGCATCAGCCCGAAGGGCCACATCACGAGCACGCTGGAAGCGGTGGAGCGCCTGGTGCGCTAGTACGACTCATGCGGGTTCGCACGCCCTGTCACCGAAACGAGACCGAGACCGACGGATTGCCGGGCAAGCCCTCGTAGATGGCACGCACGGTCGTACCCGGCTCGGGCGCAATGAGCCCGGTGAAGGACCCGAGCGACAGGAGGTCCCCGGGCTGGAGGGTGATTCCCGCGCGCCTGAGGTCGGCCGCGAGCCACATGGCCGCGTTCAGCGGATGGCCCAGTATGTCGGCGCCCTCGCCCGCATCGAGCATCGCGCCGGAGTCATCGACCAGCCGCACCCGCATGTCGCGCAGTGCGTCGGCAAGCGCCGGATCGGGACCATCGACCCGCAGCGGCGCGCCGAGCACGCCCAGGCGCGCGCCGGCATTGACCGCGGCGAGCACACCGGCGTCGAACTTCGACGGATCCTGGACGATGAGGTCGGGCAGCTCGATGAAGGGATGGATCGCGCTGATGTGCAACATCATGTCGTGCGGAGTGCGGACGTCGTGAATCCCGCTGTCGCGCACCACCACGACGAGGTCGGCTTCGAACATCGGCCTGGCGCCGAACTGCGCCGGCACGCTTGCGCCATCGGCGACGATCATCTTCTCGAACAGGGTGCCGCGCACCGGGCCCGAGGCATTGAAGCGCTTCTGGATCGCCGGATTCGTCAGCGCCGCCTTGTAGCCGACCACCTTGCCGTAGTGCCGGTCGAGACGGGCCACGAAGCGCTCCCGGCTGCAGGCCGCGGCGGCGGCGCTCGTCGCGCTGGCCGGATTGGGTGCCGGCTCGAGCGCGATATAGCGCCTGACGAGTTCGTCCACCTGCCCCCCGGTGAGACAGCCCGGCACATCGAGCGGCGTGGTGCCGCATGCCCCGAGGAAGAGGGCGAGCATCATGCCGATTGGCAGTCGGAGCAGCTTCCAGTCCTGTCGAATCATGCTCGGCCCCTGTCCCTGGATTCGTTTCCGGGCATCATCGATGCCTGTTGTTGCACTGAAGTCTAATTGGCAGACAGGAGGACGATCAATGCCCGGTCGACCCGACCAGTTCGTTCGAACCGCCGTGGCCGGCACAATTCTCGGGCTCGCCATGCCGATCATGGCGCTCGCCCAGGCGCAGGGCGGCGGCGCGGCCGACAGCCCGCAAGGCTACGAGGCCGACCGCGCCCTGTGCATCAGCGGGCTTTCGCACCAGGAGCGCGAGGACTGCCTGCGCGAAGCCGCCGCGGCACGGCAGGCGGCCCGCCGCGGCCAGCTCGACGATGGCGATGCCGAATACCGGCGCAATGCGCTGCGACGCTGCGATGCGCTGCCCCCGCAGGCGCGCGAAGACTGCCTGGCGCGGATGCGCGGCGAAGGCACCATGATCGAAGGCAGCGTCGAGGAAGGCGGCATATACCGGGAGCGGCGCGAGCTCATACCGGCCCCCGCTCCGGCCCGTCCGCCAGCAGCAGGCGGCGCTGGCGGTTGAAGTTCCAGGCGCACAGGGCGACCGCGATCGCACCGCCGGCAAGCACCCAGGCGGTGCCCGCCGATTCGACCAGCACGCCGGCGATGGCGACGCCCACCGACTGGCCGAGGAAGAACGAGCCCGCGAAGGCGGCCACCGCGGCGCCACGGCGTTCGGGAGCCATCTGGGTCGCCTGCACCTGCAGGGTGTTGTGCATCATGTAGTAGCCGAAGCCAATCGCCAGGCAGGCCGGCAGGGCCCACCACCACGCGGGCGCGAACGCGGTCAGCAGCAGCGTGGCGGTCATCAGGGCCGCGCCGCTGCGGATCAGGACCGGCTCGCGCATGTGCTGCACCAGCCGCTTGGCCCCGAGCGCGAAGACGACGCCCCCGGCGGCGAACATCATCACCAGCGCGCCGGAGCTCGACAGCGACAGGCCGAAACGTTCATGCAGATGCGTCGCGACGAAGGGTAGCGCCCCGTACAGGCTGCCGCCCTCGAGGAACACGGCCAGCAGCACGATGCGCCCCCAGCGCGAGGCCAGTACCGCGCGGAACTCGCTGATGGTGGAAGGCCGCCGCAGGCCCGTGCGCGGCGCCCGTTGCAGGGCCGAGGCCGGCAAGCGGCGCTGGACATGCCCGAGCACCAGCGCCATCAGCAGGAAGAAGGCGCCGAGCACGAAGAAGGGCGTGCGCCAGTCGAGATGGTCGGCGGCGAAGCCGCCCGCCCAGGTGCCGATCGCGAAGCCGCTGATCTGCCCGATCAGGAAACGGGCGAGCACCGGCTGGCGCTGCTCGTAGGGCACGACATCGCCGATCCAGGCCATCGCGAGCGGAATCACCGCCGCGGCGGTGGCGCCGGCCACCAGGCGGGCGGCGAGCAGGCTCGAGTAGTCCGGCGCCAGTGCGCAGAGGAGCGAGGTCAGCGCCGATGCCGCGCAGGCGCCGGCGATGACCCGGTACTTGCCGAAGCGATCGCCGAGCGGGCCGAACAGCAGCTGGGCAAAGCCGTAGGCGATCGCGAACACGGTGACCACCTGGGAAGCCGCGCCCAGGGTGATCGAGAACTCGGCGGCCAGGCGCGGCAGCATCGCATCGGTCACGCGCAGCGATGCGCCGCTGGCGAGCGCGGCGAGCGAAAGCGCGATGATGGCGAGCACCGGCACCGGCACTCGGGCGGTGTCCGCAGGGGACGGGGTCAGGGACATGGCCAATTGTGGAGCAGGCCGGCGCTTGCTGCTCAGGCATGAGCGCGAACCGATCGCGTGCCTACGCGCTATTCCCCCGCAGGATGGCGGCGCCCGCCGCAGCCCGAAGCTCTCTCGACAGATCCTCGTCGCTCACCCGCGACAGCATCAGGGCGCCCACCAGGGTCGCCACCACCGCCAGCGCCCGTTCGCGCCGCTCGGCCTCCCTGCCTTCGGGAAGCTTCGCCGCAACGGCAGCGACGAAGCTTTCGACGCCGGCGCCGAATACCTCGCGCAACGCGTCGCCGTGGCGCAACGCGTCGGATCCAAGCGCCGCCAGTGCGCACCCTCGTCCAACCGAATTCCGATGCCGGTCCGAGAGATAGAGATCGACCAGTTCGGCCAGCGGATCCGCGGCCTTGTCGACGGTCCTGGACCAGTGCGCCGTGGTGGCGGCCAGCGCCTGCTCGCTTGCCTGGCGAGCGAGATCCTCCTTCGACTCGAAGTGTCCATAGAATCCGCCGCGAGTCAGGCTGGCCGCCTGCATCAGGTCATTGACCCCGATTCCATCAAAGCCGCGCTCGCGAAACAGCTCGCCGGCGACTTCGATGATCCGCCGCCGATTCGCCTGCGCCTGTGCCTTGCTCACCTTCATGTCGTACGCCCCCGATGTTTCTCGCTTGACAATGTATTCATGTCGATCGACATTTATACCATCGATGGCGATCATCCTGCGACCTGACACCGCATGACACCCCCTGACAACAAGTGGCCGGCTCGCTCCCTGATGCTGGTACTCGCCGCCCTGGCGGCCCTCGCGACCTTGTCGACCAACATCATGCTGCCCGCCTTCCCGGGCATTGCGCATGGTCTCGACGTGCCGGTCGAGGCGATGGGGGCGACGTTCACCGTCTTCTTCTTCGGCTTCGCGATCACCCAGCTGTTCGTCGGCCCACTGTCCGATCGCTACGGCCGCCAGCCGGTGGCGATCGCCGGGGTCGCGCTGGTCATCGCGGGCTCGATCGTCTGCGCGGTCGCACCGAGTTTCCCGGTCCTGCTCGTCGGACGCGTGGTGCAGTCGCTCGGCGCGGCCGCCACCTCGGTAATCGCTCGGGCGGTCGCCCGCGACCGCTTCGAGGGCGAGTCGCTTACCCGGGTAATGGCGTTCGTGATGGTGGCCATGGCCGCCGCTCCCGGCTTCTCGCCCCTGTTCGGCGGCGCGCTCGAAACCTGGCTCGGCTGGCGCTCGATCTTCCTGGCGGTCGCGGTCGTCACCGTGCTGGTCGCACTCGGCTACGCCCTCCTGGTGGGCGAGACCCTGTCGCCGTCGCGACGACGCGTCCTGTCGCCGCCCGCCATCGCGCGCGACTACTGCAGCCTCGCCGCCGAGCGCCCCTTCATCCTGCCCGCGCTCGCGATCTCGCTCACGATCGGGTCGCTCTATGCGGTGTTCGCCGCCTCACCGCGCATCCTGATGATCGAGCATGGCCTCGATCCACAGCAGTTCGGCTGGTACTTCGCCGGCACGGTCATCGTGGTGTTCGCCGCCGGGGCGGCGGCGCCGCGCCTGGCGACCCGCTTCGGCGCCGAGCGGGCCCTGCAAGCCGGGCTGGTGACGGGGCTGGCAGGCAGTATCGCCATGCTCGGGCTCGAGGCGCTCGGCATGGCGACGCTCGCCACCTACACCGCCACTCTTTGCCTGTTCCTGCTCGGTATGGGGGTAGCCAATCCGGTCGGCACCGCCGTCGCCCTGGGTCCGGTCGGCAATCGCGCTGGCCAGGCCTCCGCGCTGCTCGGCTTCCTGCAGATGGCGATGGCCGGCATAGGCGCCGGAATCGCCGGCGCCCTGCCGATGGCACCGGTCGGCGCGCTCGGGCTGGTGATGAGCATCGCAATGGCCGTTGCGGTACTGGCTTTCGGCCTGCGCGACCGGTCTCGCGTAGCGACGCGAGCAGCGCCAAGCGCCTGAACCGACCCATCCAGGCCGGTTCAGGCGTCGACGCCCCGGCGGATGGCGTAAGCCTCGACCTCGAGCAGGAGGTCGTCGCGGGCCAGCGCCGCGACCCCGACCATGGTGCTTGCCGGCAGTCGGCGCTCGTCGAGAAACTCCTTGCGCACCTCGCGGATCTGCGCAATCGCCTCCGGGCTCATGTCGCGCACGAAGAAGGTGAACTTCAGGACATGCCCGAAGTCGGAGTCGGCCGCCTGGAGCGCCTGGCCGAGATTGCGCAGGACCTGCCGGGTCTGCGCCGCCATGTCGCCGATGCCGACGGTGCGGCCCTGCTCATCGTAGGCGACCTGGCCCGAGACGAAGACGATCCGCTCGCCGGGGCCGTCCGTGACATGGGAAAACCCGCTGGGCGTAGCGAGCGAAGCGGGGTTCTGGTAGCGGATCAGGGGGCCCATCGTGGTGTCTCCGGTTCTGGATGCGTGTGTTGATCGGGTTCGGCCCATGATAGCCGCAGCGGCCGACGCCTTCAGCGAGGCTATGGCATGCTTGTCGCCATGCGTGCCCCCCTGTCCCGCCCGTGGGCGATCGTCGCCGCGATCTTCCTCATCTTCACGGTTTCCTCGGGACTGACCATCTACTGCCTGTCGGTCTATCTCCACGCCTTCGTCGCCGGCGGCCGCTTCAGCATCGAGGAAGCCTCGTTCGCGTCGAGCACCTTCATGGCTTCGGCGGGCCTGATTTCCTTCGTCATTGGTCGGCTGGTCGATCGCCACGACGTACGCCTCGTGATGAGCGGCGGCGCCGCCCTGATGGCCATCGCCCTGCTCACCGTGCCCTGGGTCGATACGCTGCCGCGCCTGTTCGCCTTCCATATCGTGCTCGGCATCGGTTTCGCGGGCGCCGCCCTGCTGCCCGGCACGACCATCGTGGCGCGCTGGTTCGTGACCGGACGCGCCACTGCGATGACGGTCGCCTCGACCGGCAATTCGGTCGGCGCGATCGTGCTGACGCCACCGGTGGCGATGCTGATCGCGGCGCTCGGCTTCGATGGCGCGAGTCCCTGGCTCGCGCTCCTGGTAGCGGCCGGCATTCTCCTGCCGACCTGGCTGGTCCTGCGCTCCTGGCCCGCCGATATCGGCATGGAGCCCGTCGGCGGCGCGCCCGCCACCCCGCAGTCGACCGCCTCGACCGATGGCGATGCGGTCTTCTCGGCCACGCTGCGCAGCCGCTACTTCTGGGCCGCCTGCGCCGCCTTCCTGCTCGGCATGGCGGCCACGGTCGGCGGCCAGACCCATCTCTTCAACCTGATGATGCTGCGCGAACCCGATGCTGCGCGCGCCGGAGCGGCGATCGCCGTACTGGCGGGCGCCAGCGTGGCGGCGCGCTTCGTGGCGATCTGGCTGCTCGCGCGCATGTCCAACCACGCCTTCGTGATCCTGCTGCTCGTGACCCAGGCGGCCGCCCTCCCCCTCATCGGCATGGCCGAAGGCGATATCGCCCTGCTGGCGGGGATCGTGATGTTCGGCGCCACCATCGGCAACTTCGTCACGATGCAGTCGCTGCTCGTCGCCGAAGCCTTCGGCACGCCGGCCTATGCCCGACTCTACGGCCTGACGCGCGTGGTCAGCACCTTCGGCGTCCTGTTCGGACCCAGCATCATGGGCGTGCTGCAGGCCGCGCACCAGGACTACGCCGGCGCGTTCCTGGCCGCCGGCGTACTGGCGCTCGCTGGCGCCGGGGCAATGGCGCTGTCCGGGCCGATGCCGGTTTCGGCAGGCAAGCCGGCGCCGGGCTGATCCCGACCGATCCGGATCTCCCGGCTACCCGGTGCGCATCGCAGCCGCGCTGCACCGGTCGGTCGATGACCCGGGGCTTCAAAGGCCGCGCAGTACCATCTGGCCGCCCAGCACGACCAGGCTCCACAACAGCACCTTGCGGAACAGCTCGGGCGACATGCGCTCGCCGAGCTTCTGGCCGAGCCACATGCCTGCGATCGCCGGCACCAGCATCAGGCTCGAGGCCGCGAGCACCGCTGGCGGGAATGCTCCGTTCCAGCCCAGGCCGATGCCGAGCGCCACCGTCGAGACGGTGAACGACACGCCCATCGCCTGCACGAGGTCGACGCGCTGCAGGCCGAGCGACTGCAGATAGGGAACCGCGGGCATCACGAACACACCGGTCGCGGCGGTGATCGCGCCCGTGAGCAGGCCCGTCACCGGGCCGAGCCAACGCTCGGTATCGGGTGCGATCACGAAGCGCGCAGCCACCAGGCCCCAGCCCGCATACAGGAGCAGCGCCACGCCGAGCCCGATCCTCGCCCAGTTCCCGGCCGGCGCGCCGAGCGCCCATGCGGTGGCGAGCGTGCCGACGAAGACCCCGAGCTGCATCGGCCCGATCCGCCGCAGCAGACTGCCCAGCTTCGCGAAGGGCCGGGCCTGCCAGACATTGGTGAGCAGCGACGGGACGATGAGCAGGCCGGCGGCGGCGGCCGGCGGCATCAGCTGGGCGAGTACGGCGATCGCCACCGTCGGCAGGCCCAGCCCGACCACTCCCTTCACGCAGCCGGCGAGCAGGAACACGAACGCGACCAGCCCGAGCGAAACCCCTGCCGTCGCGGAGAGCATTCAGGACGTTCCCTTCAGAGGACTGCGTCAGGATCGGAGAACAGCTTGTTCAGCGCGGCGCCCGGCGTCGCGCTCGCGGCATAGTCTACCCGGCCTTCGTCGCGCAAGGCGGTGGCCGCGCGCAACACGCCGCCGATCGCAGCTCGCGCCAGGGCGCCGCCGGTGCTGATCCGCTTCACCCCCATGTCCAGCAGTGCCTCGACGCCGAGCGTCATGCCGGCGACACCGAACAGGACGTTGAGCGGGCGATCGATCTCGCGCAGCACCGTGGCGATATCCTCGCGACTGGCCAACGCGGGCGCGTAGAGCACATCGGCTCCAGCTTCCTGGTACGCCTGCAGCCGAGCGATGGTGTCGGCGAGATCGGGCCGGCCGACGAAGAAGTTCTCGCAACGGGCCGTGAGCAGGAAGCGAACCGGACGCGCACGCGCCGCTTCGGCTGCTGCCGCAACCCGCTCGACGGCAAGTCCGAGCGGGTAGATCGGCTCATCGCGCCGGCCGGTCGAATCCTCGATCGAGCCGCCGACGACGCCGGCCGCAGCGGCCAGCTCGATGGTCCTGGCGCATTCCTCGGGAGCATCGCCGAAGCCGTTCTCGAGATCGGCATTGACCGGCAGGGGCGTGGCAGTGGCAAGCTCGGCCAGATGCACCATCAGCGCCTCACGGCTGACCCCGTAGTCGGGTCGGGCATGCGAGAACGCGAAGCCGGAACTGGTGCTTGCCAGCGCGCGAAAGCCCAGCGCCTGCAGCAGCCGCGCAGACCCGGCATCCCAGGGATTGGGAATCACGAAACCCCGCTGCGCCTCGTGCAGGGCGACGAAAGCCGCGGCGCATTCGGCCTGGTCGGGAGTGCTTGCGGCCATGGTCATTGTCGGTCCTCGCTTGCCTCGAAGCGCCGGGCTGCGATCAGCCAGGCAGCGCGCCGGCCGCGGGCGGTTCGCCGGCCGGTGCAGGTCCATCATCGGCCGGCGCATCGCCGGCAGCCCCCCTCGCATCGAGCCCGAGCCCGACCAGGACGCTCTGATCCTCTGCCTCGCGTTCCGCGGGCTGCGCAATCGACATGCGCCCGGCGTCGAGTCCGCGCTCCTCCAACTCGGCGCGGATCGCTTCGCCGCGCTGCTCGCCCAGCGCCGCCAGGACGCCTTCGTCGAGAATCTCGGCATCGATCAGGCGCTCGGCGATCCGCCGATAGGTGTCGTTCTCGTCCGAGGCCTTCACCGGTTCGACGGAATCGCGGACGATCGGCGTGGCGGCCGGATCCCCGCCGAGCGTGATGTCGCCGACCTGCCCGTCGGACGCCGGCTCCTGGCTGGCCGGTGACTCGCGCAGCTGCCTCAGCTCATGGGCATTGAAGCGCTCGGTGAACAGGGCCTCGAGCGCGGAGCGGGTGGCTCCGTCGCTCATGGCGAGCGGCGCCGGCTTCTCGTCGTCCGGCACACCGCGTCCGAGCCGGCCGGCGATCTCGCGCCGCAACTGGAGATCGCGCAGGGCCCGGCCATCGACTTCCCGATTGACGCCGGGCTCGATCTCGAGCGCAAGGCCAGGCCGGCTGCCGAGCCCTTCGGCCAGCTTAGCGAGCTTCTCCCGCTCGCGCCCGGGCAGTTCGGCGCTGCCGGCGTCGAAGGCGATCTGCGACATGTCGACATCATCGCCACCGCCGAACAGCGCACCGAGGGCCCGGAACGGCGCCGTCACGATCCGGGTGACGAGCCCGAGCAGCGCCTTGCCGACGACCGCACCGAAGCTGAACTCGGGATCCTCGAGCGACCCGGACACCGGCAGGCCGAGGTCGATGCGGCCCTGGCTGTCCTTGAGGATGGCGACGGCCAGGTCGAGCGGCAGGTCGGGGGCTTCCTCCGAATCGACCTTCTCTCCGAGGGTGAGCTGCTCCATCACGATCCGGTTGTCGCCCCGCAGCTGCCGCTCCTCGATCCGGTACTCGAGGTCGAGCGAGAGCTTGCCGGAGGCGATGTGCCGGCCGGCGAAGGTCGCCGTGTACGGCGTCAGGTTGGTCATCTCGACGTTGCGGAACTCGACCTTCGCATCGGTGTGCTCGGCCGGCGCGAAGAGGTTGATCTCGCCCGCGGCCTTCGCCGTCCCGTACTCGTCCACCTTGCCCTCGAGCGCGATCGTCGCGGCGCTGTCCGGATCGTTCGACAACCCGGCCAGCTCGCCCTCGAGCTCATGGATCCGGGTGCCGAAGGGCAGAGCCAGCGACAGGTCGGCGAAGTCCACGTCGCCATCGACCAGGCGCAGGCGCTCGACGCCGATCCGGAACGCCGGATCCTCGCCGCTCGAGGGCTCCGGCTTCGCACCCTTCGCTTCGGCGGTGGCCACGAGTTCCTCCTGCTCCTCCTTTTCCGCCGGCCCGACGACATGGGCCACGTTCACGCTGCGATCCTCGAGGATGATCAGCTTCGAGCGCAGTCCATCGAGCACCAGCTCCTCGATGGCGACGCCGTCGTCGCGCACCGCGAGGTTCTTCGTCGACAGGGATTTCCAGCCGAGCAGGGTCTCCTCGGTCTCGAGTTCGTGCAGGTCGAGCCCGCGGACATCGGCGCTACCCTCGTAGCTGAAGCCGCCGTCGCCGAAACGCAGGCGCCCCGCGCTCGCAAGGCTGCCGCCGACGATGCGCAGACGCGCCACTTCACTGAGATAGGGCTGGGCAGCCGCCAGTCCGAGATCGGCGAGCCGGAGTTCCAGGTCGCCCGCCGGTGAGCCGGCGACGATGAATCCACCCGCTTCAAAGCTGCCGCCCTCGCGGACCGCGAAGCGCGCTTCGACCGGCCATTGCGCTGCGAAGTCGTCGCTGATCTCGCGCACCACCACCTGGACGTCCTGCAGGGCCAGCGAAGCCGCCGGGTCCACCGCGGCATCGCGCAGCGTCACGTCGCCGCCGTCGAGCCGGAATTCGCCGAGCCGGTAGCGCCAGGGGGCGGCCGGTTCGCCGTCGTCGCCCGGCTTCGCATCCGCCTCGTCGCCGGCGCCCGTCGCGCCGGCTGTCGTCGCGCCGCTCGCCGGAGCGAAGGCGTCGAGCACCGCGATCCCGCCATCGGCGGCGCGCGCGGCGGCCAGTCTGGCGCCGTCCAGCCGAAGCGCGTCGGCCGCCATGCTGCGCTCGGCAAGGTCGAAGCTGCCGGCATCGAGATTCGCCCCGGCAAGGGTCAGCACCGGCTCGGCGATGCCTTCGGCGGCAAGCGATATGCCGGCCACTTCGATGCCGAGCCCGTCGACCTGCACCTGTGGGTCATCCCCGCCCGCTGCGCCGGCCAGTTCGAAGCCGATGCGCAGCTTGTCGGCATCGACCGTCAGCGGCCGGGCAAAGCCTTCGTCGACATAGTGAAGTGCGATGTCGTCGACGCCGACCCGGCCGATGCCGAAGCGCCAGGCGTCGTCGCGCGCATCCACGGCGCCGGTCGCGGGCGTGATGGTGCCGGAGACGCTGTTGCCCGGGCTCGCGTTCACGGCACTCGTATCGTCCGTCGGCTGCGGCATCGGTGCGGCAGGCGCCTCGTCGCTTGCGCCGGCCGATACGCCGCCATCGCCGTCGCCGTTCGATCCGTCGTCGCCGTTCGATTCGCCGTTCGAT
>JBAYRO010000085.1:0-14147 GCA_041676645.1 Burkholderiaceae bacterium | reverse complement strand
GGCCAATGGCGATCTCGCCAACTGGTCCACCGGCGAGCCCGGTGCGGTGCCGGCGGTGGGCGGCGCCATGGACCTCGCCTCGGGCGCCCGGCGGGTGTTCGTCATGATGGACCACCGCACGAAGTCGGGCGAACCCAAGATCGTCGAGCGCTGCAGCTATCCGCTCACCGGCGTGGGCTGCGTCTCGCGCATCTACACCGATCTCGCCGTGATCGACGTTACCCCCGAAGGCCTGGTCGCGCGCGACTGGGTCGATGGATTGTCCTTCGAGGCCTTGCGCGAGGCGACCGGCGCGCCACTTGCCGACGGGCGCGCCGGCTGAACGCCGGCCGACCGGATGCGGCGCATCGGGTATTCTCCGGGGCATCCAACCCGCCCCGGAAAGCAACGCACATGATGGAAACCGAACTCTTCGACCAGATCCTCGCACTCGACGAGGCGCGCATCGCCGCCACGCTGGCGGGCGATCTCTCGCGGCTCGAGCCGCTCATGGGCAGCAGCCTGCGCTATGTGCACAGCAGCGGAACCGACGAGGACCGGGCGCTCTACCTGCAGCGGGTCGGCGAGGGCTTCTACGACTACCAGCAGCTCATTCCGATCGCGCGCGACTGTCGGCGCTTCGGTGATGTCGTGCTGGTCAATGGCGATGTCGAGATCGACGTCATCGTGCGCGAAAAGGGCCGCAAGCATTTCCGCAGTCGCTACCTGCAGGCCTGGGCCCTGGAGAAGGGCAGCTGGCGGATGGTGTCCTGGCAGAGCACGCCGCTGCCGCAGTAAGGCCGATCCCTCATCGTTTCGCCACGCCATGCTCGATACCGCCGCAATCGATCTCCTGTTCCGGGAGGCCCGCACCGCCAATGCCTTCACCGGCCAGCCGGTCGCCGACGAGGCGTTGCGCAGCATCTTCGAGCTGATGCGGATGGCGCCGACCTCGGCCAACGGCCAGCCGGGGCGCTTCGTCTTCCTGCGTTCGGCCGCGGCGAAGCAGCGGCTCGAGCCGGCACTGTCACCGGGCAACCGGGACAAGACCATGGGCGCGCCGGTGACGGTGATCGTCGCCCACGACATGCGCTTCCATGAGTTCCTGCCGCGCGTGTTCCCGCACGACCAGAGCGCGTTCGGCTGGTTCGAGGGCGAGGCCAGGCGCGCGGCCCGGGAATCGACCGCGATTCGCAACGGCACCCTGCAGGGCGCCTACTTCATTCTCGCCGCCCGCGCCATGGGCCTCGATTGCGGCCCGATGTCGGGCTTCGACAATGCGAAGGTCGATGCCGAGTTCTTCCCCGACGGGCGCTGGCGCTCCAACTTCCTGATCAACCTCGGCCACGCCGATCCGGCCGCGACGATGCCGCGCAATCCGCGGCTCGACTTTGAGGACGCCTGCCGGATCCTCTGATCGGGAACGAGACACGAGAAATGGGGTCAGACACGATTACGGAAACCGTAATCGTGTCTGACCCCATTTCTCTTTTCAGCGGCTGCGGTCCGCCGCTTCGGCGTCGAGGTCGAGCAGCGCGATTGCGATGGCCTCGCGCAGCATCTGCGGATCGCCGCTGCGCCAGGCCAGGGTGAGCGCGAGCTTCACGAGGAAGAGTTCGCGATGCGCGCCGGCGGTATCGATGGCTTCGGCGATGCGGTCGTAGGCATCCTCGATGCCGGCGGTATCGAGCGGCTCGGTCTTCATCGGTCGCTCTCCAGGATGACGTTCGCTTCGGCACCGATGCCGGCGGCGGCATCGTGGCCCAGGGCACGGGCGATCGCGGCGCCGATCGCGGTCCCATCGGGCTGGTGCCAGCCGGCGCACAGGTGCTGGTCGGGACGGGCGAGCCAGCAGTCGCCGTTGCGCGCCCGGTAGCGGGCGGGGGCCCGTCCGAGGCTGTCGACGACGCGGTCCGCGCCGGCGAGCCCCGCGTCGACCACCCACAGGCACGAAAGCGGCGCGCCGTGGGTCGGCGCCTGCGCCGCGCTGCGCTCGAGTGCGGCAAGCGTGCCGGCATCGTCGGCGAAGCCGATCAGCACGAAGCCGTCGGGCAGGTGGCCGAGCAGGAAATCGTCCTCGCCGAGCCGGGCGTCGGGCACCGGCATGCCCGGGGCGGGAGCAGTGCCATCGAGTCCGGTCGGCGCGGTGTTGAGCGGACTGTCGGAGTAGTCGTGCGGGCGCGAGGTGCGCCAGTGCAGCAGCGGCCTGGGCCAGTCCTGCGAGAGCACGAGCGACAGGGTGGCGTCGCGCAGCAGGCGGAAGCCGGGCGAAGGCGGGCTCATGAAGCGGGTGCTGCGTCCGCCTTCAGCGCAGATCTCGCGCGCCGCGGCGACCCGTTCATGCGAATAGGTGTCGAGCAGCGCCTCTGGCGCCAGGCCCAGCTCGACCATCGCGAGCTTCCAGCCGAGGTTGCCGGCATCCTGGAAACCGGTGTTGGCGCCGCGCACACCGAAGATCGGCAGCAGGTGAGCGGCATCGCCGGCGAACAGCACCCGCCCGGCGCGGTAGTCGGGCAGGGTCAGCGTGTTGGCGGTATAGACGGTGGCCCAGTCGAGCTGCCACTGCACCGGCCGGCCCACCATCTCCAGCACGCGGCCGATTCGCGCGGCCAGGGTTTCGGGCTCGAGCGCCGCCGCCGGGGTTTCATCATCGGGCAGACGGAAGTCGATGCGCCAGATGCCGTCCGGCTCGCGATGCACCAGCACGTTGTTGCCCGGGTTCCAGTCGGGATCGAAGAAGCACAGCCTTTCGGTGGGCAGTCCGAGATCGGCGCGGATGTCGGCGATCACGAAGTGGCCCGGATAGTTCTCGCCCTCGAAGCGCAGGCCGAGGCAGCGGCGCACGGTCGACCGACCGCCGTCGGCCGCCACCACGCGACGGGCGCGAAGCTGGTATTCGCCCGCCGGGGTGTCGAGCGCGAGGGTCACGCCGGACTCGTCCTGCGCCAGGCCGGTGCAGGCGGTCTGCCAGCGGATCTCGACCCTGCCGCTCGCTTCGGCGGCGTCGACGAGGTATTGCTCGATCAGCTGCTGCTGTGTGTTGGTGCCCGGCCAGAATCGGTCGTCGTCGTCGTGCGGCATCTCCATCCGGTACACCTCGTGGCCCCGGAAGAAGGAGCGGCCCGATTTCCACGGCAGGCCGGTGGCGACGAAGGGCGCAACCGCGCCGACCGACTGGAGAATTTCCATCGAACGACGGGTGAGCACGATGGCGCGGCTGCCTTCGGAGACCTGGGCCTCGGCTTCGAGCAGCACGGAACGCACCCCGAGCCGCGCCAGCGCGAGCGCGGTGACCAGCCCCACCGGCCCGGCGCCGACGATCGCGACCGGATGGACCACGCCGGCGCCGTCCATCTCGGCGGGCCGCACGAAGTCGTGGACCTGGTAATCGTGGTAGAGCGACTGGCGTGGCTCGGTACGTGGTTGGTGCATGTCGGCAAAGGGGGGGGCGGTAGAACGCCTCAGCCTTTCGCCTCGAGCAGGCGCCGGCCGATCACCTGCGCCTGGATCTCGCCGGCGCCCTCGAAGATGTTGAGGATGCGGGCATCGCACAGGACACGGCTGATCTCGTATTCCAGCGCATAGCCGTTGCCACCGTGGATCTGCAGGGCGCCGTCGGCATTGGCCCAGGCGACGCGCGCGCCAAGCAGCTTGGCCATGCCCGCTTCGAGGTCGCAGCGCTCGCCGGTGTCCTTGCGCCGGGCCGCGAAATAGGTGAGCTCGCGCGCGATGACCGTCTCGACGAGCATCATCGCGAACTTGTCGGCCACGCGCGGAAAGGCGGCCAGCGGCCGGCCGAACTGGCGGCGATCGAGCGCGTAGCGCAGGCCGAGGTCGAAGCCATCCCAGGCGACGCCGAGCGCGCGCGCCGCGGTCTGGATGCGGGCGCTCTCGAAGGTGCGCATCAGCTGGCGGAAGCCGTGGCCGGGATCATCGCCGAGCAGGCTGTCGGCGGGAATCTCGAAACCGTCGAAGCCGATCTCGTACTCCTTCATGCCGCGATAGCCGAGCACCTCGATCTCGCCGCCGCTCATGCCGGGGGCGGGAAAGGGATCGGTCTCGGTGCCGCGCGGCTTGGGCGCGAGGAACATCGACAGGCCGTCATGGCTGGTCGTTTCCGGATCGGTGCGCGCGAGCAGCGTCATCATGTCGCTGCGCCCACCGTGTGTCGACCAGGTCTTGGCGCCGTCGATGCGCCAGCCGCCGCCGGGGCGGGCGCTGGCGCGGGTGCGCAGGCTCGCCAGATCCGAGCCGGTGTCGGGTTCGGTGAAGACGGCGCAGGGCAGGATCTCGCCGCTGGCGATGCCGGGCAGCCAGCGCTGCTTCTGCGCATCGGTGCCCGAGCCCGCGATCAGCTCGCCGGCGATCTCGGAGCGGGTGCCGAGCGAGCCGACCGCGAGGAAGCCTCGGGAGAGCTCCTCGGAGACGATGCACATGGCGAGCTTGCCCATGCCCAGCCCGCCCCACTGCTCGTCGATGGTGACGCCGAAGGTGCCCAGGTCGGCCATGCCGGCGACGACCTCATCCGGGATCAGCCGGTTCTCGAGGTGCCAGCGGTGGGCATGGGGTCGCACCTTCTCGCGGGCGAAGCGGCGGAAGGTGTCGCGCACCATGTCGAGGGCGTCGTCGTCGAGCGATTCGTCGGGCAGGTGGCCGTCGCGGATCAGGGCGGCGAGCGAGGCGCGGCGTGCGGGCGTGTTGCCGTGGGCCACCAGGCGCTGCACGTCCGGGTCGCGCAGCAGCTGCGCGAGCGCGGCCTCGGCGCCGAGATCGGCGGGTCGGGCGAACTCGAGCTGGCTCATGGGGATGCCGCCGACGATCTGCGAGAGATATTCGCCGACGCCGATCAGGGCGATGTGCCGCTCGATCTCGCCGAGCCGGCCGCGGGCGGCAAGCCGGTCGTACCAGCCGGCCAGCTCGGTGATCGCCTGCACGTAGGTGGCCGTCCAGGCAAGGCCGTGGACGGCACGCTGGTTGGCGTCGATGCGCGCACCGCGCACCTTGCCGCCCTCGCCGACGATGCCGAGCACCGCGGTGCGGGCCGCCTCGAGGTAGGTCCTGGCGGCAGTCACCGCGGCCGCCAGGGTGGCGCGCTGGGCATCGCGGGAGTCGTCGCCGGTCGCGCCGGTGGTCTGCGTCTGTGTATCCATGCTCAATCCTTTGCGGTCGCGACGACGCCACGCTCGAGCAGGGCGCCGATCTCGTGGTCGGCCATGCCCAGCACGCTGGCGAGGACTTCGGCGGTGTGCTGGCCGAGCCTGGGCGCGGCGCCGACGTCGCCCCGCGGCGATGCCGAGTAGATTGCGGGGCTGCCGGGCGTGAGGTAGGCGTGGCCGCTGGGATGGCGCACCGTCCGCATCATCGGGTTGGCCTCGGAGAGCTCGGGCTCGGTGCGCAGCGATTCGGAGAGGTCCTTGTACGGGCCCCAGCAGACATCATGGGCATCGAAAGCGGCCTTGAGCTCGGCGTAGGGCAGGCGGCTGGTGGCGGCCTCGACGATCGGGTCGAGCGCTGCCCGATGCTCGAAGCGCAGGCCTTCGTCGCGCGCGAAGCTCACCCCGAGCCGGGCCTCGACCTCGCCGATGGGGCCAGCGATGTCGAGGGCGGCGAGCAGGCCGCGCCATTGCTTGGGCGTGATCGCGACGATCATGACCCGCTCGCCGGTGGCGCAGCCGAAGTCGCGACCGAAGGCGCCGAACACGCTGTTGCCGATGCGTGGGCGATCCTCGCCGGTGGTCGCGACCTCGGCGATCTGGCCCAGCATGCCGAGCGTGGAGAAGGCCACCGAGGACAGCGGCAGCGCAATCTCCTGACCCTCGCCGGTGGCGCGACGATGGCGCTCGGCGGCCAGCAGGTGGAAGGCGCACAGTGCCCCGGTGGCGATGTCCCAGGCCGGCAGGACGTGGTTCATCGGGCCGGCGTGGTCTTCGGGGCCGGTGTTGTAGGGATAGCCGGCGACTGCGTTGATCGTGTAGTCGAGCCCGGTGGTGCCGTCGGCCCAGCCCTGCACCCGGACCGTGATGAGGTCGGGGCGGCGCGCGGCCAGCTTGTCGTGGGCAAGGAAGCCGCCGCGCGGGAAGTTGGTGACGAACAGGCCACCGCCCTCGCCGGGCGCCGTCACCAGGGCGGCGACGAGCTCGCGTCCCTCGGGGCTGCCGAGATCGATCGCGATGGATTTCTTGCCCTTCTGCAGGCCCTCCCAGTAGAGGCTGGGGCCGCCGTCGGGCACGCGCGGCCAACGGTTGAAGTCGGGACCGCCGCCGATGGGATCGAAACGGATGACCTCGGCCCCCATCTGCGCGAGATGCAGGGCGCAGGAAGGCGCGGCGACGAAGGAGGCGCCCTCGATGACGCGCATGCCCTTGAGAAGTGAATACATAGGAGTCCTGTTGCGGTGCCGGGAGGCGATGCGGATCGCCGGGACAGGGAAATTATCCGACAAGGCCATTGTCCGACAAATTCCCGGCGGCGTCGGCATCCCGCTTGCCGGGACTTGAAACCGGCAGTGACGTCCCGATCTTCTGGGCAACGGCAAGCAGTCGCTTGCGAAGACAGACATGCAAGGAGAATTTCCATGCCTCGACTATCGCTTTACGATCCTTTCGCCGATGTCTTCCCGGAGCTGTTCCGCGGCATGATGGCGCCCGCCGGGCCGGAGAACGGCAAGCCCCTCGAGATCCGCATCGACGTCAGCGAGACGGATGCCGAATACAAGGTTTCGGCCGAAGTCCCCGGTGTCGCGAAGGAGGACATCCAGGTCCAGATCGACGGCAATCGCGTCGCGATCTCGGCCGAGGTGAGCAAGGAGAAGGAAACCCGCGAGGGCGAGCGGGTGCTGCGCAGCGAACGCTATCGCGGTTCGGTGTCACGCAGCTTCGCGCTGGCCAGCGAGATCGACGAGGAGCGCGCCAGCGCTGCCTACGAGAACGGGATCCTCAACCTGGTCCTGCCCAAGAAGGTCGCCGCGGGTGCGAAGCGCCTGAAGATCGGCTGAAGCTTGCGTGCCGCGGCTCGGGCCGCGCAAAAAATGGGGTCAGACACCATTAATTTCAATTAATGGTGTCTGACCCCATTTTTTGTCAGCTGAAGTCGGCGGTGCCGGCGAACTGCAGCTCGGCGATGCGCCTGCGCAGGGCGCGCATGCGGTCGAGCTCGGTCGGGCCGGGGCCGTCGGGGTCGGGGCGGTCGCGATCGGCGAGGATGAAGCCCATCGGCCGGTCCTCGATGCGGATGGGCAGCACCAGGAAGCTGCGCGTGTCGGGGAAGGCGGCGGCGAACCAGTCGGGCAGCCGGTCGCGGACATTGGCGGCGGCGGTATCGCCGATGTGCAGGTCCACGCCGCGATCGAGCGCGGCATGCAGCAGCGTTGCCGCCCGGGTGCCCATGCCGACGGTATCGCGCAGCCGTTCGATGTCCGCGCCGATGGCGAGCTGGGCCCGGTAGGTTCCGGTGGCGTCGTCGCGCCCGAAGTAGCACACCCTCGTATAGTCCAGGGCCCGATGGATGCCGGCCAGCGCGATCGACAGCGCCGGCAGGAAGCCCGCGGCGCGCTCCGCCACCAAGGTGTCGAGCGCGCCCAGTGCGGTGGCGAGCATCGCGCTCGAGCCGTGGCGGCCTTCGCCGATGGTGTCGAGCAGGGCGAGCGCATCCTCGGGCGCGCCGGAGTCGGCCAGGGTGCGCTCGAGTTCGTCGGCGGCCAGTCGCGGTGCCGGCAGCGCGATCCGCGTGCGGCCGGCGAGATGGGTTTCGAGCAGGCCGGTGCAGGAGGCGGCGCCCGACGGGGTGGCGCCGATGCGTTCGATCCGGCGCACTTCCTCGGTGGTCGCCTCGACCAGGCCCTTCATCCGGCGCGTGTCGAGATCTATCGCCCGGCCGAACTTGCGTTCCACTTCGTCGAGCCGGCGCTGGCGTTCCCCGGGCGCCGGCCTCAGCAGCGCGTCGGTCATGTCGGTCGCGCAGGCGATCGACAGCGGCAGCCAGTCGGCGGCGATCTCGGGTTCGCGCGGCCGCAGCGCGGTGGCCGCGCGCAGCAGCCGGCCCAGGCGCGCCGGCATGCGCCAGGCGATGAGCGCCTCGTGGGCGAGTTCCTCGAAGTCGGCGCCGATCAGGCGGCGCGCGGCGGCCGAGGCATCGATCCGGTGTTCGTCGGCCGCCCGCAGGGTCGCGACCAGCGCCTGCGGGGCATGGATCGCCGCGAGGATCCGGCCCGAGCAGCCCAGCAGAGCGGCAATGGCGCCTTCCTCGGCGACCGCCGCATGGCGGGCATCGAGCAGGCGGCGGGCGAGCGTTGCCGCGACATTGGCCTGCGCATACTCGGCGCGCACCAGCTGGCGGTGGTCACGGTCGGTGATCTGCTCGTCGAGCCGGGGCAGGCCGAGGGCGATCTCGCGCGCCTGGTCGTAACCGAGCAGCATCACCGCCCGGGTCGCCGAGACCACCGCGTCGCCGCTACGGGTCAGGTAGGCCGGCGAGTTCGCCGCCCGCAGCAGGCGCAGCAGCATGGCGGGGTCGAAGAGCGCGAGCTCGGCGATCCGTCCCACCTCGGCCTGCGCCGAGAGGGCGCTGGAGGCGATCGTCGGGCCGAGTTCGCCGAGCGAGGGCGGCTCGAGCCCGTCGGCCAGCGCGCGGCGAATCCGCGCGAGCGGTGTGCGGGCGCGCATCCGGGCCGCCCGGGCGTCCTTGCCCGGGCCCGCATCGCCGGTGTCGCGACCTGCCGGGATGTCCATCGCCGCTTTCGCTCCCGGCTCAGGCGCTGGCGCTGCGACCGCAGCGATCGGGGCGCCAGATGCGCTCGGTCGAGGCCGGGAATCGGGCGAGCCGGTCGGCAGGCCGACGCGGGCGGCGCACGAGTTCGCCGCCGCAGTTGGGGCAGCGTCCGTTCATGGTGTCGGCGCAGTCGGCGCAGAAGGTGCACTCGAAGCTGCAGATCCGTGCCTGGTCGCTGTCGGGCGGGAGGTCGCGGTCGCAGCATTCGCAGCCCGGGCGCAGGGCAAGCATGTCGGGTTCTCCTTGGCCGTGGGCAACGAGGCCCGTCAAAGCCGCCATGATCGCCGGCCGGCCGCCGACTTGCCAAGCGCCACGACCGATGGCGGTGGGGCCCGGTCCGGTGATGGTTCCCGAGTCCGGCCCGCACGGCGCGGCTCGCCAGCGCCCCGGGTGATGCCGGGGCAGACCCCCGACCTGCCGAAGGGTGCCGCGAGCATGGTGCAGAATTCGAGGATCGTCCCCGCGTCGGGCAAGGCGAGCATGCGGGCACCCGCATCATCGCCACCTACCCCGGCTAACATAGACGGCCGATTGCGAAATCGCCGAAAACGCGCCCGCGCGCCCGACCCGAGATACCGCCATGATCGAACAGACTCCCGACCGCTTCCAGGAAATGCGCGATGCGCTGCGCGACCTCTGCGCCGAATACCCCGACGAGTACCACCGCCAGATCGATGCCGATCGCGCCTACCCGGAAGCCTTCGTCGATGCGCTGACCAAGGCCGGCTGGCTGGCGGCGCTGATTCCGGCCGAGTATGGCGGCTCGGGGCTGGGCCTGGCCGAGGCCTCCGTGATCATGGAGGAGATCAATCGCGCGGGCGGCAATGCGGGCGCCTGCCATGGCCAGATGTACAACATGGGCACCCTGCTGCGCCACGGCTCCGAGGAGCAGAAGAAGCTGTTCCTGCCCAAGATCGCCACCGGCGAATGGCGTCTGCAGTCGATGGGCGTCACCGAGCCCACCACCGGCACCAACACCACCGAGATCAAGACCGTCGCGGTGAAGAAGGGCGATCGCTACGTCGTCAACGGCCAGAAGGTCTGGATCTCGCGGATCCAGCATTCCGAATGGATGATCCTGCTCGCGCGGACCACTCCGATCGACCAGGTCAAGCGCAAGTCCGAGGGCATGTCGATCTTCCTCGTCGACCTGCGCGAGGCCGAGAAATCCGGCATGACGGTGCGCCCGATCCGCAACATGGTCAACCACGAGACCAACGAGCTCTTCTTCGAGGATCTCGAGATTCCGGCCGAGAACATGATCGGCAAGGAGGGCATGGGCTTTCGCTACATCCTCGACGGACTCAATGCCGAGCGCACCCTGATCGCGGCCGAGTGCATCGGCGACAGCTACTGGTTCATGGACCGGATGACGCAGTACGCGAAGGACCGCGTCGTGTTCGGCCGGCCGATCGGCCAGAACCAGGGTGTCTCCTTCCCGATCGCCGAGTCCTACATCGAGATAGAGGCGGCCAACCTGATGCGCTTCCGGGCCTGCGAGCTCTTCGATGCGCACAAGCCCTGCGGCGCCGAGGCCAACATGGCGAAGTACCTCGCCGCCAAGGCGTCCTTCGAGGCGGCCAATGTCTGCATGCAGACCCATGGCGGCTTCGGCTTCGCGCACGAGTACGATGTCGAGCGCAAGTTCCGCGAGACCCGGCTCTACCAGGTGGCGCCGATCTCCACCAACCTGATCTACAGCTACATCGCGGAGCATGTCCTCGGGCTGCCCCGCTCGTTCTGAGGCAAGGATGACGAGACCCCTCGACGGCATCACCGTGGTCGCGCTCGAGCACGCGATCGCAGCGCCCTTCTGCACTCGCCAGCTCGCCGATCTCGGTGCCCGGGTCATCAAGGTGGAGCGGCCCGAGGTCGGCGACTTCGCGCGCAGCTACGACCACCGGGTGCGCGACGAGCTCTGCTCGCATTTCGCCTGGACCAATCGCTCGAAGGAGAGCCTGACGCTCGACCTCAAGCAGCCCGGGGCGCGCGATGCGTTGCTGAAGCTCCTCGACCGGGCCGATGTGCTGGTGCAGAACCTCGCCCCGGGCGCCGCCGCCCGCATGGGTTTCGACCACGCCAGCCTGTCGGCACGCAATCCGCGGCTGATCGTCTGCGACATCTCCGGCTACGGCGACGACGGCCCCTACCGGGAGCAGAAGGCCTACGACCTGCTGATCCAGAGCGAGGCCGGCCTGCTGTCGGTCACCGGCACCCCCGAGGATCCCTCCAAGACCGGCAACTCGATCGCCGATATCGCCGCCGGCATGTACGCGTTCACCAGCGTGATGGCGGCGCTGCTGCTGCGCGGGCGAACCGGCGTCGGCAGCCGGATCGACGTCTCGATGCTCGAAGCCCTCACCGAATGGATGGGCTTCCCGCTCTACTACGCCTTCGACGGCGCCGAGCCGCCGGCGCGCACCGGGGCCGCGCATGCGAGCATCTATCCCTATGGCCCCTTCAAGGCGGGCGACGGCGCAACGGTCATGCTCGGGCTGCAGAATGAACGCGAATGGAAGGTCTTCTGCGACGAGGTCCTCGGCGATCCGGCGCTGGCCACCGACGCCCGCTTCGCGAACAACACCTTGCGTAACGAGAACCGGGCCGCGCTGCGCGAGCTGATCGAGGAAGCCTTCTCCAGTTTCGACTCGGCGCAGGTGCTGGCGCGGCTCGACAAGGTGAAGATTGCCCGCGCCAAGATGAACACCATGGCCGATCTCTGGGCCCATCCGCAGCTCGCGGCGCGCGACGCCTGGGCCCAGGTCGGCTCGCCGGTCGGCCCGATCCCGGCGCTGCGCCCCCCGGGGCGCAGCAGCGCCTTCGATGCGCGCATGGACCCGATACCGACACTGGGCGAACATACCGATTCGATCCTCGGCGAACTCGGTCTTTCGGCCGCCGACATCGACCGGCTGCGCCAGGCCGCCGCCATCTAGGAGATCCCGATGATCGCCCGATCCTATCTCTTCGTTCCCGCCGACCGGCCCGAGCGCTTCGCCAAGGCGCTCGCGTCCGGCGCCGACATCGTCAACATCGACCTCGAGGATGCGGTCGCGCCGGCGGCCAAGTCGGCCGCGCGCGATGCGCTGTCGAACTGGTTCGTGAGCTGCCCCGATGCCGCCGCCCAGGCGGGCGTGCCGATCATGCTGCGCATCAACGGCGCCGGCACCCAGTGGTTCCACGACGACGTCGCGCTTGCCGCCGACCATGCGGTGACGGCCGTGATGCTGCCCAAGGCGGCCGAGATCGAACCCCTGCGCGAAGTGATCACCCGGACCCATGCGCGGCGCGTCCTGCCCCTGGTCGAGACCGCCGGCGGCATTGCCGCGGCCCGCAAGCTGGCCCGCCAGCCCGGGGTGTTCCGGCTGGTGTTCGGCACCATCGACTTCCAGTTCGACCTCGACATCGAGGGCGACGACGAGGAGCTTCTCGCGGCGCGCAGCGAACTCGTGCTCGCTTCGCGGCTGGCCGGGATCGTCGCCCCGGCCGACGGCGTCGAGGCCGCCATCGACGATGTCGATGCGCTCGCCGCCGCCACCCGGCGGGCTCGCCGGCTCGGCTTCGGCGCCAAGCTCTGCATCCATCCGCGCCAGGTCCCTACCGTCAATGCCGGGTTTTCGCCCACCCCCGAAGCGCTCGCCTGGGCGCAACGCGTCGTCGATGCGTCCGCCAGCGCCGGCGGGGCGGTGGTGGCGGTCGACGGCAAGATGGTCGATGCGCCGGTGATCGCGAAGGCCCGCCGGCTGCTCGCCGCGCGTCGCTGAGCCGGCCGGCGGCCCGAACAACCTGGTTTCCACGGAGTCCCGCATGAGTACCCCGACCATCGACATCGAGCACCTGCGCAGCTGGATCGGCCGGTCGCAGTCCGATTCGGACCCGGCGCAGGTCCGTCATGCCCGGCTGATGGCCGCCACCGTCGACCGCCCCGGTCCGGCGCTGGCCGAGGGCGATCCCCTGCCGCATTGCTGGCACTGGGTCTACTTCCTCGAGGGCGTGCCGCCCGGGCGGATCGGCCCCGACGGCCATCCCGAGCGCGGCGGCTTCATGCCGCCGGTGCCGCTGCCCAACCGGATGTGGGCCGGCGGCGAGGTGCGCTTCGAGGCGCCGATTCCCCTGGGCGCCACCATGGACAAGCGCTCGACGATCCAGTCGGTCGAGCACAAGAGCGGGCGCTCCGGCGACCTGGTCTTCGTCACCGTCGAGCACGAGATCTCGGTCGAGGGCACGCGGCGCATCCACGAACTGCAGAACATCGTCTACAAGTCGCCGGCGCCGGCCGGCAACGCGAAGCCGCCGGCCGACGGCGGTCCCGCGCCGGGCCAGCATGTGCGCAAGCTCACGCCCGACACGACATTGCTGTTCCGCTATTCGGCGCTCACCTTCAACGGCCACCGGATCCACTACGACCAGGACTACTGTCGCGAGGTCGAGGGCTACGACAACTGCGTGGTCCACGGGCCGCTGGTTGCGACCCTGCTCTGTGGCCTGGCCGCCGATGTCGGGCCGGCCCCGCTGCGCCGCTTCAGCTACCGCGGCCTGCGCCCGGCGATCCTCGGCGCCGACCTCGAGTTCCATGCCAGCGTGGAGGGCAATTCCGCCCGCATCTGGTCGCGGCTGCCGGACGGCGGCGTTTCCATGCAGGCCGAAGCCGAGTACGGCGATGCCTGAGGGGCGGCTGCACGGCCGCCATGTCTTCATCACCGGCGCGAGCCGCGGCATCGGGCGCGCGATCGCCATCGCGATGGCCGCCGAAGGCGCCCGGCTCACCCTGTCGGCCACCAGCGAGGTCGCGCTGCGCGAAACCGCATCGATGTGCGACGACTCGGACGGGCGTTCGCACCGGGTGCAGGTGCTCGACGTTTCCGATCGCGAGGCCTGCTTCGACGCGATCGCCTCGGCATGGCTGGACGCCGGCGGCATCGACGGCCTCGTGAATTCGGCCGGGGTCTACAAGTCCGGCGCCTTCCTCGACTACGAGGACCAGGATTTCCGCGACCTGCTCGAGGTCAACCTGCACGGCACGATCCATCTGATGCAGGCGGTGCTGCCCCGCATGATCGAACGTGGTGAGGGCGGGCGCATCGTGAACATCGCCTCGAGTGCCGGGAAGTGGGCCTCGGCCAACCAGTCCGCCTACAACGTCTCCAAGCATGCAGTGGTCGGCCTCACGCGCTGCGTCGCGCTCGAGATGGGTACCCACGGCATCTGCGTGAACGCCATCTGCCCGGGGCTGGTCGAGACCGACATGCTGGAGCAGGGCTTCGGGCGCACCGCCCGGATGCAGGGCAGGTCGCTCGACGAAGTGCTCGCCCCGGTCCTGGCCAGGGTCGCGATGAAGCGGGCGCTCCAGCCCGAGGAGATCGCCGGGCTGGCGGTGTTCCTGGTCGGGCCGGAATCGTCCG
>JBAYRO010000084.1:0-14149 GCA_041676645.1 Burkholderiaceae bacterium | reverse complement strand
GCCTTGCCTTCGCCAGCCTTGCCTTCCCCGGCTTCACCGCCGCCCGAAGGGCCACCGCGAAAGTCGGTAACGTACCAGCCGGTTCCCTTCAACTGGAAGGCGGCTGCGGTGACCATCTTGTTGAATGCCGGCTTGTGGCATTGCGGGCAGTCCGAAAGCGGCGCATCGGAGAATTTCTGCAGCACATCCTTCTCGAAACCACAGTCGTCACAGCGATACGCATAGATCGGCATCACGAACTCCATCCAGGATGATGAGCGAACCGGGGAAAACCTTAAATTGTAGTCGATTCAGGCAATTACAATAGGGCCCCGCCCGATCGGGCGCCAGGACCGGGCCCACCCGGCCGACAATGGAAAAATCGCAGGACGAGGGTCGGCAGCGCATCATCGCCCACACCCGGGCATGGGTCGACCGGGCGGTGATCGGCCTGAACCTGTGCCCCTTCGCGCGGGCGGCGCAGACCGCCGGGCGGGTCCGCTACGAGCTCAGCGAAGCCCGGGACCCGGGCGGGCTGCTCGATGACCTGGGCGCGGCAATCGCGACACTGGCGAGCACCGATCCCGAGGACATCGAGACGACCCTGCTGATCGCCCCCTGGACCCTCGGCGATTTCCTCGAGTTCAACGACTTCCTCGACCCCGCCGAGGCGCTGCTCGAGCGCATGGGAATGCTCGGGAAACTGCAGATCGCGAGCTTTCACCCGGATTACCGCTTTGCCGACACGGATCCGGACGACATCGGCAACGCCACCAATCGCTCGCCCTATCCCGTCCTGCACCTGTTGCGCGAATCGAGCATCGGCCGGGCGATCGAAGCGGGGGCCGACTCGGACGCGATCGTCGCGCGCAACCTGCGCACCCTCGAGGAACTCGGGCCGCAGGGCTGGGCGCGGATCGTGGCCGCCTGCCGGGCCGACGCCGGATGACGGCCAGCCGGCGCTTCAGGCGCCGCCCAGGCGACTGCGGAACATGAAGTACACCGCGCCGACGAGGCACAGGCCCGCCCAGAGGTAATCGAGCTTGAGCGGCTCGCGCAGGTAGAGCACCGAGAACGGCACGAAGATCGCGAGGGTGATCACCTCCTGGATGATCTTCAGCTCGCCGACCGACATCACGGTATAGCCGATCCGGTTGGCGGGCACCTGGAACAGGTACTCGAGCAGGGCGATGCCCCAGCTCGCCAGCGCCGCCACGATCCAGGGCTTGTGGTTCAGTTCGCGCAGGTGGGCATACCAGGCGAATGTCATGAACACATTGCTCACCGCGAGCAACACGATACTGAGCAGGTAGGGTCGCAAGGGTAGACTCCGACTCAGGCGATCCGGGCGCCGCGCTCGGCCAGCAGTTCGCGCAGGATCGAGCGATGGCAGCGCGACTCGTCCTCGCAGTAGCAGCCGAGCGAGAAATCGGCCTGCTGCGACAGGGTGGCGAGCAGGTCGAGCGAATGGCTGGCATGCGGCTCCTTCATCTCGGCCCGATAGCGACGTGCGAAGCGTCGCCAGCCATCGGCATCGGGCGACTCCTTCAGCAGGCCGATGGTTTCCTGGCTCGGCGCCAGATCGGGGAACCAGGTGTCGTACCAGTCGTCCGCGGCGAAGCGGGATTTCGGGACGCCGCGCGGCGGCCGGCGCACGGTGCCGATCCGTGGCCCCTCACCCGATTCGCGGGGTGTGCCGAGCCGAATGATCCGAATCGCCATGATGACCTCCGTCTGCGTGCTGCCACGCGCATCCCTTGCCGGATGGATCAGGATGGCGCATCCGGCGCCAGGAAACCATCGGCGCGATAGGTCAGCACCAGGGTGTCGCGCCAGCCGGCCCGGCCATCGTCGGCCGGCTGGATCGGGGTGGTTTCGTGGATGACCCGGGCATCGTCGAGCAACAGCGCGCTCCAGGCGTCGGTGACCGTGAAGCGCACGCCCTGCGGCCCATGGGCCTCGAACACCCGGGACTCGCCGCCGCGGATGTTGCGGCGATCGACCAGCATCACCACGACGAAATCCACTCCGTCGCGATGCGCGCCTTCGGGCGTCGGGCGGCCGATGCCCCCGGTGGTATCGATGCGGAACTGGTGGGCCTCGACGTACCAGCGCGCAAGCGGTCGCAGGCGGGCGAAGATCCCGCCGAAACCGATGATGGCCGCCGCCCAGGCGACATTGGCCTCGACCGCCGGCTCGACGGGCTCGAACCAGCGCTCGAAGCCGCCATGCAGGGCGTTGTAGTCCACCGGCTGCCAGTGGGCGCGGCGCTCGGATCGCTCGATGCGCCCGCCCGCCACATCGACGACGTAGGAGCCGTGGCGCCGGCGGCGGTAGCGACCGCCATCGCGCAGGTGGGTATCCGCCGGCAGGCGCTCCCAGCTGGAACGCAGCGCATCGAGCCCGGCCGCATCGATACCGACCAGCTCGCCCAGCGCCGGCGCCGCAACCCGGGCGAAACCCGCATCGCGCAGCGTCGCGAGCACGCCGCCGGGCCCGCCATCGGCCTGGCCGATGGCGTCCGCGCCCCGCAGCATTGCGCGCATGGTTCAGTGACTCCCGGCCGCCCGAAGCCACCGGGGCCTTGCAGGCGGCTGCGAGCGCGCGGGTCGTGCCATCCTAGCCGAGCTCTTTCTGGTGTTTCACGATGCGCGAGACGATGCCGTATTCGATCGACTCCTCGGCGCTCATCCAGTAGTCGCGATCGATGTCGGTACGCACCTTCTCGATCGGCTGGCCGGTGCGCTCGGCGATCGCGGCCGCGATCCGCTCGCGGATCTTGAGGATCTCGCGCGCCTGGATCGCGATGTCGGCGGCCCGGCCGCCGGCCCCGCCGGCCGGCTGGTGGATCATGAAGCGGGTATTGGGCAGGCAGAGCCGGCGCTCCCTGGGCGGCGCGAGGAAGATGTGCGCGGCGGCGCTCGCGACCCAGCCGGCGCCGATGGTCACGACCGGAGCGCGCACGAAGCTGATCATGTCGTGGATCGCGTCGCCCGATTCGACATGGCCGCCGGGCGAGGAGATCAGCATGCTGATCGGGGCATCGGAATCCTCCGACAGGGCGAGCAGGCGGCGGCAGACCGCATGGGCGAGCTTGTCGTTGATCTCGCCGAACACCATGATGTAGCGCGACTTGAAGATCAGCTGTTCCTCGAGACGCGGCGGATCGGCCGGCGTCGGGTTGTTCTTGTCCTGCTCCTGGTCTTTCAACTCGAACGGCAACTGCATCAGGGCCTCCGGCAGCGGGAGAAACGGGAAACGGGGCGTGGCCGGACCGGCGCACCGACGGCCAACGCGAACATGCAAGCTTAGCGCAATCCGGCGGCCGGCCCGGCCGCGCCGCCACGGCTCAGCGACGCCCGAACAGATGTCCGACCAGCCCCTGCACCATCACGGCCACCGCGATCGCGGCGATGAATGCCGGGGCGATGCCGGTACGCGGCAGCAGCAGCGAGAGGACGAGGAAGAAGCTGCAGAAGGTGTAGAGTCCGAAACCGACGCCGCGAAAAAGCAGCGCCACCTGCCCCGCCCCCGCCTCGCGGTGGGTAAATACCCCCAACACCAGTGTGATCACCGGGAACGCGGTGAGCAGCCCGCTCCACGCTTCGCCGACCCGGCTCGCCACGGCGGTGACGAGCAGGGTGAGCAAGGCGCCGGCGAGCATCCGGATCGCGAGATCGAAGCGCGGCGGCGCGACCGGCAGGCGCGCCCGGGTCTCCAGGGGCGGCATCAGCGCCGGCGCCACGAGCAGGGCCACCATCGCCATCGCCACGGCCAGCTCGATCCGGCTCGGCAGGGCGGCGATGAGCGATGCCGCGATGCCCCAGGCAAGCAATCCGCAGACGAGCGCGCCCGGCCAGTCGAAGCGACGACTCGTCCAGGCGTAGGCGAGGAAGAAGACCAGCAGGGCGGCGACCGCCGCGATCGCCCCGACCGCCGCATGGGCGCCGAACTCCGGCCCTTGCTCGAGCGTGAGGAACATCGCGATCGGTCCTGCGACGACGGGCATCGCGGCGAACATGCCGGCGATCCGCGCGCCCCAGCGTCTTCCGATCAGGGTGACGCAGGCGATCAGCAAGGGCACCAGCGTCAGCTTCAGGACGAGCATGGCAGGCAACGGCTCCGCAATCCGTCATTGTGCCCGCTCGATTCGTCGGCCGCGTCGGTCGGTCGCATGGCGAGCCGGACGAGAGGCGCCATCGGGCATGTCGATTGCAAGCCCGGCGTACCGCCCCTCGGGGCCGCAACAAGACGGAGTTCGTATGAACCGGGACCGAATCGAAGGCAACTGGAAGCAGCTCAAGGGCAAGGTCCGCGAGCAATGGGGCAAGCTGACCGACGACCAGGTCGACCAGATTGCCGGCAAGCGCGACCAGCTCGTGGGCCGCATCCAGGAAGCCTACGGGATCGAACGCGACGAAGCCGAGCGGCAAGTGGCCGACTGGGAATCGCGCCACCCGTACTGAAGCGCGCGGTATGCCGGCGCCTGCCGCGCCGGCATGCCGACCCCGGTCGTTTCCGCGCAGCCGCCGTGACGGCCCGCTGCTACCAGGCGTCGATGCAGGGACGCTTGCGGCCTTCGCGAGGCAGGGGCGCCGGCGTGGCGTTGAGTCCCGCGAGCACCCACTGGCGGGTCTGCTCCGGATCGATGACCGCATCGATCTCGAGCACCGAGGCGATGGAAGTCGCCTTGCCGTTCTCGTAGAGCTTCGCAACCATCGACTCGTAGTAGGCCTGGCGTTGCGCCGGATCCTCGATCGCCTCCATCTCCTTGCGATAGCCGAGCTTCACATAGCCCTCCAGGCCCATGCCGCCGAACTCGCCGGTCGGCCAGGCCACCGTGAAGGTGGAGTCATGGAAGCCCCCGGCCGCCATCGCCTGCGCTCCCAGCCCGTAGCCCTTGCGCAGCACCACCGTGAAGAACGGGATGCTCAGGCTCGCGCCCATCACGAACATGCGGCAGACATGGCGCACGATCGCGGTCTTCTCGGCCTCGGGCCCGACCATGAAACCGGGCGTGTCGCAAAGCGAAAGGATCGGGATGTCGTGCGCATCGCACAGCTGCATGAAGCGCGAGGCCTTGTCGCCGGCCTCCGCATCGATCGCGCCGCCCAGGTGCATGGGATTGTTCGCGATCAGGCCGAAGGGACGGCCCTCGATCCGGATGAAGGCGGTGACGACGCCGATGCCGAAATCGCGTCGCAACTCCAGCACCGAATCCTCGTCGGCCAGCATGTCGATCAGCTTGCGGATGTCGTAGACGCGCAGCCGGTTCTCGGGAATCGCGTGGCGCAGCAGGCGCTGGTCGGCGCAGCGCCAGTCGGCGACCGGCCCCTGGAAGTAGGAAAGATACTTGCGGGCGACATCGGTCGCCTCGATCTCGTCCTCCACCAGCACATCGATCACGCCATTGGGCGCCATCACGCTGGTCGGCCCGACCTCGTCCGGATGGTAGACGCCCAGGCCGCCGCCTTCGATCATCGCCGGGCCACCCATGCCGATCGAGGCATTGCGGGTCGCGATGATCACATCGCAGCAGCCCAGCAGCGCCGCATTGCCGGCGAAGCACCGGCCCGAAACGACACCCACCACCGGCACCAGTCCCGACAGGCGCGCGAAACCGGAGAAGGTGGTGTTGTCGAGCCCGGTCAGGCCGGTGCGATCGGTGTCGCCGGGCCGTCCGCCACCGCCTTCGGCGTAGAGCACGAGCGGCAGGCGCCACTTGGCGGCCAGCTCGAACATCCGGTCCTGCTTCTTGTGGTTCATCTTGCCCTGCGTGCCGGCGAGCACCGTGTAGTCGTACACGACCACCATCGCGCGGGCCTGCTGCGGACCGAAGTCGGCGGCATTGATCGTACCGATGCCGGCGATGACGCCATCGGCCGGCGTGTTGAGGATCAGGTCGTCGAGCGGACGACGGGCACGCTGCGCAGCGACCGCCAGCGCCCCGTACTCGAAGAAGCTGCCCTCGTCGCAGAGCTGCTCGACGTTCTCGCGCGCCGTGCGCTGCCCGGTGGCGCGGCGCCGGGCCACCGCCTTCGGGCGGTTCTCGTCGAGCGTATTGCCCAGGCGCACCAGCAGGTCGGCGAGGTCGGCCCGGATATGCTCCGGGTCGACCGTCTCGTCCGCCAGGATGGCATCGCCCGCCACTTCGGTGGGCTCGACATGCAAGAGCGCCTCGCCCTCCATCAGGGTCTGTCCGGCACCGGCAACGACCGCACGGACGATGCCGGCCCACGGCGCTGCCACCACATGCTCCATCTTCATCGCCTCGAGGATCGCCAGCGGCTCGCCGGCGCGCACCGCCTGGCCGGGGCCGACCTCGATCGAGACGACGGTGCCCTGCAGCGGCGCGAGCACCGCCTCCGCGCCGGCCGGCACCGGCTGGGCGGCTGCGCCCGCGGCGTCCTCGTCCGCCGGATCGGCCACCGCCTCGAAGTAGAGCCGCTGCGCCTGGGCGTCATGGGCCACCAGGTCGGCGACATTCTCATCGATGAAACGGGTGCTCACCTGGTTGGCGACGACCGCGGGATGGGCGAGCAGGGCCTCGAGGAAGCCGAGATTGGTCTTCACGCCCTCGATGCGGAACTCGCGCAGCGCCCGGCGCGCGCGGCCCAGCGCATCGGCATAGTCCGGGGACGGGCTGTGCACCACCAGCTTGGCCAGCAGCGAATCGAAGGCGGCGCTGGTCCGGTAGCCCGCATAGCCGAAGGTGTCCACGCGCACGCCCGGACCGGTCGGCGGATCGAAGGCCGCCAGGGTGCCGCCCTGGGGTCGCGTATTGCCCTGCGCATCCATGGTCTCCATGTTGATGCGTAGCTGGATCGCATGGCCACGGGGCGCGCCGATGCGCGCGGGATCGAGGCCGAGGCTGGCCAGCGTCGCGCCGCCGGCAATCGCGAGCTGGGTGCGCACGAGATCGATGCCGAGCACCTCCTCGGTGACGGTATGCTCGACCTGCAGGCGCGGATTCGCTTCGATGAAGGCGAAGGCGTCGGGCGCATCCTCGGCGGTTTCGGTATCGACCAGGAACTCGAAGGTGCCGAGGTTGTCGTAGCGTGCCGCGCGTGCCAGGCGCACCGCCGCCTCCAGGATGCGCTCGCGCAGGCGGGCGCCCAGGGAAGGGCTCGGGGCGATCTCGATCAGCTTCTGGTGGCGGCGCTGTACCGTGCATTCGCGCTCCCAGAGGTGGGTCGCCGCGCCGGTGGCATCGCCGACCACCTGGACCTCGATGTGGCGCGCCGACCGCACCAGGCGCTCGACGTAGAGCTCGTCGCTGCCGAAGGCGGCCCGCGCCTCCGACTGGCAACGGGCATAGGATTCCTCGAGGGCGGATTCTTCGAACACCGCCCGCATGCCGCGGCCGCCACCGCCGGCGACCGCCTTGATCATCATCGCGCCGCCCGCGCCCAGCCCGCGCAGGAACACGCGGGCCTCCTCGAGCGTCACCGGGCCGGCGCTGCCGGCGATCAGCGGCAGGCCCTGCTCGCGGGCCAGGGCGCGCGCCTGCACCTTGTCGCCGAAAAGCGCCAACGCATGGACGCTCGGGCCGACGAAGCGGATGCCGGCCTGCGCGCAGCGCCTGGCAAGCTCCGCGTTCTCGCTCAGGAAGCCGTAGCCCGGATGCAGGCCGTCGCAGCCGTTCGCCAGCGCCGCCTCGATGATCGCCTCGATGTCGAGGTAGGCCCGCGCCCCCCGGCCGGGCAGCCGATGCGTGGCATCGGCATGGCGCAGGTGCAGCGACGCGGCATCGTCGTCGGGATGGACGGCCACCGTCGGGAGACCGGATTCGGCTGCCGCCCGCGCGATACGGATGGCGATCTCGCCACGGTTGGCGATGAGGAGTCGGCTGATCTTCATGGCATTGCCCAGGTATTCCGCCCCGTGCCGGGAGCGGAGGAGTGTTCAGGTCTTCATCGTGGGGTCGAGCGCCGCGCGCAGCGATTCGCCAAGCGTATTGAACGCCAGCGCGGTCAGCAGGATGGCCAGGCCGGGCGGATACATCTGCGCCGGCGCGATCTCCATGCTCTGGTAGGCACGCGCGAGCATGGCGCCCCAGCTCGGGTCCGGGGGCTGGATACCCAGGCCGAGAAAGCTCAGGCTCGCTTCGGCCAGCAGCGCCGCGGCCAGCAGCAGCGTGACCTGCACGATCACCGGCTGCACCGTATTGGGCAGCACATGGCGCCACAGGATGCGACCGGTACCGGCGCCGAAGCAGCGCGCCGCATCGACGTAGAGCTCATGCCGGACCACCAGGGTACGGGCGCGAACGATACGCGCGAGCTGGGGGCTGAACACGATTCCGACCGAGATCATCGCGTTGGTCATGCCGATGCCCAGCGCTCCGGTGACGGCGATGGCGAGCACGATCGCCGGGAACGACAGCAGCGCATCGATCACGCGGCTGATGACATCGTCGACCCAGCCGCCGACATAGCCGGCCAGCAGGCCGACCGGCACGCCGATCAGTACCGCGACGCCGACGGCGAGGAAGCTCGCATAGAGGGTGATCGCCGCGCCATGGATCAGGCGACTGAGGACATCGCGACCGAGATCGTCGGTCCCCAGCGGATAGCCCGGCTCGGCCTGGGCGAGGATCATGTCGAAGTTCTGCTCGATCGGCGAATGGGGCGCGATCCAGGGCGCAGCGACCGCGAGCAGCGCCAGCAGGAGCAGGAAGCCGAGGCTGAACGCCGCCCGCAGGTCGCGCGCCAGCCAGCCGAAGAATCGGGCAAGCATCATCGGATCCTCGGATCGAGGACGGTGTAGAGCAGATCGGTCACGAGATTGACCGATATCACCACCAGCACCATCACGAAGACCACGCCCTGGGCGACCGGCAGGTCACGGAACAGGGCGGCATTGACGATCAGGCTGCCCATGCCCGGGATCGCGAACACCGCCTCGACGACGACCGTCGCGGCAAGCATCCGGTTGAACAGCAGCGACGTCACCGTCAGCAGGTTCACGCTGACGTTCTTCAGGCCATGCTTCCAGAGAATGGCCGCGGGCGTCAGACCCTTGGCGTGCAGCGTGCGCACTTGCGGCGAGGACATCACCTCGACGAGCGAGCTGCGCAGCTGGCGCGAGACCTCCGACATGCCGCCGGAAGCCAGCGCCAGCGCGGGCAGGAACGCATGCCATATCGCCTGCCCCGGATCCTGCGTCAGCGGAACCGAGCCGGTTGCCGGGAACCAGCCGAACTCGAGGGCGAACCAGGAAACGAAGATCATCGCGAGCCAGAAATTCGGCACCGCGATGCCCAGCGAACCGATCGATGTCACCACCCGATCGACCAGGCTGTCGGGCCGGCTCGCCGCCAGGATTCCCAGCGGAATCCCGAAGACGAGCGCGAAGCCCATCGCCATCACGACGATCAGCAGGGTGATCGGGAAACTGCGGGCGATCTGTACCGCGACTTCCTCGCCCGATGCGAGCGAGCGGGACAGATCACCCTGTACCGCGTTCCACAGCCATGACCCGTACTGCACGAGGAAGGGCCGGTCCAGGCCGTAGTTCTGGCGTATCTCGGCGATCCGCTCCTCGGTCGCATTCTCGCCGGCGAGAGTGATCGCGATATCGCCGGGCATCAGCTTGAGGATGCCGAAGACGATGAATGTCGCGAGCACCAGCACCGGCACCGCATGGATCAGGCGGCGCCGGGCGACCCGCAGGCGCGAGGCAGTCAGGATCGACATACCCGAGCGACTCCCCTTCCTAGGACGCCAGCGAGACGAACTCGTACTTCGGCTTGCCGATCAGATTCGGCCGATAGCCGACAACCTTCTTCGAGATGGCGGTCATCTCGGCATCGAAGGCGATCGGCACCACCAGGGCCTGCTCCATCACGATGCGCTGCAGCCGTGAAAAGATCTCCTTGCGCACCGCCATGTCCTCGCTCTCCCGGCTCTTGGCGAGCAGCTCGGTGAGCTCGGCCGAGACCTCGACCCGGCCGGCGTTGAAGTAGGCGTCCTTGGCATACATCAGCCCGTAGCTCATGGCCGGGTCGGGACGACCGGTCCAGGCCGACACGAGGCTGTCGAACTTCTTCTCCTGGCCGAAGTACTGGGCGCTGATCTCGGCAACCGTCCCGTTGGTGAAGCGCAGGCGGATGCCGATCTTGCCGAGCTGGTCCATGAGGATCTCGCCGCGACGCACCGAATCGGCGTCGGTGTAGCCGCCGATCGTCAGGTCGAAGCCATCCTTGAAGCCCGCCTCGGCCAGCAAGGCCCGCGCCTTGTCCGGATCATGCGGATACAGCTTGGCGACCTCCGGATCGTAGGCCCAGTGGCTGCTCGGCAGGTTCATGTGGGCCGGCTCGCCGAAACCGGACTGCGCAACCTTCACGAAGGCCTCGCGATCGATCGCGAAGTTCATCGCCTGGCGCACCCGGACATCCTGGAGCGGCCCGCGGGAGAGGTTCAGGTAGATCTGGCGGCAGTAGAGGGTCGGGCCGGTCACGAGCTCGACATCCTTCGAGCGATCGATCAGCGGCTTGAGCCGCGGCGGCAACTGGTAGGCAAGATCGTTCTGGCCTGCGACCACGGAGCGCAGGCCGGTCGCACGCTCGGGCATGATCGAGAACTCGATGCCATCGACGAAG
This sequence comes from Burkholderiaceae bacterium, assembly GCA_041676645.1. GTDB lineage: Bacteria > Pseudomonadota > Gammaproteobacteria > Burkholderiales > Burkholderiaceae_E > JAMLIN01. Next base: position 3,567 of record JBAYRO010000084.1, on the reverse strand, counting down.
CCGCGGTCATCACGCCAGTACTTCTCGTGGCGCGTCACCGTGATGTTCTGGTTGTCGGCCCATTCCACCAGCTTCCAGGGACCGGCGCCGACGCCCTTGCGATCGTGCTCGTCGCCGAGCTTGCCGGCCGCCGTCGGCGAAACCATCATGCCGGCGCGATCGGACAGGATCGCGGGCAGCGCGCTGTCCGGTCGCGTCAGCCTGACCGTGACCTCCAGTGGCCCGGTGACCTCGACCGAGTCGATGCTCGACAGATCAGCCTTGATGTTGGAACGATCGTCGCCCCGGCCCCGGTCGAGGTTGAACTTCACCGCCTCGGCATCGCAGGCAGTGTCATCGTGGAACAGGACGTTCGGACTGATCGTGAGGACCATCGTCGTCGGATCGGAGAACTTCCACTGCGCGATGCCGGGCCTGGGCTCGAGGGTCTTGTAGTCCCACTCGACCAGGGTGTCGTAGATGGTCCAGAGATAGGTGTGGTCGCTGCCGGCGCCACCGGTGGCCGGATCGAGGCTCGAGGGATTCGCGAAACCCGACACCCGCAGCACGCCGCCGCGCCGCGGTTCGCCCTGGGCGAACACGGCGCCGGGCAGCAGGGCCGCAGCCGTTCCGGCGCCCATCATCATGAGCCATTCGCGCCGCGTCATCGGGGCGAACGGCAGGCGAAGATCCGATTTCTTCCGGGATGTCATGTCTTGTTCTCCTGTGTTTTCGTGCGGGGCATCGGAGCCTGTCCAGATACTCATCTCGTCTCCTTCATCATGGTTCCGGGAACGGCTCCGGCATCATCGGCCCGCTCCCGTGCTTTTCTCATTGCGGCTCGCTCTTCCCGGGCGGCCCGTCGGGACTGGAAAAATGGCAGGCCACCCAGTGGTCCGGCCGCAGTTCGCGCCAGGCCGGCACCTCCTCGGTGCAGCGGGGGCGCGCATGGGGGCAGCGGGTCCGGAACCGGCAGCCCGAAGGCGGGTCGATCGGGCTGGGAATCTCGCCTTCGAGCACGATCCGGCGGTTGTCGCGCATCGACGACGGCAGGGGAATCGGCTCGGCCGACATCAGCGCTTCGGTATAGGGATGCAGCGGGTTCTCGGTGACATCCTCGGCCGGACCGAGTTCCATGAACCGTCCGAGATAGGTCACCGCGACGCGATCGCTGATATGGGACACCACCGACAGGTCGTGGGTGATGAACACATAGGTCAGGCCGAACTCGCGCTGGAGATCCGCGAAGAGGTTCAGCACATCGCCACGGATGGATACATCGAGCGCCGCAACGACTTCGTCGCAGACGATCATCTTCGGGCGCAGGGTCAGGACCCGGGCGATGTTGATCCGCTGCTTCTGTCCACCCGAGACCATGTGCGGATAGCGCCTGGCCTGCTCCGGCGCGATTCCGACCCGGGCAAGCGCATCGAGCGCGGCCTGGTCGATCTCGGCGGCCGATTTCCCGCCGATGATCTCGAGCGGCTCGCGCACGCTCGCCAGGATCGTCTGGCGCGGATTGAGCGCGGCATGGGGATCCTGGAAGATCACCTGGAACTGGCGCCGAAACTCCCGCAGGCGTCGTGAACCCAGGCTGCGAGGATCGACTCCGTCGAGCTCGATCGAGCCGCTGCTCGGCTGCAGGAGCGAGACCAGCGCCCGGCCGAGAGTGGTCTTGCCGGAACCGGATTCACCGATGATGCCGAAGGTCTCGCCGGCGCGCACCTCGAAGCTGACGCCATCGACCGCCTTGACCGTCTCGGCGCCATCGCCCGTCGGGAACTCGATGCACAGGTCGCGCACACGTACCAGGGCGGGAGCCGAGGCGTCGGCCACGTGCCCCGCCGTCTGCGCCGGTATCGGGCTCACTGCGCTCATCCGACCGCTCCGGGCAGCTCGAGTTCCTCGGCCCGAATGCAGCGAACGAATCGCCCGGGCTCGACTTCCCGCAGCACCTGCGGCGCGGCGCACTCGTCGATCGCATGGGGACAGCGATCCTTGAAGCGGCACCCCGGCGGCATCTGCGCCGGCAGCGGCACCCGGCCGGGAATCGAGGGCAAGGCGCCACGACGTGGTGCGAGCCTCGGCAGGGAACGCAACAGCCCCGAGGTATAGGGATGGCGCGGCCGCACCAGCGCCTCGTCGACGGGCGCATCCTCGACCACCTGGCCGGCGTACATCGTCAGCATCCGGGTGCAGGTCTCGGCAACCACGCCGAGATCATGGGTGATGAACATCAGCGCGGTACCGGCGCTCTCGCTCAGCTCGCGCAACAGGTCGGTGATCTGCGCCTGGACGGTGACATCGAGCGCCGTGGTCGGCTCATCGGCGATCAGCAGGCTCGGCTCGCAGATCAGCGCCATCGCGATCATCACCCGCTGGCGCATGCCGCCCGAGAGCTGGTGCGGATACTCGTCGACCCGTCGCGCCGGCAGGGGAATGCCGACCCGGGCGAGCGCGTCGACCGCCCGTTCCCGGGCTTGCTCGCGCTGTTGCGGGAAATGGGTACGCCAGGTCTCGGCGATCTGCTCGCCGACGGTGAAGACCGGATCGAGCGCGGTCATCGGTTCCTGGAAGATCATCCCGATGCGGCGCCCGCGGATCGCGCGCAGCTTCGCCGCGGGCATGCGGATCAGGTCTTCGCCCTCGAAGAGGATCTGGCCGCTGACCTGCGATGTGCGTCGCGGCAGCAGGCCGAGGATCGACAGGCCGGTCACGGTCTTGCCGCAGCCGCTTTCGCCGACCACACCAAGCCGTTCGCCCGGCGCGATGTGGAAGCCGACATCGCGGGTCACCGCGACATGGCCGGCGCCGATGCGGAAACTGACGGTAAGGTCGCGAACGTCGAGCAAGGGCTGTCTCCAGGCGGCGCCCTGTGGGGCCGGCCATCTCGAATTCCGGCAATACGACCGGATCGCTGGCGGCAATCTAGCATAGGATTGTCGACAATTGACAATCAACCTTGCGCTATTCCGGACCGGTGCAGGAGGCGTCGGCAAGTTTGCCGGTTTTCACCTATCTTCCATCCTTTCATCCACCGACACAGGCGAGCACGGCTGCGATGGAATCCCCCCACCAGGCCAGGCAGGAGATCGCGACAGTGGCGGAGCCACGCCTTCCGCGCAGCATTCCGGAACAGATCGCCGAGGACATCGGCAGCGCGATCATCGGCGGCCGCCATACCGTCGGCGAGCGCCTGATCGAAACCGAGCTGGCGATCCGCTTCGGAGTCAGCCGCGGCCCGATCCGCGAGGCATTGCGGATTCTGGAACGGCGTCGGCTGATCGACCTGATTCCCCGCCGCGGCGCCTATGTGCGCGAAGTGTCGCTCAATTCGATCGCCGATCTCTTCAATACACGGCTCGCCCTGACGAGTTCGGCGGCCCGGATCATGGCGCTGTTGCGCCCGCCGACCCATCTCGCGACCCTGCGCCAGCGGGTGGACGAACTGCAGGTCCTCGCCAGGGACGGCGACACGCCCCCCCTGACCTTCGCCTATGCCGTGACCCGCTCGGTGCGTGCGATCGCGCGGGGCTCCGGCAACGAGATGCTCAACGACGTCATCTCCGATCTCGCCAACCAGACCGT
>JBAYRO010000083.1:0-14204 GCA_041676645.1 Burkholderiaceae bacterium | reverse complement strand
CTGGTGCAGGCGCAGTACCGTGCCTTTCCCGGTCTGGCGATCATAGCGCCGGACCAGCAGCGCCGGCGCTCCGCCGGCCGGGCGCAAGTCCGCTTGGACGACCGTGAGTCCGATCCGTTTCGCGAGCCGAAGGCAGAAGAGTTCGTTCTCGACGCTACCGTCGAGCGTCATGATCGAGGGCTTCAGGATGTGGGTTGTCGGCAGGCCGTCCCGGGGCAGGCCGATCCGGTGATCGTCGGCGCAGACCGCGAGCTTGTCCTGGGCACCAGCCAGGGAAAGCCGTATGCCGTCCTCGCCGCCCAGCAGCGGGCGTTCCCGGAGCCTCGCCACGATTTGTCCGAGGCGGGCGTCATCGAGCCAGTCCACGTCGCCGCGGGTGGCGGCGAAGGGTGCCGTGTCCGCCGGATGGAGCGACAGGGCGCCGGCGCAGTCGCCGCCGATGATCTCGAGCAGCCCGAAGGCGTTCGCCGCTGAAACCCCCAGGGCGGCCGCAAGGCGATGCCGGGCTCCCTCGTCCGGCAGAAGGCCGGAAAAGTACGGTCGCGCAACGTGATCCTCGAAACGCGCCGGGCCCAGCGGCATCGATATCGAGATCGCCCGCGCCGCCGGGTCCGCCAGGTAGTCGGGGGCATAGGCGAACGCCATGGCTCCCCTGGCATCCTGCGTGAGCCTGCCGGCCCGCAGTGCGTCGAAATACACGTCCAGCGTGCGCATCAGGGCGCGTTTCCGTGGCGATCCGAGATGCCGACCTGCAGTCCGAGCACTCCCAGGACCAGCAGGGCCCGGCCCAGCTGGCAGCTCTCCTTTCCGGCCTCGAGCTCACGCACGAAGCGCGGCCCGACCCCGGCGACGGCAGCGAGTTGTTCTTGCGTCAGTTCCTGCGCCTTGCGGGCGCTGCGGACGACGCTGCCGAGTTCCCTGCTGTTCGTGATGGTCTGGTTTGACATCCCGATCGGGTCGTTCTGGATGGAGTATCTGCCATAATCTCACAAAACACCCCGATCGGGATGAATATCGGCGCTCATGAGCTCGCCCCTTAGTGGCGTCCCGATCGGGACGTTTTTGTGGATCGGACAAGGGCTGCACCTCGACTTGTCCATCAGGTTCTCGATTCGTGCGGTGAGCGCTTGCTTCCCGAGGATCCACGGCCTACCGGGGCAGGCCCTGGAAGAAAATGTCCATCAGGGCCTCGGCGCTTTCATCGAGTGGAAAGGATGCGGGCTCGCGCAGCCAGCTGCTGTAGATGCCTCGCACATAGGTCTGCAGGGCCCAGGCGGCGGTGCGCGCCGGCATCGAGGCAGCCATGTCGCCGGCCTCGTGCGCCATGCTGAAGAGCTGCTCGAAACGGTCGAGCGCCCGCACTTCGGCTTCCTGGATATGGGCGAGCGCGGCGACCGAGGCCGGCGTCTTTTCCAGTCGATGCAGGAGGATGGTGTAGACGCGCTGGCGACGGGTGTCGTTGGCGAGGTCGCGCAGGGCGTACAGGCACAGGGCCCGCAGGGTCGCCAGCGGCCGGGCGGAGTTTTCCTGCTCGAGGCGAGCGACCAGCTCATCGAGCGGGAAGCTCACGCGCAGCGCGAGCGCGTTGAACACATCGGCCTTGTCGCGGAAATGCCAGTAGATGGCGCCGCGGGTCATGCCGGCATGGCGGGCGATCTGTTCGAGCGAGGTATTGGCGTAGCCCCGTTCGAACAGCACCTGCTCGGCGGCATCGAGCAACAGGTCGCGGGTTGCCCCGGCCTGGGCGCGTGTACGTCTGGCCATGACGATACAATACCAACATACATGCGCGTCTGTATGCTGGCCGACCTTGCCGTCGTCCCGGGCAGGCCTGTTTTGTTCGACGTGGTGGAGACGAGGATGGATCGGACCGGGCTGATGCGACGGCTGGCGCCAGTGAACCGCTTGCCCCGTGCGATGCGCCGCCCTGGCAGCAGGGCGGTCGCGGTTGCGCTGGGCATGGCGCTGATGGCCGCATGCACCGACAAGGATGCGGCGGATCAGCCTCCGCCCGCGCCACCTCCGCCCGTCGTTTCGGTCCTCGTCACCGAGGCGGGCACCGCCACCCTCGAGCGGATCTATCCGGCCCGGGTGCGGGCGGTCAACGAGGTGCAGGTGCGCGCCCAGGTGTCCGGCATCCTGCTCGCGCGCAAGTACGAGGAGGGCGCGAGCGTCCAGGCCGGCGAGCCGCTCTTCGAGATCGATCCGGCGCCCTACGAGGCGCGCATGGCGCAGGCCGAGGCCGCGCGCGAGCGGGCCCGGGCCGACTTGCGCCAGGCGCAGCGCGAATGGCAGCGCATGGAGTCGCTCTTCGAGTCGAATACGGTCAGCGCACGCCAGCATGACGAGGCGCGCTCCGAGCTGGAGCTGTCGCGGGCGGAGCTCGCCAATGCGCAGGCCGCGCACCGTACCGCGGCCATCGACCTCGGCTATACGCAGGTACTCGCGCCGATCGCCGGCGTCACCGGCCTGGAGGCGGTGTCGCCGGGCAACCTGATCGAGGCCGGCACCCTGCTGACGACGATCCGCCAGCTCGATCCGGTGCATGTGCTCTACTCCACGTCCGAGACCGACGCCCTCGCCCAGCGGCGCCAGTTCGGCTTCGTCGGCGCAGCCGGCGACGAGCGGCCCCGTGCCAGGATCCTCCTGTCGGACGGTACCGTCCACGAGGCCGAGGGCGAGATCGACTACATGGCCGCCAACGTCGATCCGCAGACCGGAACCGTCCAGGCCAGGGCGGTGTTCCCCAATCCCCAGGGCGTCCTGGTGCCGGGGCAGTTCGTGCGGATCTCGGTGCTCGGACTGACGCTGCACGATGCCATCGTCGTGCCGCCCAAGGCCATCGTGGAAGGGCCGCTCGGTCCCAGCGTGTACGTGCTCGACGAGAACGATGTCGCCCAGACGCGGCCGGTCGCCCTGGGGCCGATCACCCAGCAGGGCCAGTCGATCGAGGCAGGCCTGGAGCCGGGCGAGCGCATCGTGGTCGACGGCATCGGCAGCGTCCGGCCCGGCATCGAGGTGCGCGAAGGAACGCCGGCCGGCGGGGGGGCGCCGACGGGCGATGGCGGGCAGTCCGGCGATGCCGCCCCGGCGGGCGACGCATCGGGTGATGCCTCCGGGAGCGCCCGGTGATCTCGCGCTTCTTCATCGACCGGCCGGTATTCGCGACGGTCCTGTCGATCGTGATCATGCTGGCCGGCCTCGCGTCGATGTACGCGCTGCCGGTCGAGCAGTATCCTTCGATCGTCCCGCCCGAAGTCGTGGTGCGGGCGAACTATCCCGGCGCCAGCGCCCAGACCATTTCCGAGACGGTCGCGGCGCCGATCGAGCAGCAGGTCAACGGCGTCGACGGCATGATCTACATGCGCTCGGCGAACTCCGACGCCGGCTCGATGCGCCTGTCGGTCTACTTCGACATCGGCACCGATCCCGACCAGGCGACGATCGACGTCAACAACCGGGTCTCGGCGGCAATGGCGCGCCTGCCCGAGCAGGTGCGCCAGCAGGGCGTGACGGTGCAGAAGCGCTCGAGCTCGATCCTCTCGATGGTCGCCCTGTCCTCGCCCGGCGGCACCTACGATCGTCTCTTCATGAGCAACTACGCCTTGCTCAACATGATCGACGAGTTGAAGCGGGTGCCGGGGGTCGGCGATGCCGCCCTGTTCGGCGCTGCCAACTATTCGATGCGCATCTGGCTCAATCCGTCCAAGCTGGCCGAGTTCAAGCTCACGCCGAGCGACATCGCCCGGGTGCTCCGCGAGCAGAACACCCAGGCTTCGGTGGGCTCGCTCGGCGCCGAGCCGGCCGGCGACGGGGTCGAGTTCACCTACGGCGTCACCATGCAGGGGCGGCTGTCGCAGGTCGAGGAGTTCGAGAACATCATCGTCCGCGCGAATCCCGACGGCTCGGCGCTGCACCTGCGCGACGTTGCCCGGCTCGAGCTCGGTGCGCAGAACTACCAGTTCACGGCAACCTTCAAAGGCGAGCCGACCGTGCCGGTGGCCCTCTACCTGCAGCCCGGCGCCAATGCGATCGACACGATGGCGGCGGTGCGGGTGCGGGTCGAGGAGATCGCGTCGCGCTTCCCGCCCGATCTCACCTACACCATCCCGTTCACCACCACCCGCTTCGTCGAGGTCTCCATCGACGAAGTGATCAAGACCTTCATCGAGGCGGTGCTGCTCGTGGTGGTGGTGGTCTTCGTCTTCCTGCAGAACTGGCGTGCCACCCTGATACCGCTGCTCGCCATCCCGGTCTCGCTGATCGGGACTTTCGCGGGCATGTACCTGCTCGGCTTCTCGATCAACCTGCTGACGCTGTTCGGCCTGATCCTCGCGATCGGGATCGTTGTCGACGATGCCATCGTGGTGCTCGAGAACGTCGAGCGCATCATCACCGAGCAGAAGCTCGCGCCGCGCGAGGCGGCGATCAAGGCGATGGAGGAGGTGACCGGGCCGGTCATCGCGATCGTCCTGGTGCTGGCGGCGGTGTTCATTCCGGTCGGTTTTCTCGAGGGGCTCACCGGGGTGATGTACCGGCAGTTCGCGATCACCATCGCGGTATCGGTGATCATCTCGGGGGTCGTCGCCCTCACCCTGACGCCGGCGCTGTGCGCGCTGATCCTCAAGCCCACCCATGCCGAGCCGGCGGCGCCGTTTCGCTGGTTCAACCGCTTCTTCTACCAGGTGACGCGAGGCTATCTGGGCAGCGTCGGCTTCCTGATGCGGCGCGCGGTACTGGGCACGGTGCTGTTCCTCGCGATGATCGGCGTGACCATCATGCTGTTCGACCGGGTGCCCGGCAGCCTCGTCCCCGACGAAGACCAGGGCTATGTGATCGCGGTGACCCAGCTGCCGCCGGCCGCCGCGCTCTCGCGCACCCGCGCCGCGATGGATGAATTCACCGAGCAGGTGCTCGCCAGCGAGGAAGTGGGCGGGATGACCAGTTTCGCCGGCTACGACCTGCTCGCCGGGGCGCTCAAGAGCTATGGCGGCGCCTCGTTCATCACGCTCAAGGACTGGAAGGAACGAACCGGGCCGGGCCAGGATTCGTTCTCCTTCGTGCAGCATCTGCTCGCTATCGGCGCCGGCATTCCCGAGGCGAACGTCGTCGCCTTCAACCCGCCGCCGATCACCGGCATGTCCAGCACCGGCGGCTTCGAGGTCTACGTGCAGAGCCGCCTCGCGGCGTCGCCCGAGGAGATCGAGGCCACCACCCGCAAGCTGGTCGCCGCCGCCAACGAGCGGCCCGAGCTGGCCGGGGTGCGCACCACCCTCGATACCCAGGTGCCGAGCTTCGACATGCGGGTCGACCGTGAGAAGGCGCGCGCCCTGGGGGTGCCGATCAACACCGTCTACGAGGCGATGCAGAGCACCTTCGGCTCGCTCTACGTCAACGACTTCACCCTGTTCGGGCGCAACTACCAGGTCAACCTGCAGTCCGAGGCGCGCTTCCGGTCCAGCGCGGAAGACCTCAAGCAGGTCTTCGTGCGCTCCGACGACGGCCACATGGTGCCCCTGTCGAGCCTGGTCGAAGCGAAGCGCGGTCGCGGCCCCGACCTGATCGAGCGCTTCAACGTGTTCCCGGCGGCCAAGGTCATGGGCAACCCGGCGCCCGGCTACAGCTCGGGCCAGGCGATTGCCGCGATGCAGGCAGTGGCCGCCGAAGTCCTGTCGGCCGAGTACGCGCTCGGCTGGACCGGCTCGGCCTACCAGGAGCTGCAGGCCAGTGGCACCGGCCAGCTCGCCTTCATCTTCGGCATCGTGATGGTGTTCCTGATCCTCGCCGCGCAGTACGAGCGCTGGGCGCTGCCGCTGGCGGTCGTCACCGCGGTGCCGTTCGCGGTGTTCGGCGCGATCCTCGCCATCTGGATGCGCGGCCTGAACGTCGACCTCTACTTCCAGGTCGGCATGCTCGTGCTGATCGGGCTGGCCGCGAAGAACGCGATCCTGATCGTCGAGTTCGCGGTGCTCAGCCGCGCCGAGGGCAAATCGATCGTCGAGGCGGCGGCCAATGCCGCACGGCTGCGCTTCCGCCCGATCGTGATGACCTCGCTCGCCTTCATCATGGGAGTGCTGCCGCTGGCGCTCGCCACCGGCGCCGGCGCCAACGCGCGGCACTCGATCGGCACCGGCGTGATCGGCGGGATGCTGGCTGCAACCGTGATCGCGATCATCTTCGTGCCGCTGTTCTACCGGCTGGTGGAGCAGGCGAGTGAGAAGCTGCGCGGCCAGCACCGGAAGGCGCCGGCCGATCCGCACCAGGGCTGACCCGGCAGGGGGATTTGCTGGTCCACGGTGAATGTAGTAACGTAGTAACGATATTCACCGTGGAGGTCGGCCATGTCCATCACGACCCTTTCCAGCCGGGAGCTCAACCAGGACATCGGGCGGGCCAAGCGCGCCGCCAATGACGGCCCGGTGATCATTACCGACCGGGGCAAGCCCGTGCATGTGTTGCTGTCCTTCGATGAGTACCAGCGCATCATCGGGCAGCAGGACAACATCGTCGATCAGCTGGGCCTGCCGCCGGGCATTGAAGACGTGGAGGTGGAATTCCCCCGCTCGCGCGAGCCGGCGCGACCCGCGGACTTCACCTGATGCTTCTGCTCGACACCAACGTCGTCTCGGAACTGCGCAAGGTCCGCGCCGGCAAGGCCGATCCGCACGTCGCGGCATGGAGCCGGTCGGTAGCGGGCGCCAGCCTCTATCTTTCGGCCATCGTCGTGCAGGAACTCGAGATCGGTGTCCTGCAGATCAAGCGTCGTGACCCTGTGCAGGGAGCCTTGTTGCGAGCCTGGCTGGAAGATCATGTGTTGTCGAGCTTTGCCAGGCGGATCCTGCCGGTCGACACGACCGTGGCGCGTCGCAGCGCCACGCTGCACGTTCCCGATCCGCGTCCCTACCGGGACGGACTGATTGCAGCCACTGCACTGGTACACGGCATGACGCTGGTCACGCGCAATGTGGCCGATTTCGCGCCGATGGGCGTGACTCTGCTTGATCCCTGGGAGCCGAGATCGCCGGCCTGACCGGTGTGCAGGAAAAAGGGCGGCCGGCTTGCGCCGGTCGCCCCTCGTGCAGTCATGTCCGCCCAGGCGGGCTTCGCCCGGGCAGGTGGCTCAGTAGACCTCGAACAGACCGGCGGCGCCCATGCCGCCGCCGATGCACATCGACACCACGACGTTCTTGGCGTTGCGCCGCTTGCCTTCCATCAGCACATGGCCGGTCAGGCGGGCGCCGGTCATGCCGAAGGGGTGGCCGATCGCGATCGAGCCGCCGTTGACGTTGTAGATGTCGGGATTGATGCCGAGCTTGTCACGGCTGTAGAGGCACTGGCTCGCGAAGGCTTCGTTGAGCTCCCAAAGATCGATGTCGTCGATCTTCATGCCCTGGTTCTTCATCAGCTTGGGGATCGCGAACACCGGGCCGATGCCCATCTCGTCGGGCTCGCAGCCGGCGACCGCCCAGCCCTTGAAGGCGCCCAGCGGCTGCAGGCCACGGCGCTCGGCTTCCTTCGCTTCCATGACCACCACGGCGGCGGCGCCGTCCGAGAGCTGGCTGGCGTTGCCGGCGGTGACGAACTTGTCCGGGCCCTTGACCGGCTGCAGCTTGGCGAGGCCCTCGAGGGTGGTCTCGGGACGGTTGCATTCGTCGCGGTCGACCACGGTATCGACGATCGACTCGGCGCCGGTGGCCTTGTCGACCTTCTTCATCTGGGTCTTGACCGGGATGATCTCGTCCTTGAACTTGCCGGCTTCCTGGGCCGCGGCCATCAGCTTCTGGCTGCGCAGCGAGTACTCGTCCTGGTATTCGCGGCTGATGTTGTAGCGCGCGGCGACGACGTCGGCGGTGTCGATCATCGGCATCCAGAAGTCGGGATACATCTCGGTGAGGCGGTCGTCCTTGCCGCCGCCACCGCCGCCCTGGAAGCTGATCGAGTCGACGCCGCAGCCGACGGCGACCTGGACGTTCTCGTTCATCACCATGTGGGCGGCATGCACGATGGCGTTGAGGCCGGACGAGCAGGCACGGTGCATGGTGACGCCGGACGTGGTGACCGGCAGGCCGGCGAGCAGCGCGGCGGCGCGGGCGACGTTGCCCGAGGCGGCCACGCAGCCGGCGACGACATCCTCGACTTCCTTGGGATCGACCTTCGAGCGGGCGACTGCCTGCTCGATGGCGTGACCGAGCATGGTCATGTTGGAGGTCATGTTGAAACCACCGCGGCCGGCCTTGGCAAGGCCGGTGCGGGCGTATGAAACGATGACGGCTTGGCGCATTTCTTCTGTCTCCGGGTGACGGTGTACGGTGGCCGGCGCTGCTCCGGACGCGGGCCGCGAACGTGTCACTTTAGCGCAGTCAACGGAAACGCGGAAATGGGGTCAGACTCCATTAATTAATGGAGTCTGACCCCATTTCCGCAGCTCGATGGCGGCGGGCCGGAAGTACTCCAGCAGGCGATTCGGGTTCTCCGTCATGGGGAAGTGGCCGAGCCCGCTCATCTCGGTGAAGGAGGCGCCCGGTATCGCGTCGGCTACCCGCCGGGATTCGGCCGGGCTGGCCGAATAGTCGTAGTCGCCGGTCATCAGCCACAGGGGGGTGCGGGCGGTGTCGATCGCGTCGACATGCTTGGACGCATCGAACTCGTCGCTGTAGAAGCCGAGATCGCCTTCGTAGACGCCCGGGCCCGCCTGCGAATAGATCCAGGTCGCGAAGCGGCGCTCGGCGGGCGGGCTGTGCGGGCTCAGCAGGGCCTGCACCCAGGCGGCGCCGAAGCGCCCGCCATGGACCGCCGGATGATCGAGCATCGGCGTGCGTCGTCCCGGCGAACGGAACGGCGTCTCGAGCAGGATGGCGCCGAGCGCGAGTTCCGGATGGCGGGCAAGGAAGGCGAGCCCGATCGCCGCGCCCATCGAACAGCCGGCGATCGCCACCCGGGCATGGCCGGCGGCGCGCATCCAGGCCCGGATGCAGGCGAGGTAGCCGTCGGTATCGAGCCGCCAGGGCTCGCCCCGCCAGCCGGCGGGTGGGCGCGAGCGGCCGTGGCAGGGCATGTCGAAGGCCACCAGGCGCCAGTGGCGGCCGAGCTCGGCGTCGCTCATGAGGGCGTGCCACTGGCGTGAGTCGGCGCCCGCGGTATGCAGCAGCAGCATGACCGGCTGCCCGGGATCGCCGGCGGCTTCCTCGAAGATCCAGCAATCGTCCCCGGCCGGCCAGTCGATGCGCAGGTAGCGCGATTCGAGCCGGTCGAGAGCGACCGGGGCCGCGGTGGCCGGGCCGGCAGCGTCGACCGGCCCGTTGGCCGCCGCACGCATCGCCTCGACCAGCTGCTCGAGCAGCGCGATCGACTGGGCGATGGGGATCGGTTCGCCGCGCAGCTCGAAGCCGCAGTCGGCGCGCATGGCGGCGCCCATCGACTGGCGGCCGGGCACCGGCAGCGCGGCCAGCATCTCGCGCCACGTCGACAGCGGGGCGTGCGCGCTTACTATCGCGCCGGCGTCGGTACCCTGGACCACCGGCAGGCTGGCGCCGTCGACGACCAGCACCAGCCGGTGCGGCAGGCGTCCGGCGAGATGGACCACCGCCGGGTCGGCGAGTGCGCTGGCCACGAGGCCGCGCAGCCAGGCCAGCGCGCTCATCGAATTCGGAAGACGGGAATTGACAACATCGGCGCTTCGCTCCACATTTCCAACTCTGTCTGGCAATCAGACAATACGACAAAATTAAGGGATGACAAGCATCCACCGCCTGGAGGCATGAAATGAAATCCGATCGCAAGCCCGTCCCGGGAGCTTCCGTCGATACCACCCGGCGCGGCCTGGTCGCCGCCGCGGGCGTGGCCACCGTCGCCGCCGGCTTCCCTGCCATCGTCCGGGCCCAGCCCAAGTCGGTCAACGTCGGGGTCATCCAGCCGCTGTCGGGCGCCAATGCCCAGTTCGGCATCAACTCGCGCAACGGCATCGAGCTGGTCGCCGACGAGATCAATGCGGCCGGCGGCATCGCCGGCCTGGGTGGCGCGAAGATCAACCTGATCGTCGCCGACGGCACCTCCACCCCGACCACCGCGGCCAACGTCGCCCAGCGGATGATTTCGCAGAACCAGGTGGTCGCGATCCTCGGCGCCTTCGCCTCTTCGCTCTCGATCGCCATCTCGGAGGTCACCGAGCGCCGCGGCATCCCGCTGCTGACCATGTCGTTCGCCGACCAGCTCACCGAGCGTGGCTTCAAGAATGTCTTCCGGGTGGTCTCGAAGGCCTCGACCATCGGCCGGGCGCAGTTCGACGATGCGCTGGCGATCGCGAAGGCCGCCGGCGAGACCGTGACCAAGGCGGCGATCATGTACGAGGACACCGCCTATGGCACCTCGCAGGCCAAGGGCCTGCGCGACGCCGCCCAGAAGGCCGGGGTCGAGCTGGTGATGGACGACGCCTATCCGCTGGGTATCACCGACGTCACCCCGCTGATCACCAAGCTGCGCAACTCGGGCGCCCAGATGGTGTTCCCGGTCTCCTACCTCAACGACAGCCTGCTGATCATCCGCACGATGCGCCAGCAGCAGATCGACATCCCCGCGATCGGCGGCGCCGCCGGCTACGTCATCCCCGACTTCGTGAAGGGCCTGGGCGAGTTCTCCAACGACGTGCTTTCGGTGTCCCCGGCCAACTACGACCGCGTTCCGGAGCTGACCGACCGCTTCCGCGAGCGCTTCGGCTACTTCATGGTGCACGAGGCGCTCGAGCATGCGGTCTGCATGGGCGTGCTCGCCGAAGCCATGGACATCTCGAAATCCGCCGATCCGGCCAAGGTCCGCGAGACCTTCTACCAGGAGCGCTTCGACAAGGGCTGGTCGACCGCCATGACGGGCGCGGTGAAGTTCGACGAGACCGGCCAGAACACCCTCGCCAAGCCGGTGATGGTGCAGTGGCAGGACGGCGAGCTGCGCACCGTCTGGCCGAAGGAGCTGGCCATGGCGCCGGCGCGCTGGAAGGGCAAGCCGATCAGCATCTGACGGCGGACCTTCATGGAGCTCATCCAGGCGCTGGTCAACGGATTGTTGATCGGCGGTGTCTATGCGGTGATCTCGATCGGCCTCACGCTGGTGTTCGGCGTGATGTCGATCATCAACTTCGCGCAGGCCGAGTTCCTCATGCTCGGCATGTTCATCGCGTTCTTCTGCTGGCAGTACCTCGGCCTCGACCCCATGATCGGGGCCTTGGTCGCCTTCGTGGTGGTGTTCGCCCTCGGCATGCTCGTCGAGCGCGGCCTCATCGAGCGGGTCATCGGGGCGCCTGACGTCGCCCAGATCTTCCTCACAGTCGGCCTGCTGATCGTGCTGGAGAATGCGGCGCTGCTGGCTTTCGGTTCCGATTATCGTTCGGTGCGGGTGCCCTACCAGACCCAGGCGGTGCAGTTCGCCGGCCTGATCATCGGCGTACCCTACCTGCTCGCCTTCGTGGTGTCGCTGGTTGCCGGCGTCCTGCTGTGGGCCTTCATGCGCTTCACCTGGCTGGGCCAGGCGATGCGGGCGACCGCGCAGGATTCCGCCGCCGCGCTCAGCCTCGGCATGGACGTGCGGCGCATCCGCCAGATCGCATTCGGCCTGGGCGTGGCCATGACCGCCCTGGGCGGCGCCGTGATCCTGCCGTACTTCACCGCCTCGCCCACCGTCGGCGCGCAGTTCGTGGTGCTGATGTTCACCGCGGTCGTGCTCGGGGGCCTGGGCAATGTCCTGGGCGCGGTGATCGGCGGGCTCGCCGTGGGCGTGATCCAGACGCTGTCGACCCTGGTGCTGCCGATCCAGCTGCAGAACCTGGTGCTGTTCATCGTCTTCATCCTGGTGCTCGCCCTGCGCCCCGAAGGACTCCTGAGACAGAAATGAGCCGAGAGCCCCTCGATCCAGGCGCATCCGATGCCGCCGCCGCCCGCCGCTGCCGCATCGGCTGGGGGCTGGCGCTGCTGGTGGCGCTCATCGTGCCGTGGCTGCTGCCCGACCAAGGCTACAGCCTGCGCGTGGCCTGCCTTGTGCTGCTCTTCGCCACGCTCGCGCAGGCCTGGAACATCGCCGCCGGCCTGTCGGGCCTGATCTCGCTCGGCCATGCGGGCTTCTTCGGCGCCGGCGCCTATGTCTCGACCCTGCTGCTGATCCATTACGGGATCTCGCCCTGGTTCGGCATGATCGCCGCCCTCGTCTTCGGCGGCCTGCTGGCGGCCCTGCTCAGCCTGCCCACCCTGCGCCTGCGCGGCCACTACTTCGCGCTGGCGACGCTCGCCTTCGGCGAGGTGATGCGGGTGATCGGCAACAGCTGGAGCGACGTCACGGGCGGGCCGGTGGGGCTGTCGGTGCCGTTCGCGCAGCCGAGCTTCGGCGGCCTGCAGTTCGCCTCGCTGCGCTCCTACTATTTCCTGTTCCTGATCGCGCTGATCATCACCTGCCTCGTCTTCGAGCGCATCCGCGGCGGGGCGCTGGGCCTGCGGCTGCGCGCGCTCAAGAACCATCCCGATGCGGCCGCTTCGCTGGGCGTCGACACCACGCGGGCGAAGTTCACGGTTGCGGTGATCTCGGGCGCGATCACCGCGGTGGTCGGGGTGCTCTATGCCCAGTTCATGTTCTTCTTCGATCCCGACACGGTGTTCAGCCTCGCGGGCATCTCGGTGCGCGCCGCGCTGATCGCGATCATCGGCGGCATGGGCGCGGTGGCCGGGCCGCTGATCGGCGCCGTGCTGATCATCCCGATCGAGGAACTCTCGAACATGCTGTTTTCGGCGACCGCCGCTGGCCTGTCGCAACTGGTGTTCGGGGCGCTGCTGATCGCGGTCGTGATCTGGCAGCCGCGCGGCCTGCTCGCCCTGTTCCGGCGCCTGGGGGGCCGGAAATGAGCGCGCTGCTCGAGGTGCGTGGCCTGCGCAAGCGCTTCGGCGGCCTGATCGCCACCGACGATGTCTCCTTCGATGTCGCCCCGGGCGAGATCGTCGGCCTGATCGGTCCCAACGGCGCCGGCAAGACCACCATCTTCAACCAGCTCTGCGGCCTGATCCGGCCCGACGCGGGCAGCATCGTCTTCGACGGCACCTCGCTGGCGGGCATGTCGGCGCATCGCATCTGCCGTGTCGGCGTGGTCAAGACCTTCCAGAACGTCGCTTCCTTCGGTGACATGACGGTGCTCGAGAACGCCACCGTAGGCGGGCTCGCCCGGGTGGGCCTGGCCGAGGCGCGCGAGCGCGCCCATGCCGCCATCGCGCGGGTCGGGCTCGCCGGTCGCGAGGAGGTGATGGCTGCCGACCTCTCCCTGCCCGAGAAGGCGCGCCTCGAACTGGCTCGCGCGCTGGCCACGCAACCGCGCATGATGCTGCTCGACGAGGCGATGGCCACCCTGACGCCGCAGGAGCAGCGCGAGATCGTCGGCCTGGTGCGCGAGCTGCGCGACGAGGGCATCACGTTCCTGGTCATCGAACACCACATGAAGACGATCATGGCGATGTGCGAACGGATCCTGGTGCTGAACTTCGGCCAGTTGATCGCATCGGGCACGCCGGCCGAGGTGTCGCGCGACCCGAAGGTCGTGTCGGCCTACCTGGGCACCTCGGTCCAGGAGGCGGGCGATGCTTGAGATCCGCGACCTGCGGGCGGGCTACGGCCCGGTCGAGATCCTGCACGGCATCTCGATCCGCGTGGACAGCCACGAGATCGTCTCCCTGATCGGTCCCAACACGGCGGGCAAGAGCACCCTGCTGCGCGGCATCTCGCGCCTGGGCGAGGGCTGGTACCGGGGCGAGATCCTCTTCGAGGGCCGGTCGCTGCTCGCCGAGCCGGCCCACCGGATCGCGGGACTGGGCATCGCGCATGTGCTCGAGGGGCGGCACATCTTCCCGCGCCTGACCGTCGCCGAAAACCTGCGCATGGGCGCCTGGAGCCATCGTCGCGGCGAAGCCGGCAAGATCGAGGAGAGCATCGAGCGGGTGGTGTCGCTGTTTCCGCGCGTCGGCGAGCGCATGGCGCAGGCCGCCGGCACCCTGTCGGGTGGCGAGCAGCAGATGGTCGCGATCGGCCGTTCGCTGATGCTGCGCCCGCGCCTGCTGCTGCTCGACGAGCCCAGCCACGGGCTGGCGCCGAAAGTCGTCGAGGAAGTGCATGCGGCGCTCGAGGCGATCAATCGCGAAGGAGTGGCGATCCTGCTCATCGAGCAGAACGCCCAGCTCGCGCTG
>JBAYRO010000082.1:0-14330 GCA_041676645.1 Burkholderiaceae bacterium | reverse complement strand
CGTCGACAAGTCCGGCTCGCCCTGCATGTACGCCGAAGGCCTGGAGGCACAGGCCGAAGGCCGCGCGCTGAACGGGAACATGTCGCAGATGGCGGCAATCCACAGCCTGCTCACCGTCGTCGAGTAGGTATCCGACACAAGGCCTGCGCGCCGCTCGTCGCGACGCGCAGGCCTTCGTCTTGCATCCGTGATATTTTTGGGTGGACCATTGGTGGCGGGCGTGTACCTTGGCCCCGGATTCACCCCACCCCCCGGACCGATGCTTCCGAATCCGCCGTACCCGGTATTGCCGCGATGACCGCGATCAGAATAGCTCCCCGGCTGCACAGCTGGGCCGACATCCTCGTACCGCTGGGTTTCGCGGGGGCCGCGGCCATCTCCGGCCTGGCGATCGCGGGTGGCAAGGTCACCCATATCGCGATCATTCTCGGTGGCCTGCTCAGCCTCGTACTGCTGCAGATACCGGCCATCGCGATGTGGCTCGTGCTGGTCGGTTCGCTCGCCATCGTCGGCCCGGTCGCGTTCTTCATTCCCGCCCTCGACAAGATCCCCTGGCTGTTCTCGCTGCTGACCCTGTTCCTCACCGGCGCCGCGGTGGTCTACGCCGCAACGATGAGTCGTTCGGCCAACGGCAGGATGCCGGCGTTCATTCCCCTGTTCGCCATCTTCGTCACCTATGCGATCGCTTCCGTTCTCTGGAGCGACGAAATGCTCGGCCAAGGCGTCGGGGGGATCAAGCGGGTCGCCCAGGGCACCGGCGTGATGTTCGCGCTTGCGACCTATCCTTTCGCCAGCCGGAACGTGAAGCGCTGGGTCGTGCTGATCCTGGTGCTCTCGATCGCCCACCTGCCGCTCGCGATCTACCAGCGGCTCGAGCTCTCGCAAGTGCTGGTCGGCGGGGCCGATGCGATCGTCGGGCTGCTCGAGCTCGACCGCGAGGGCCGGGGCGCTTCCGGCGTCCTCGCCCTGATGCAGATGCTGGTCGTCGGCGGAATCATCGCCTTCGCCCGCGAGTCGCTCCTCAAGTGGCCGATCGCCTTCCTCCTGATGGCCCTGGTGCTCGCTCCGCTGATCTTCTCCGAGGTCAACGTCATCTTCATCCTGACACCGCTGGTGGTGATCGTCGCCTATGCCGACCTGATCCGGAAGCGGCCGATCCTGCTGATGTTCGGGCTGGGCGTGTTCGCCGCCGGCTTCGTCATGATGGGCAGCCTCTACCTGGTGTGGCAGCAGACCGCCTGGGTGGGCGGCGAGCAGATCACCATGGAGAAGCGCCTCGAGAACATCATCGCCTACAACTTCGGCGACCGGGGCTACAACAACCCGGGCGACCTCAACCGCAACACGGTGTTCACCTACTGGGCCGACCATCACGGCCTGCAGAATCCCGATGAATGGGCCTTCGGCCATGGCGTCGGCTCGACCAATCTCTTCGGCGACAGCTCCATGCCCCTGCTCGCCGTCCGTCACGGCGGCAAGAGCCTCGGCCTGTCGACCCTCTCGCAGTACCTCTGGGAACTCGGCATCGTCGGCCTCGCCCTGTACCTGCTCGCCTGGTGGAGCGCCTTCACCACCGGAATCGCCAACCTGCGCCGTTCCCGACCCGGGTTCTGGCGCGCGCTCGATCGCAGCCTGGTCGTCGCGGTCGTCGTGCTGGGAGTCGGCCTCATCTACAACGCCTCGCTCAGCGGCATCCTGAGCGCGCAGGTCCTGGCCGGACTCGTGCTCGGCCTGATCGCGTGGCGCACCCGCTTCGGCGATACCGCGCGCTGAACGCGCGTCGAAGCCGGTATCAGTGGCGCCCGGCCGCCCGAAGCCACTGATAGCCCCCGCGGGGGGCAGCGAACGATAGTGAGCGTGGGGGCTGTTTCACTTCAGGAGTGGATGAAGTCGCGCACCGTGCGCACCAGCGCGGCGCGCGTATCGGACTCGAAGTCGCCCACCCCGTTCGAGCCGACCACTTCGTCGATCTTCGCCAGCAGCTCGGCCTCGGTCTCGACGATATGCACTCCGGGGCGCCCGCTCAGCCAGCGGGCGGTGGCCTGCTGGTGACGACTGGTGACCTCGTGCAGCTCCATCTGCCGCGGCAGCATCACCAGCGGCTTGCGCAGCTCGGACGCGGTGATCACGGTGCCGATGCCGACATGCGAAACCACGACGTCGGCCCGCTCGAACATGCTGCGGTACTCCGCCGGGCTCATCATCTTCCGGCTCTCCATGTGGGCCGGTCGATGGCGGGTCTCGCCGATCTGGGCGAAGGCCTCCACATCCGGACGCCCGGCCACGAAGCCGTCGATCGCCCGGACCAGGCGATCGAAAGGCAGCATCGACCCCACCGTGACGAACAGCCTCACAGCACGCTGCCCCGGTAATGCGGCCCCTCCGGCTTTGCCAGATGCGACCACTGGGTGAGCCAGAGATCGGCAGCGCGCCCGGCCTTGCGGCCCGACAGCGACATCTCCTCGATATTGGCGACACTGTCGATCCACACGGTGCGGGCGCCGAGCAGACGCGCCATGCGCAAGGCCAGCATGCCCGGCGCCGAGCCCGTGGTCACCAGCACCTGCGGCCGCTCGCGCAACAGGATCCAGGCCAGGCGCAGGACGGTGGCGACGATCCGCCACTTGTGCAGGCGGCTGACGTCGGGAATGGCATAGAAGCGATGGCCCGCGACGTCGTCCCGGTACATGTCCTTGACGCTGACATAGGCGACGTCACAGCCCTCGAAGGCTTCACGGATCCGCATCAGTTCGGTCCAGTGACCGCCCCCCGAAGCGACTGCGACGACGCGCCGTGCATCGCTCACGTCCGTCGCCCGCCGGAAACCTCGGCATAGAGCTGCTCGAGCCGCGGCAATACCGCCTCGCGCGAGAATGCTTCGGCGACCTGCTCGCGCCCGGCCCTGCCCATGCGCTCGCGCAGCGAGGCATCGCTTGCCAGCTCGATGAGCGAGCGGGCAAGCGCCGGCACGTCTCCGGCTTCGAGCAGGAAGCCGTCGGTGCCATCGCGGATGAGTTCGGGAATGCCGCCGACCGTGGTCGAGACCACCGGGACGCCCCAGCTCATCGCCTCGAGCAGGCTGATCGGCAATCCCTCGTTGTACGAAGGCAGCACGAAGACATCGGCGGCCGCCAGCAGTTCGTCCCGGCGATCGGCACCGACCCAGCCGAGAAACTCCACCGAATCGGCCAGGCCGAGCTCGGCGGCTCGTGCCCGCGCCTGCTCCACCTCGCCGTTGCCGCCGATCAGCAGCTTCATTCCGGGCCGGGCATCCAGCGCCTGCGCGAATGCGGGCAGGAGGTCGTAGACACCCTTGCGATGACCGATGATGCCGAGGAAGAGCACCTTGATCGGCTCTTCGCCGGCATCATGGCGGCGCTCGATCGCGGGCATGCGGACGTAGTTGTGCAGCACGAAGACGCGTGCCCCGGGCGCCACCGAATGCACCCAGTCGGCCCAGCTCGGGGAGAGCACCACCACCGCCGAATAGCGCTCGAGGATCCAGGTGATCAGGCGTCGGATCGGCGCCGCCTGGGCATCGTAGAAATCCTTCATCTCGGCGCCATGCAGGTGGAAGAGCACCGGAATGCGACGCGCGCGCGCGAGCAGTCCGAAGATCGACTTGCGCCAGAAGCTGCCGAGCTCGGCCGCGTGACAATGCACCAGGGTGACGCGGTGCGTCAGGATCTCGACGATGAAGCGCAGGATCTCGACGGCCGCGAGATAAAGTCGCCGGGCAAGGCTGCCCTCGTCGTGGGGCGAGAACAGGCGAACGCCCCAGCGATCGAACAGTCCGTCGAGCCGGTAGCTCTCGATCACCGACAGCATGCCGCCGCGCCCGGCCGTGCAGACCATCAGAACCCGTCGGGCCATGCCCGCGCCGCCGCTGCTCGCCGCTGCGCCGGTTTCCAGGCCC
Source organism: Burkholderiaceae bacterium (assembly GCA_041676645.1). Taxonomy (GTDB): domain Bacteria; phylum Pseudomonadota; class Gammaproteobacteria; order Burkholderiales; family Burkholderiaceae_E; genus JAMLIN01. Next base: position 10,414 of record JBAYRO010000082.1, on the reverse strand, counting down.
TGGTCGTCGTCCCCGCTGCGAACCTCGCTGCGGTCCGGCACGCTGCTGCGTGGGCCGGCCCCGGCATCGCGCACCCCCGGTGCATTGCGCCGATCGGTCCGGTTCGCGGTCCCGGCCTCGTCCCCGGTATCGAATTCGCGAAGCATCGGTTCCACTTCAGGCACGCTCGATCTCCCCGGCCGGCACCACGGCCAGCATTGCGTCGCGGACCATGGTCGCGAGCCTCTCGTAGTTGCGATTCTCGAGCGCCCACTGTCGTCCGGCCTGGCCGCGACCGGCCGCCGCCTCGCGATCGGAGAGCAGTTCGATCATGGCGGCGGCAAAGGCGTCCGGATCGAGGGGGGTGCACAGCCCCCCGCCGCTGCGGCCGATCACGAAAGCCTGGTCGGGCAGATCATTGGCCACCACCGGCAGGCCGAGCGCCATGTACTCGACGGCCTTGGTCGGCGAGGCGACGTCGTAGAGCACTCCGCGCGGACACGGCGAAAAGCCGACCCGGGCGGCACGCACCAGCTGCCATGCCGTGTCCATGTCGAGCCAGCCGGTGAAGATCACCCGTGGCGCGATGCCCAGTTGCTGCGCCAGCGCCTTGAGCTTCTCGATATCGCCCGGTTCGTCGGCATTGCCGATGATCAGCAGCAAGGCTTCGGGCCGCGCCCGCAGGACGGTCGCGAAGGCCTCCAGGGCCAGTTCGAGCCGGCGGTTCTCCTCGACGGTGCCGAGATAGACGATGGTTTCGGAGGAACGCGTCCGCGCCAGCCAGTGCGCCACGGCCGGATCGATCGCGGCATCGTCGCGCGCCATGATCCTCTCGATCGCTTCACGATCGACTCCCATGGGGACCGCCACCGGATGGCGCATGCGGATGCCCCGGGCCTGCAGTGCGCGCACCATCTCGTCGCTCTGCAGGAAGGCGATGTCGGCACGCGGCAGCACCACCTTGTACAGTGCCCAGTAGCTGAGCAGGCCGCGAGCGTACACCACCAGCCAGCGCAGCAGACCTATGCTCGCACCACGCTCGCGCGCGAACTCGAGCGCGCTCTCGGGCAGGGGGAAGGACATCCAGTAGGCGAACGGGATGCCGCGCATCCGCGCCACCAGCCAGGCCCAGAGCGTGAACAGTGGCTTGTCGCGCACCAGCACCATGTCGTAGTCGCGGCCGATTCGCGCCAGCCCGCGAAAATCGTTGAGGAGCGTGGCCAGGTTGATCCGGAACCGGCCCCCGCCGGCCTCGGGCCCGAAAACCTCGCCCCCACCCCATTCGGCTTGCTCGCCGGGCTCGCGCAGGGTCACGAGATCGGATGCAACACCCAGGCGGGACAGGAATTTCCCGAAGAGCACCGTGACGTCGACTCTGAAGGTCGGATGTCGTTCGCGGAGGAAGAACAGGACTCGCACACTACCTCTCGATGGACCCGCCGGCTGGTATCGGCGCCTCGGCCACCACGATGGCCAGCGCACCCCCGGCGGTCAAGAAAAGGTCGGCCGACGGCATGCGCGGCCCGGTCAACGGCTCGCGCCGGTGGCGCCGGCCGATTCGAGCAGTTCCGCGAGCTGCCGGGCGAGCATGACCCGGATGCCGTGACCGGGCAATCCGAGTGCCCGCAGGGCGGCTCTGGCAACCTGGTCGGAGGTCAGGGTGGGGATCGATTTCGGCGTCATCAGGAACTGCAGGCTCATGTATGTGTTCACCACGCGGCGCAGCCAGTCGCCGCCCGGGCCGCCGCCGATGCGGACCGGGCGCAGGATGAGCACCGACTGGAACGGCAATTGCGCCAACTCGAGTTCATCGGCGCCACCCAGCGAGCGCTGCAGGTCGCCGAGCTGTTGCCAGGCTGGACTCGGGCGAATCACCAGCAAGCGTCGTGCCCCGGTCGCGCAGGCCGCCGCCGCCACCCGCCCCGCATCGCCTCCCGTCACCTGGACGAAGGGGGCATCACGGCCGTGAAAGGAGCGTTCGGCGGAGTCTTCCCCCTGGCTGACCAGCATCAGGATGTCGTCGATCCGGGGCAGCTCGCCGAGCGCGCAGAGCTCCAGGCGGTCGATCCCGAGCGCCATGGGAGCGTCGGACAGGACATGGACCCGGGAATAGCCGCCACGGGCGAGCACCGCCGCCAGCAAGGCCTCTCCCTGGCGCCCCACCGCGCCCGCGACCAGCGCGACGCGGCCGGCCGACGGGCCGGTGCCGGGGCCGGGAGAATGCGTGGCAAGGGCCGCATCGATCAGGGCGGACATGGTCGAACGGAATCCGGAACTACTGGAAGCAGCGCCTGATGATGCCACGCATGGCGCCCGACTGTGGGAGACTCTCCCCGCCTTCGTGACGAAGTACCGCCCATGGCCCTGAAATCCACCATCCACCGGATCGAGCTCGCGATCGCCGACATCGACCGCGGCTATTACCACGACCATGCGTTGACGCTGGCACGCCATCCCTCGGAAACCGAGGAGCGCATGATGGTCCGATTGCTGGCCTTCGCGATGCATGCCGACCCGGCGCTCGGCTTCGGCGCCGGGCTGTCCGACGTCGATGAGCCCGATCTCTGGCTGCGCGACGATACCGGCGCGATAGAACTCTGGATCGAGGTCGGCCTGCCCGATGAACGCCGGCTGCGGCGCGCCTGTGGACGCGCCGCCCGGGTGGTCGCGCTCAGCTACGGCCGCAACGCGGCGCTGTGGTGGCGCCAGCACGGCGAAGCCCTCGAACGGCTCGATCGCCTCGCTGTCGTGGAACTGCCGGTGGCCGCCACCCTGGAGCTCGCCGCCCTTGCCCGACGCACGATGCGGATACAGGCCAACGCGAGCGAAGGCCTGTGGTGGATCGGCAGCGAGGCCGGCTCGGTGTCGATCGAGCCGCTCGTGCGCAAGGATGCGAGCGCCTGACCGCGGCGCGTCGGCGCCAGGCCCGGCTCATACGGGTCGCATTCGATCAGAGGCGGCTGAAGTCGGGCTTGCGCTTCTCCATGAATGCCGCGAAGGCCTCGCGCGCGGCCGGCTCGTGCAGCATGCGTCGGAACTGCTCGCCTTCGGCCGCCATCGCGTCCGCGCAGGCCTGCCGCACGGGCGCGCGCATCAGCCGCTTGGTGGCGACCAGGGAAGCGAGCGGCCGCGTGGCCAGGGCGCCCGCCCGTTCGCGGGCGCGGGCGATGGTCTCCGCGGCCGGCAGCATCTCGTTGGCCAGGCCCATCGCAAGCGCGTCGGCGGCGCCGAAAGGCTCGCCGAAGAGCAGCGCCTCGGCCGCCCGGGTATGGCCCGCGAGCCGCGGCAGGAGCAGGCTCGATGCCGCCTCGGGGCAGAGCCCGAGGTTGACGAAGGGGGTGGCGAACTTCGCGTTGTCGCCAGCGTAGACCAGGTCGCAGTGCAGGAGCATGGTGGTTCCCACGCCGACGGCGTGGCCGCAGACCGCCGCGATGAGCGGCTTGTCGAGCTCGAGCAGGCCCTGCAGGAAACGCTGCACCGGCGTATCGGTGCCACTGGGTGGATTGTCCCGGAAGTCCGCCAGGTCGTTGCCGGCGGTGAAGACGTTCTCGTCGCCGTGGATCAGGACCACGCGCAGCGAATCATCGCTCGCCGCCTGCGCCAGCCCGTCGGCAAGCTGGGCGTACATCGCGGCGGTGATCGCGTTCTTGCGCTCGGGTCGGTCGAACCCCAGGCTCAGCACCCCGTCGCGGCTCTCGATGCGGATCGTCATCCCGTCTCCTGTGTCATCGTGAAAACGGGCGGCAACATGCCGCCCACTGCGTCCTGCAACTCCGGTCCGCGCGGAGGCGGAGCCGATCAGGCCCGCTCGATGATACCCGCGGCGCCCATCCCGGTCCCGACGCACATCGTCACCATGCCGTAGCGCAGCTGGCGCCGGCGCAGGGCATGCACCACGGTGCTGGCGCGGATCGCGCCGGTGGCGCCGAGCGGATGGCCGAGCGCGATCGCGCCGCCCATCGGGTTGACCACCTCCGGGTTCATCTCGAGATCGCGCATCACCGCCAGCGACTGCGCGGCGAAGGCCTCGTTGAGTTCGATCCAGCCGATGTCGGCGAGGCTCAGTCCGGCGCTGCGCAAGGCGGCCGGAATCGCCTCCTTGGGCCCGATGCCCATGATCTCGGGCGGCACGCCGCGCACCGCGAAGGAGACGAAGCGCGCCAGCGGCGTGAGGTCGAACTGCTTGACGATCTTCTCGGACACCACGAGCAGGGCGCCGGCGCCGTCGGAGGTCTGAGAACTGTTGCCGGCGGTCACCGAGCCCATGCCGGTGGCCTTGCCCTGCGGCGAGCGAGGCGCGGCGAAGGCCGGGCGCAGCTTCGCCAGGGCCTCGGCCGTGCTGTCCCTGCGCGGCCCCTCGTCGAGCTCGACCCGCCGGCTGCGTACCTCGATGCGGCCGCCGTCGAGGTCGGGGAACTTCTCGACCACCTCGATCGGCGCGATCTCGTCGGCGAACTCGCCGGCTTCCTGGGCCGCGACCGCCCTGCGATGCGACTCGAGCGCGAAAGCGTCCTGGGCCTCGCGGTCGACCTTCCATTGCTGGGCCACCTTCTCGGCGGTCAGGCCCATGCCGTAGGCGATGCCGACGTTCTCGTCCGAGTCGAACGTGTGCATGTTGATCGACGGACGATTGCCCATCATCGGCACCATGCTCATCGATTCGGTGCCGGCGGCGATGATGGCGTCGGACTCGCCGACCCGGATGCGGTCGGCGGCCATCGCCAGCGCGGTCAGGCCGGAAGCGCAGAAGCGGTTGACGGTCACGCCGCCGATGGAGTTCGGCAGGCCGGCGAGCAGCACGGCCATCCGCGCCACGTTGAGGCCTTGCTCGGCCTCGGGAATCGCGCAGCCGACGATGGCGTCCTCGATGACCGCCGGATCGAGCGACGGTACGTCGGCGAGCATCGAACGCATGGCGTGCACCAGCAGGTCGTCGGGCCGGAGATTGCGGAACACGCCCTTCGGCGCCTTGCCGATCGGAGTGCGCTGGGCCGCGACGATGTAGGCGTCCTGGACTTGACGGGTCATGGATGTTCCTCCGCTGGCGCTCAGTTGCGCGCCGGTTTGCCGGTCTGCATCATGCTCATGATGCGTTCCTGGGTCTTGGGGTGCTCGATCAGGCCGACGAAGGCCTCGCGCTCGAGGCGCAGCAGCCAGGCTTCGTCGACGATCGAGCCGGCCTCGACGTCGCCGCCGCACATGATCCCCGCGATGGTCTGTCCGAGGTGGAAGTCGTGCGCCGAGATGAAGCCGCCGTCGCGCATGTTGACGAGTTGCGCCATGATCGTCGCGGTGCCGCTGCGCCCGGCCACCCGGATGCGCGCCCGCCGCGGCGGACGATAACCGGCTTCGTGCATCGCACGCGCCTCGCGCAGCGCCACGTACAGCAGCTCGTGCGGATTGAACACCACCGGATCCGACTCGAGCAGGTAGCCGATGCGACGCGCCTCGATCGCCGAGGTGGCGACCTGCGCCGTGGCCGCCGCCATCAGGTACTTCTTGAGGAAGTCGAGCAGGTAGGCATCGGGCGCCGCCTGCTGCTCCTCGGACGCGCGCCGGGCGCCGTAGGCAAGCCCCCCCGCGCCGGGAATCAGGCCGACCCCGACCTCGACCAAGCCGATGTAGCTCTCGAGGCTGGCCACCCGGCGGGCGCAGTGGATCGCGAGTTCGCAGCCGCCGCCCAGGGCCATGCCGGAGACCGCCGCCACCGTCGGCACCTGCGCATAGCGCAGCCGCATCATCGCCTGCTGGAGCTTCTCCTCGATCGGTCCGATCGCCTTGGCGCCGCCGCTCATGAACACGGGCAGCATCGCCTGCAGGTCGGCGCCCACCGAGAAGGGATCGTCGGGCGACCAGATCACCAGGCCCTTGCAGCGCTCCTCGGCGATGTCGACGGCCTTGAGCAGGCCGTCGACGACACCGGGACCGATGGCGTGGACCTTGGTGCGGATCGAAGCGATGAGGACTTCGTCCAGGCCGGGTTCGTCGAGCGTCCAGAGGCGGATCGACTCGTCCTCGAAGACGGTGGTGCCGGCGCTGTGGCCGCTGCGCGCATCGGCGCCGGCCACGCTCGCCCGGAACAGCTGGCGGCGATAGACCGGCAATTCCCGCGGCGGCACGAATTCGCCGCGCGAGGCCGACCAGGAGCCCTCGGGCTGGTGCACCCCGCCGCGCTCCGCCACCGGGCCCTCGAACACCCAGGCCGGCAGTTCCACCGGCGCTATCGCCTCGCCGGCGGCGATGTCCTCGCGGATCCATTGCGCGACCTGCTGCCAGCCGGCCTGCTGCCAGACCTCGAACGGCCCCTGCTGCTGGCCGAAGCCGAAGCGCATCGCGAGGTCGAGATCGCGGGCGTTGTCGGCGATCTCCTCGAGCTTCGTGGCCGCGTAGTGCATGGCGTCGCGAAGCACCGCCCAGACGAACTTCGCCTGCGGGTTCTTCGATTCGCGCAGCAGGGCGAGCCGCTCGCCCCAGGTCTTCTTCTTGAGGATGCGGGCAACGGTGTCGTCGGCCTTGCCGCCGGCGGGGACGTATTCGCCCTTCGCCGGGTCGAGCCGCAGGATGTTCCTGCCTTCCTTGCGATAGAAGCCGGCGCCGCTCTTCTGGCCGAGCGCGCCTTGCTCAACCAGCTTCGCGACCACCTCCGGCGTCCGGTAGACGGCCGCGAACGGATCGTCGGCGAGATTGTCCTCCATGGTCCGGATGACATGCGCGAGCGTATCGATGCCCACCACGTCCGCGGTGCGGAAGGTGCCGGACTTCGCGCGACCCAGCTTCGTGCCGGTCAGGTCGTCGACGACGTCGTAGGACAGGCCGAACTTCCCGGCCTCGTGGATCGTCGCCAGCATGCTGAAGATGCCGACCCGGTTGGCGATGAAGTTCGGCGTGTCCTTCGCCCGGATGCAGCCCTTGCCGAGAACCGTCGTGAGGAAGCTCTCGAGCCGGTCGACGATGGCCGGATCGGTATCCGTGGTCGGGATCAGCTCGACGAGGTGCATGTAGCGCGGCGGATTGAAGAAATGCACGCCGCAGAAGCGCTTGCGCAAGTCGGCGTCGAAGCCCTGCGAGAGTTCGCCGATCGACAGGCCGGAGGTATTGGTCGCGAATACCGCGTCGGCCGCCAGGTGGGGAGAGACCTTCTCGTAGAGCGCATGCTTCCAGTCCATGCGCTCGGCGATCGCCTCGATCACCAGGTCGCAGCCGGCGAGCTTCTCGAGATCGTCGTCGTAGTTGGCCGCCACGATCCAGTCGGCGATATCCGGATGCGCGAGCGGTGCGGGCTTGAGCTTGCGCAGGCCGGCGATCGCGCGGTCGACGGTGGCATTGGGCGAGTCCCCTTTCGCGGGCAGGTCGTAGAGCAGCACTTCGACGCGCGCGCTGGCGAGATGCGCCGCGATCTGCGCGCCCATCACGCCGGCGCCGAGCACCGCGACTTTCCTGATGATCGGATTGGACACGGAGTCCTCCTGTTCGATGGGTGGGATCAGAAGAGTTCGGCGTCGAGCGCCAGGAGATTGTCCGCCCCCGATCGCGCCGAGCGCATCAGGGCGGCGGTCTCGGGCATCAGGCGGGCGAAATAGAAGCGCGCCACATGCAGCTTGGCCTCGTAGAAGCGATCGCCCGAGTCGCGCTTGTCCAGCGCGACCCTGGCCATGCGGGCCCAGAAATAACCAAGCACCAGGTGGCCGATGACCCGCAGGTAATCGGTCGACGCCGCCCCGGCCTCGTCGGCGTTCTGCATCGCCTTCATGCCGATCTCCATCGTGAACTTCTCGACCTTGCCGGCGAGATCCGCGAGCGGATCGATGAACTCGGACATCTCCTCGTTCGTGCCTTCGGTCTCGATCAGCTCGCGAACCAGCTGTCCGAAGCGGCGCAGCTTCGCGCCGGCGTCGCCCAGCACCTTGCGGCCGATCAGGTCGAGCGCCTGCACGCCGTTGGTGCCTTCGTAGATCATGTTGATGCGGGCATCGCGCACATACTGCTCCATGCCCCATTCGCGGATGTAGCCATGGCCGCCGTAGACCTGCTGGGCGAGCGTCGCCGACTGGTAGCCGTTGTCGGTGAGGAAGGCCTTGACCACCGGGGTGAGCAGCGCGAGCGTGTCCTCGGCCTCGCCGCGGCGTTCCTCGTCGGGATGCGCATGCGCGATGTCGGCCTGCAGCGCGAGCCAGAGCGCGAAGGCGCGCGAACCCTCGATCCAGGCGCGCTGGGTGAGCAGCATGCGGCGCACATCGGGATGGACGATGATCGGGTCGGCCGGCTGGTCGGGCTCCTTCGCCCCCGACAGCGAGCGCATCTGCAGGCGTTCCTTCGCGTAGGCCGCCGCATTCTGGTAGGCGACTTCCATCAGGCCGAGCGACTGCATGCCGACCCCGATGCGCGCCGCGTTCATCATCACGAACATCGCGTTCAGGCCCTTGTTGGGCTCGCCGACGAGGGTGCCGATCGCGTTCTCGAAGCTCATCTCGCAGGTGGCGTTGGCGTGGATGCCCATCTTCTCCTCGATGCGGGTGCACACCACGGCATTGCGCTCGCCGGGATTGCCGTCGGCATCGGGGAGGAACTTCGGCACGATGAACAGCGAGATTCCCTTCGTGCCCTCGGGCGCGTCGGGCAGGCGCGCGAGCACGAGATGGACGATGTTCCCGGCGAGGTCGTGCTCGCCCGAGGAGATGAAGATCTTGCTGCCGGTGATGCGATAGCTGCCGTCGTCCCGGGGCTCGGCGCGGCTGCGCAGCAGGCCGAGGTCGGTGCCGCAGTGGGCCTCGGTCAGGCACATGGTCCCGGTCCATTCACCCGACACCAGCTTGGGCAGGTAGGTCGCCTTCTGCTCATCGGTCCCGTGGGCGAGCAGCGCCTCGTAGGCGCCGTGGGTCAGGCCGGGATACATGGCCCAGGCCTGGTTGGCGGAATTGAGCATCTCCTGCATGGCGAGCCCCGCAACCGCCGGCATGCCCTGGCCCCCGAACTCGGGGTCGCAGGTCAGGGTCGGCCAGCCGGCTTCGCGGAACTGGTCCCAGGCTTCCCTGAAGCCGGCGGGGGTGCGCACGACCCCGTCACCCTCATGACGGCAGCCTTCCTCGTCGCCACTGCGATTGAGCGGGAAGAGGATCTCGCTGCAGAATTTGCCGCCTTCCTCGAGGACCTGGTCGAGCAGCTCGCGATTGACTTCGGCATGTGCGGGAAGCTGCGCGAGCTCTTTCTCGACATCGAGGAGTTCGTGCAGGACGAACTGCATGTCGCGTAGGGGAGCCTGGAACTGGGGCATGTCGTCTCCGTGGATATGGGGATTCGGTCGGCTGTGGGGTCGGGGCGGGGCTCAGGCGGTGCTGCGGTGGGCAGCGCGGGAATCGGCGGTGGATGCGGCCGAACGTGGCCCGGGACGGCGCGCATCGATGACCCGGGCAATGGCGAGGCGAGCCCGCTCGCCCGCCGATGGGCTGGCGAGCAGGCGGGAATCATGGTGCAGCACGAGGATGACGCCGTAGATGTCGAAGACCATCTCGGAGACATCGGTGTCGGCGCGCAGCTCGCCGGTCTCGATCGAGAGCTGGATCGCCCGCGACAGGGCGGACTTCCAGGACCGGACCATGGCGACGAGCTCGTCGCGCACCGCGCCGGGACGATCATCGTATTCGGCGGCGCCCGATATCCAGAGGCAGCCGGGCTCCGCCTTGCGGGTCGACCGCTCGATCCAGCGCCCCAGCATGGCGGCGAGCCGCGCCAGGCCGCGAGGCGCATCGAGGCTCGCGGTGAGGACGTCCTCGGCGAAACGTCGCTCGTACTCCTTCAGCACCGCGATCTGGAGATCCTCGCGCGAGCCGAAATGGGCGAAGACGCCGCTCTTGGACATGCGCATGCGCTCGGCCAGCGAACCGATGGTGAGCCCCTCGAGGCCCTGGCCGGCGGCCTGCTCGAGGGCGGTATCGATGATCGCCGCCCGGGTCTGCTCACCCTTGCGCACGCGCTGCTCGCGCTGGGACATCCGAAAGAACCTCCGCAGGGAGATGTCGATGGAAAATCGAACGATCGTGCTAATCGAACGATCGTACTATTTACGAAATCACCGACCCGTGTCAAGCATTCTGGCGCCGATGACGCATCTCGCGGGAAAGACTAGAAGCGCATCAGGGGCAGGTTCGGCTCGGGCGCGCCATCGCGCCCGGGCACGCTGCGGGCTTCGCCCCGGATACCGGCCGCGCCGGGCACGGGCGGCGGCGCAATGGGCGAGCCTGAGCGAATCGCCGACGGCGGCGGCATGGGCCGCGGCTGGGCGCCACCGACGACCGTGGTGGCATCCGCGATCGCGTCGTGCGCGAGATCCGCGGCAAGGACCAGCGAGGGATTCAGTTCGGTCAGGCGCAGGGCGGTCTCCTCGCCGAAGCGCTGGGCGACGACATCGCGCGCGGCGCGCAGCATCGGCGGGCGGGTG
>JBAYRO010000081.1:0-14393 GCA_041676645.1 Burkholderiaceae bacterium | reverse complement strand
GAGCGGGATCATCTTTTCGACAATCCGGGCCAGGGGGATTGGGGAGGGCAGGGCGAGCCTTTCGATCCGGATACGCTGTAGCGCGCCAAGAGGTTTGCGCACTTCCGCCACGAGGTTTGCGCAGTCGCCGAGCGGTCATTTGAGCGCCCTTTAAACACACTTCAACACCCCGTTTAAACGTCACTTATATCGCCCGTATACCAAGGCGCTGGCCCCTGCGCTACGACCATGCCGACCACTGCCCCGCTCGACCGGATCGACGCCAGGCGGGCCTCGGCGTCTTCCCAGTCATAGGCGGCGATCTGGACGGTCCAACGGCGACCCTCGTGCTCCCAGTCTACGGCGAAAAGAAGCATGGCGCGCCCCTCGCCATCGCCGATTATGCAGTCAGTGTCCGGGCCGTTGAGTGCGGCTTCACGCAAGGCACGGGCCTTATCGAGGTCAATGAGCATGGCCGCCTCCGCTGATGATCAGCTCGCCAACCCGCTTCGCGCCCTTGGCTGACAGGGTGTAGGTGGTCTCGACCGCCTCTATATGGAAGCCGTCGAAGACCTCCCGCACCTCGGGCCGGTCGTTGATCGACAGGATGAAACGGCCCCGCAGCCCGCGCAGCATGGACGCCAGATGAAGGAAGTCCTGTCGCGAGAACATGCCGTCGCCATAGTCCCGCTCGTGGCCCCAGTAGGGCGGATCCATATAAAAGAGCGTTCCGGGCCGGTCGTAGCGGGTGATGAAGGCGTCGTAAGGCAGGCACTCGATCACGACGCGGGCAAGGCGGGAATGGACCTCCTCCAGCATCGGCCCCAGGCGGGTGATATCGAACCGGGCCGGGCGATCCATTGCCACTCCGAAATTGCGGCCGGCCACCTTGCCGCCGAAGGCGGTGTTCTGGAGATAGAGGAAGCGCGCCGAACGCTCCAAATCGGTGAGCGTATCGGGATCGGTGGCGCAGAGCCGCTCGAACTCGGCGCGGGTGGTGAGCTGGAAGCGCATCATTTCGGTGAAGGGCACATAGTGCCGCTGGAGCACCCGGAAGAAGGTCGCCACATCCCGGCTGAAATCGTTGATGACCTCCGATTTCGGAACCAGATGGCGGCGCAGGAACACACCGGCCATGCCGACGAACACCTCCGCGTAGCAGTCGTGAGGCGTTGCATCGATCCGCTTTATGATGGCCTTGGCGAGGTTCCGCTTGCCGCCGATGTAGGGAGCCAGCGGCGTCAGGGGCTTCACGCGGGCGAGGTCATTCATGGTCTTTCCTTTCCCGTCTGGCCGGGATCAGAACGAACTCATCGAGCATCGTCTCGACCGTCCGGCGCGACTGGCAGTGCTTCATGTACCCGGTGAAGCTGGTGACGTAGGGCTTGATCTCCTCGAAGGTCATCAGGCCGCGATGGTACTGCGCAGCCAGATGACGGAATTTGCGCCGCGCCTTCTTGACGTTGCGCTTGCGGGGAAGGACGTGCGTTGTCCAGACGCGATAGCCGCAGAAGTCGATGCCGCGCGACGCCGGGAAGACGCTGGTCTTGCGGTTGAGGCGCAGCGACAGATCGGTGGCGAGGAAGTCGGCCAGGCCGTCATAGAACCGCCACAGGTCGGCCTTGTCGCTGCCGAGGATCACGAAATCATCCATGTATCGCAGATAGTGCTCGACGCCCATCTGATCCTTCGCCCAGTGGTCGAGCTGGTCGAGATAGACATTGGCGAAGAGCTGCGAGGTCAGCGCCCCGACCGGGATGCCGACACCCTCGTCATAGCCGTAACCACCAATGATCTGGCGGCAGAGCCAGAGCGCCTTCCGGTCGCCGACCATGCGCGCAATGATTGTCATCAGGCGGTCGTGATTGATCGAGGCGAAGTATTTGCTGATGTCGGCCTGAAGCGCCCAGGTGCGGTCCTCGCGCGGTTGCCTTGCCCGCAGGAACGCCTGAAGGCGATCGACCGAGGCGTGGACGCCTTTTTCCTTCCGGCAGGCGTAGCTGTCCTTGATGAAGCGGCGCTCGAAGAGCGGTTCAATGACCCTTACGAGCGCATGATGAACGACGCGATCGGCGAAGGGTGGAGCCTGGATCAGTCGCGGCTTGGGATCGCGCACCATGAACTCGTGCGGCCGACCGGGCGACCAGGACATATTGAGCAGCTCGCCCTGAAGCTCGAAAAGCTTCTGCTCGACGGAAAAGGAGAACTTGAGCGCGGCCTCGGTATAGCGCTTGCCGCGTCGGCATTCGTGATAGGCGGCAACGAGGTTTTCGAACGATGTGATGGCGTCCCACAGGCCGTTGACCGGCTTAGGCACCTGCACCTCCTGAAAAAATGGCGGTTGCCACGTTCGGACCGTGAAGCCCTACTTGCCGCAACCGCCGGTTTATCTTCATCCCCGATAGGGAAAGGACAGCGACCCCAAATGAACTGCACTGGACGGCGCTCCGTAGACGCGCCGCCTTCTGGCGTAGCTCGTTTGCGAGGCGGGCACCGATGTTCGTGTTCGAGTTCGAAGGGGCGTTGTTCAGGTTCAGGTTGAAGAGACCCGCGTTCGACCCGTTGCTCCAGTTGCCGCCGTTATCGGCCGTTGCCCTGCACGGACTTGATCCAGCCACCGACCATACGGCCGATTTCATCGATATGCCGGGACCAGATTTCGTACCGATGCTCCGTGATGTATCGCAGACGCCATGCCTTGCGGATGAGCGCCCGCAGATACTCGACCTCGATATCGAGGTCATGAAGGGTGGTTTTCTTGTGGTAGCGCTTGGCGGCCGTGACGGTGAGATGCAGGAGCCGGTTGAGCGTTGTCCTGATCTCGGCCGACAGGACGTGACGCTCATATTTCGGAAACTGCAATGCCACCTTGTGACTGTACGCATCAAGCTCTTCCAGTTTGGTGAGAATTTTCAGGCCGTCGAGATGGTGAGACACATCACGCGACCCGCACCTCCGGCCGTACCCTGATCAGCTGCGCATCGCCGTCCGGCTGGACAACGAAATGCGCGAGCAGATCGGTCTCGCGCACAAGGCTGGGCGGCGCTTCCTCGACCTCGTTGGCCGCCGTCTCCGATACGAAATACCGGCTTTCGCTGACTGCCTCGGGCACGGCGTAGACCTTGATCGTGCGCCGCCACTCGCTCTCTTCGAGCGTGTGGCTGAAGCCCGGCAGGTCGAGCGCGGGAATGGCGCTCCACGATGTTTCAAGTCCGAATTGAGCCATGGTCGATCTCCGTTTTAAGGGGCCGCGCTATCGCGCGGCCGTCAGAACACAGTTTGCAGGTTGCAGCTAAACCTTTGCGAGGCGGGCACCGATGTGCGTGTGCGAGTCCGAAGGGGCGTCGCTCAGGTTCAGGTTGAAGAGACCCGCGAGCGACCCGTAGCTCCAGTAGCCGCCGTGGTAGGCGACACGTTCGCCAGTGTTGCGATAGAAGTAATCGGCGAAGGTGCCATTGCCTTGGGTGCCGTCGACGGTCTGGGCAACGAACATGTCGCGCAGGTCCCAGCCGCCGCCACTGGCGTGATTGACGCTGACCATCCAGCCGCTCGAAGGCGGCGTGATGCCGGTGGAAACGAAGTTGCGCTGCCCCAGCCGATCCCAGACCTCAAGCGTACCGCCGGAGTTCTGGCGCAGGCCGTCGACCATCTGCCAGACGTTACCCCACAGGCCGACGATGCCGCGCCAGGTCGCCTGCGCGACATCGGCGGCATTGGTGTTTGCGGCGCTGCTTTCGTTGACACGGCCCTGACCGATCAGCGCCTGACTGTCGGCCCCGCCCATCTCGATCAGCGCCAGCATCTGGATCGCCGACAACTGGTAGATGCTCCAGAGCGAGAAGCCCTCGACGCCGCCGGTATTCCGCGCCGCCGCACGCGCCTTCATGGTGGGGAAGTCGAGCGACACGAGCGGATTGACGCCGGCCGCCGAGCCGAGCTTCGTGCCGCCATCTGCCGTGCCCTGATATTTTCCGACATAGAAATGCGGGATCGGCTGGCCAGCGTCGAAGAAGGCCGGATGGCGCTCGAAGCCCGGAAGCGGCTGATCGGAAATCCACCAGCAGCGCCGGCCAGCGCGATCGGAGCCGGGAGGCGCATCGGCCACCCTGAAGTAGAAGGCCGGGACCAGCACCATCGCCTGGCCGTCAATGGTGACATCGGTGACACCGGCGAAGACAGGGTGATTATTGAAGTAGGAGGCATCGACCGCCCGGTTGTTGCCGTCCTCGTCAACGCGCGCCCAGACGCCGGCACCGCCGCCGGAATTGACCAGCGAGATACCGATGATGACGGCGAACAGCTCCTTGGTGGTGAAGCGGGTCTCGGCCGACCATTCGGAAAAGCCACTATCCGCACCCTTGTGCCGCGCCCGCCAGAAATAGGCAGTTTCGCCATCCTGAAGCACCTCGGTCGGAACCACCACCTCGACAAGATTGACCGCGTCTTCGCCGCTGTCCCAGACCGGGTTGGAATAAGAGCCGGTCGCGCGCCTGATCTGCCACTGGGTGGCGACGTGATCTTCCTCGCCGCCGCCATGGACTTCGAACTCGGACGTGTAGAGCGTCGGCTGCGCGGCAATGTCGGTTGCGCCATTGGCTGGGCTGGTGTTCTGCGGCGCGCGCACATACTCGAAGCTCGCGGCCGCCGTGAAGCCGGTATCGACGGACCAGGGCGACCATTCGCCCTCGGCGTCCTGGACGCGGGCGCGCCAGCGATATGAACCACCTTCGGTCAGCACGGCCGGCGGGACCGACCACGCATTGCCGGCCGGCAGCGATCCACTTTCTTCAAGCGGCGCGGCGAAGCTGCCGGCCGCCTCGATCAGCTGGAACTCGATCGCCTGTTGCGGGCTGTTGCCCGGCGACGAATAGCCGGCGATCGCCAGCGTCGGCGTTTCGGGCAGGCCGGTGGCGGCGTCTTCGGGCGCGGCGTTTACCGGCTGGAATGGCCCGTTGTGGACGCCGCCGAGGTTCGTCGGTTCGGTGACCCCGACGAAATTGTGGATGGTCAGGTCCGTCTCGCTCTCGCCATGGGCGCTGGTGATCTTCAGCCGGAACTCGCCGGAAGCCGGCACGTAATATTCCACATCGATCACGTCCGGCGCGACCTCTCGACGCCAGCTCCACGGCACATCGGTCCATTCAGTATGAGTCGCATCCTTGAAGGCCACGGTGATTTCGAGGTCCGTATCGGCGCGGCGAAGGACAACGGCGCGCGGGCCAGGCGCGATGCCGAGATTGAGCGGCTGGGAAAAGTAGACCCCGCCGTCGCCCGCGATCGCCCTGCCGTGGTCGACAAGCCAGTTGGTGCGAGCAATGACCGCGCCCTCGCCGAAGGTGTGGGCAAGGATGCCGCTGGCGCGGAAGCGCTGACCGGTCAGGATTTCGGCGATCACCAGCGTTTCGCTGTTCTCGCCGTCGAAGATCACATATTCCTCGCCAGCGACCAGCGTGGCCGTGTCGACAACATCGACACTCTCGTCACCCGCGACCGTGGCGACCACGGCGACCTGCTCGGTATCGAGCAGCGTCCAGCTTTCGAGGAACAGCTCGATGGCGATGCGATAGGAGCTGTAGAGCCAGTCCAGCCGGATCGCCCGGCTCAAGGCGGCGGCGCTGTCCACCTCGATCGTATCGACGCGCTCATCCATCCGGCCGAGCTGGTCGAAGACGGTCTCGACCTCACCCTTCAGGTAGACGTCATTGTTGATGAGCACCTGATAGTTCGGGTTCCAGGTGTCGGGGTGCTTGGGATCAGTGGTTTCGAGCTGCCTCACATGAGGCTGGAAGGTCGGCTCGCCAGCAATGTTCGCCATGGTTCTCTCCTAGAATTGAAAATCAAGATCGAAGTCGATGCGCGTCACCGGCTCCAGCTGCTTGGGCGCGAAGACGCGCCTTCCCATCAGGATGCCGCCTTCGGCGAAGATGCCGACTTCCGTGATGGTGGCGCTGCCGGCCTCGGTGCCGAGCAGCGTGCCCTTGACGCGCAGCACCACACCCTCGGCCACGGCCGACAGTAGCGGCTTCCTGATCAGCTCGGCCTCAAGCTCCTCATCCGCCACCGAAGGCGGCATGGTGCCGGTGCCGAAGGCGATCGCGACGGCGCGAGGGACCGAGCCGCCCTCGGCGACACCATGCGCGACGGCATGGCGGAACTGGTTGGTTGCAAGAATGGCGCTCATGCCGCTTCCCTCGTGATGTGCCGGTGGTTGTGGATGGTCATGTGGCCGCGCGACCAGATGCCGGGATGACCGACGACAAGGCCGAGACGATCGACGCCGTCGATGACGTGCGGCCGGAACGGCTCCAGCGTGTCGAACTCCAGCGTGTCGTCGCCGTTGATCGAGCCATAACCGTCGATCGTCTCAAGCCGGATGGCGGAAAGACCGTCGAGCTGCTCGATCGAACCGGAGCCGTCGAGATATTCGACCGGCTCGACAGCATCGCCGCCGGTCGCGAAGCTGGCGGCGTCAACGATGGTGGCCGACCAGTTGCCCCAGCCGTGATCGAGCGGCTCGCCATCGGCGATGTATCCGGTCAGTGCGCCGAAGGCCGCGATCGGGCCGGAGCCGTCGAGAAGGTCGGGCAGGCTCTCGCCACCCAGCAGCTCGCAGCCATGGCCGATCGAGCGGAAGCTCGGCACCTCGAACTGATCGCAGCCGCGATAGGACGCGACGATGGCCGCCTCCATGGCGATCAGGCTGATCTGCGCCAGCCAGGTCGCGCGCATCCGGTAGAGCAGGCCGACAAGGTGGGAACGGGCCGGTGCATTCATCTCGGCCAGCCGTCTCACGGTGCGCTGGGCGTCGAGCGTGAGCACACCCTCGGTCACGTCCATGTCGATGATGTACTCGGCCCAGTGCCGCGTCATGACCTGGAAGGAACCGCCCGGAGCCGACAGTGTCGAGCTGCCGTCCAGCGTCGAGATGCCATTGAGGAAACCGCCGCCGGCTTCCGCCCATTGCTGTTGCAGCTCGCGGTTCTCGACAATTCTGGCATCGTGATAGCCGACCGCCGCTAGCGCCTGCCGGATCGACCAGGGCGTGCCGCGATAGCGATGGATTTCTATGGCGCGGCGGATCAGGTCGCGCTTGTCGGCCTCGGTGACGGCGAGGTTCCAGCCTTCATCGCCCAGGACGTGGAACTGCCAGGCTAGCAGATAAAGATCGTCGGCCGGAAACTCGTCAATGCGATAGACCAGCAGCGGCGACAGGTCGATTTCGTCAAGGCGCGCAATCAGCCGGACAAGGGCGCGCGAGCGATCGTCGGCGATACCGGCCTGCAACAGGGCGGAGGTGCGGTCAGTCATCGCCCACCCCCGCGATCACGATGTCGATCATCGTGCAATCGGCCCATTCGGACTGGCCGAGCTGGCGGAAGCCGGGCGAGGCCAGATCGACGCGGTAGGCACCGGGAACCGACAGTGCTGCGACCAGCTGCGAGGGCACGAGGTCGCGGCCGAGGCTGTCGCGGCGGGCGGTCACATAAGCAGCGGCGGCCGCCTGGGCGGCCTTCAAGGTGACCGTGGCGTCGGCGGTCCTGAAGAGCGTGATCTGCGCCTCGATCGCATAGGCGATGCGCGAAGGCGGCAACACCTCGACGGTATCGGAGAGCGGCCGCACCTTTTCGTGATTGAGCACGCCGTCCGCGATGTCGAGGATTTCCGGCGAAGGCAGGCCCTCATCGGTCAGGACGTAGACCTGCACGACACCCGGCTCCGGGCTGATGACGGCGGCATCGACGATCGACTGATGCGCGGTCATGGCGTGCCAGCGATAGGCACCATAAGGCCCGGCCACCGAGAACTTCTCCGGGGCTTCGCGGATGCGCTCGCGCAGCCGGTCGTCGTCCTCCGTGTCCCGGCCGCCATGGGTTTCGGAGACGTTCGTCACGGCGACCACCGGGGCGACCGGATCGAGCAGCCGCGCCACCTGGCCCGGCGCGTAGCCGTTGCCGGCCGCGCCGACCTCGGCGGCCGTCGCCGGCACATCGACAAAGAGGGACCCGGCCGGCACCTGCGCCAGCCGGTCGGTAGCGAAGGTGAAGCGTCCGTCACTGGAGCGCGCCCGCGTCCCGGCCGGCACGATGGCCGGCAATTCCTGTGCGGCCGCCAGCGAAAAGCGCAAGGTGGTGACGGAAGGCGATTGCGGCAGGCGCGACACGCCCAGCAGCTCGCCGAGATAGTCGATCATCGGGAAGCGGGCGAAGGCGAGCAGGTTCTGCTTGGCCGCCTCCTGAATGCCGATGCGAATGAGATTTTCCCGGTATGCCTGAAGATTGATGATCAGGCGCTCGACCTGGGCGGGCTGCAATGGCCGGCCGGTCGCATCCTCATAGGCCGCGATCATGTCGGCCGTGATGGCGGCGGCGTCACGGTCGATGAAATGCGGTTCAGGCAACGTCATCGCGGACCTCCGTCACCATGAGGTCGCCCTGACCGTCGATGCGCCATTCCACCGTGATGTGCAGATGCGCGTAAAGCTCGACCGGCACGATGCGCACCACCTCGATCCTCGGCTCCCACCGCGCCAGCGCCTCGATCCCCTCGCGCACCACATGCGGCACCGCCTCGCCGACAGGGTGATCGACGTAATGCCACAGGTCCGAGCCGAACTCGGGCCGGTGCGGGTCAGAACCTTTCGGGGTCAGAAGGATGATGCGGATGCACTGATGGATGTCATCAAGGCCCTCAACGATCTCGCCATGAGTATCGAGCCGGGGCTGCCACCAAGCGGCAGTTATCTGATGAACATCCTGAACCATGCGCGGATGATCGCGCGCGGGGCGAAGCGCTCACACCCGGACATCTGTCCGGGTGGTTGCTGCTGGCTATGAAGGTGGATGCGGCGCAGCCTACCCGGATCGCGGCGCTTCGCCAAGATGTCAGTCGGGAACATCCGTACTTGCGCCGCCCGGCACGATGCCGCCATGCGTGTGCGTGTCGTCAATCGTGGTGCCGTTATGCGTGATACTGCCGCCAGTGACGGCCACGCCGCCCGGCGAAATCTCGACCGAGACACCACCCACCGCGAGCCGGAACGTCTGGCTCCCCTTGTCATAGGTGAGCGAGGCCCCGTCGCCATAAACGATCGTATGCACGTTGGGGTCCGACGAGGGCGGGGCGTCGGCCTCCGAATAGATCGCGCCTGCGATGACGCCGGCCTCCTCGCCCTTGTCCATGATGACGACGACATGCTCGCCCGCCACCGGCATCCAGTAGGTCTTGTCGGACTTGGTCTTGCCCTGAAGTACCTGGAGCCAGAAGCTCTGCACGTTGTCGTGGTCGGGAAACTGGACCCGCGCCTTGGCGGCCGCCGGGTCGGTTTCCGTCACGATGCCAATCCTAAGCGACACGGCGCACCTCGATCTCGGTGGTGTAGCCCGCGCTGCGCTCGATGCGATGGCGCGAGGTCTCGACGTAGTATTTGCCCGACAGCTTGCCCAGGCCCGTCACCTGGATGCAATTGCCCGCGACCATGCGATGGTCGCCGACGATCTCGATCCGACCGGTGAGCTTTTTCATGTTGGCCTTTTTCAGCTCGGCCTCGGCGCGGGTCTTCGCCTGCGCCTCGTTCTCTACGCGGGCCTTGACCTTGAGCGTGTCGCCCGTCTTCACGTCCGGGTCCTCGACCGTCACCTCGATCAGCTTGGCGGTTTCCGGGTCGTGATAGGACAGCGTGCAATCCTTGTAGACCTCGTGGGTCTTGTCCTGGAAAGCGAAGCTCTTCATCTCGGTTCGCGGAATGACCGCCACCGGGTCCTGTTCCTCCAGGCTCTTGATGGTCGAGAACGTGATCACCTTCTCGCGCACCGCAAAGACGTGCGCGTATTCCTCGGCGATGCGCTTCAGGAACTCCAGGTCGCGCTCGTCGTTCTGGGTCACCCGCTTGATGGTGATGTCCTCGATCTCGCCCTCGACCGACATTCCATGCTCGCCCGCGATCTGCTCGGCGATCGCCCGCAGCGTCTTGTTCTCGAAGCTCCTAGTCTTCTTCGTGCGCAAACTGTCGGTCACCGGCGCGGCCAGACCCCTTATGACGACAGTGTCGGGCGGGCCGGTGAAGTCGATTTCATCAACCTCGAACTTGCCGCACGGCAGAAGGCCCTGACCGAGCCAGCCGATCGACAGGTCGATCACGTCGCCTTTTTCAGGATACCAGCTGCCTTTCCAGCGGTGCAGCTTGTCCTCGAACCGCGCCTCGATCTCATCGGACTTGCCGTGGTCGAAATCGGTATAGACGACATTGAGCGCATCAGCGCCAATGTTCGCGCCCTGATAGATCAGCAGCCATGTCGCCTGCGGAACCATCATGACTGGCGGCCTCGCTTCCAGGGCGGCAGATCACGATCAAGCACCACCTCGTCAGGCAGCACCGGAATGCGCAGCCTGATGCCCGAAGCGATGGCGGGCCGGATCGGCACCGCGACATTGGCGGCGATGATCGGTTCATACAGGTGCGGGTCTCCATAATAGCGCCAGGCCAGCAGGTCCCAGCGATCGCCCTCGGAGGTGATGTGCTCGACATACTTCATGGTCACTGCCTCACGATCGAACCGGACGGCACCGCGCCGGGATCGCCGGCATGCGCGGTCGACGGGGCGCTGGAACGGGTGTCGGAGCCAGCACCGCTGGCGCGGGCCGCATTGTTCACCACCGAAATCACCGCGCCCAGCAGTCCGCCCAAACCACCAAACCCGCCATGCTCGACCAGCGACACGCGGGCGGTGACCGCCACCAGCGCGCCGCGCGCATTGGTCTGGCGCGCCGTCGAGCGGATGGTGCGGATGACGAACATGCCGACATACTGGCCCGAGCCATAGATCAGCGGCAGCGCGGTGTGCATGGAGCCGGCGACCTTGAGCTTGGCCAGCTCGGCTTCCGGGTTGCAGTAGGAGACATGGAACATCAGGTCGATGTCCACTTCCTCCAGATCGTCGCCCATCCATTGCAGGCGCGGCTTGCCCTCGATCACTTCGTGGCGGGCATAGTCATAGCCGCGCCTGTTCGACAGGCCCTCGAAATAGGTGATGAGACGGAAGCTGATCGGGCCGAGCATGGCGAACATGGTCAATACTCCTGACGCTGCTTGCGCTTCAGCTCGTCCTCGATCAGCTGCACCAGTTCGTAGCTCATCGAGCGCAGCATCTCGCGCATCTGGTCGCGCGACTGCGCGCCGTCGCCGCCGGCCGCGCCGGACGGCATGGTGATGTTGGGGCTGAAATCGATCTGGACCTGGACGCCCGGCTCGGCCGCGCCGATCGGGGCGGCGGTGGCCCCATCGCCGGAGCCGATGCCGACCTGGGGCATACCGATCGCCGGGATTGATGGCAGCTGCGCGGCGGCGGCCGGCAGCGACAGCGTGGCCCCGGCAAGCACGCCCGCCATGCCTGCCGCCAGGCGACGCACAGCCTCGATCGCGGGCGCGGGCCGCACCGCCTCGGCGAGCGTCTCGGCGAACTGGACGCGATGCAGGTCGGAAAGCGGGCCGACCTTGGCCGGTGAATGCGGAAGATGGTCGCGCATCGTCTGAACGGTCTGACGTACCGCCTCGACCGCCTGCGCAGCCCCGGCGCGAATACCGGCCGCAAGGGTCGCCATCAGCGCCACGCCCTCATTGTGGAACGACGCCTGCGCCACGATGGAGCGGGCGGCGCGCACCGCATCGTCGGCCGCGCGCGGAATGCCGCCGGCCGAGCCGATGGCCTGGGCGGCCGCTTCCGTGACGGCGTTGACGCCATCCTGCGCCGACGACATATCGAGGCCGGCGACACCCTCAAGCGCCGCCGCCAGGTCATGCGCGGCGCGGGTGGCGCGCTCGATCGACGCCGGGTCGCGGGCCGCAAGATCGACCGCGTCGGAGCTGGAGAACAGCGAAGTGACGCGGTTCCAGGCCGCGCCCGCCATATCGGCCGCATCGGAGATGAAGCCGACCAGCGTCTCGCCGATGCCGCCGAAAGCGCCGGTGATCGCCTCGATAGGCGACCATTCAAACAGCGCCTGCAACCGCCCCCACACTACATCAACGAGAGCAAGCCCGGCTTCGAAAGGCGCGACCATCGCGCCGGTGACAGCATCCCAGTCAAGCTCGGGTATGACGCCGGACCAGTCGAAGGCAGCAATATTGCCGAACACTTCCGCCCAGCTGAAGCCGGGAATGAAATCGAGCCAGCGGATCGGCAGGAGCCAGGTCGCCCAGTCGAGCACGGTGAACACGCTCGACCATTCGAGCGGCGGTACGAGGGCGGCCCAGTCGAGGTCGGGTATCATGCCCGACCAGTCGAAGCCCTCGCCGAACCATCCGGCGATGGTTTCCCACCAGCCTGAAAGCCAGGTTGAAAAGCCTTCGAACGCCGTTTGAACGTCACCCCACAACGAGACGAAGAAGGCGGAAATCGGCTCCCAATATTGCCAGATCAGATAGGCGGCGGCCGCGATGGCGAGCGCGATCAGCACCACCGGGTTCATCAGGAAGGCCAGCCCCATGGCCCGCGCCGCCGTGGTGACCGCGCGCAGGCCGGCAAGGATCGACCCGCCAAGCGCTACGCCCATGGAGGCGAGGCCGGAGAGCATGGCGGGGATGGCGCTGGCGGCCGCGAGAACCAGTCTGTAAGCCAGGCCAAGCACCGCAGCCGAGGCGGCGACAATCTTCGGCACAAGCCAGATGAACAGCATGCCGATGCGCGAGAGCGCCACCAGGCCCGCGCCGGCCATGGTCCAGAAGCCGCCGATGATCGACAGGATCGGCGCGACGATCGACAGCGCCATGCCGCCCACCAGGGCCATCTTCATCGCCGTCTCGGCGATACCGGGATTGGCCTCGGCCCAGCCCATCAGGTTCTGAACCACCCGCGTTGCGGTGCGAGCGATCTCCGTCATTGTCGGCAGCAAAATGGTGCCGAGGCTGATGTTCAGCCCTTCGATCGCCGAGGCGAACTCAACGCGCGCGCCGCGCAGATTATTGCCCATGTCAGTGGCGACCTGCGCCGCGCGGCCACCCGAATTGGACAGCTGCTCGACATATTCGGCGATCGACGTGCCCTGGGCCAGCATCTCGGCCGCACCCGCCGCCGCCTGCCTGCCGAACACGGTGCCGATGATCTGGAGCTGCTCGGCCGTGCCGAGGTTCTCGATCGCCGAGCCGACATCGCCGATCAGATCGACAATGTTGCGCATATTGCCATCGGCGTCGGAAACGGAAATGCCCAGAGCATCGAGCGTCTTGGCCGCCTGGCCGCCGGGCGCGGCCAGCCGGGTCAACATCGAGCGCAGCGTGGTGCCGGCCTGGCTGGCCTGGATGCCGGCATTGCCGAGCAGGCCCGCCATGGCGGCCGCCTCCTCGAAGCTCATGCCCGCCGCCCGCGCCACCGGGGCGATGTATTTCATCGTCTCGCCGAGCATCGGAATATCGGTGTTGGCGGTGGTGAAGGTTGCGACCATCACGTCCGCCACCCGCGCCATTTCCTCAGCTTCAAGCCCGAAGCCGGACAGGATGTTGGAGGCGATGTCGGCCGCCTGGCCCAGATCGGTCGAGCCGGCCCGCGCCAGTGCCAGCATCGACGGCATTGCCGCAAGCTGCTCGCGCGCCGTGAAGCCCGCCTTGGCGAGAAAGGCCATGCCTTCGGCGGCCTGGCTGGCCGAGAACGCGGTGGACGCGCCCAGCTCGCGCGCCTGGGCCGTCAGCGCCTCGAACTCCTCGCCGGTGATATTGGCGGTGACCGCGCGCACCAGCGCCATGCTCTCCTCGAACTGCGCCGCCACGTCGATCGGCCCGTTGAGCGCCGACATGATCTTGCCTGCCGCCATCTCGGTCAGCGCGCCGGCGGCCGAGGCGCGCGTGCCCCAGTCCATCATCGCCTGCCCGCGCGCCGCCATCCCGTCGAGATTGGTTATGGCCTTCGCCATCTCGCGGGCGGGGCCGGTCAGCTGATCGACCGCCCTGACGATAACCGCGAGATTGAAAATGCTGTCCATATCGGGCTAGACTTTCGGATTGGCAGAAAAGAAAGGGTCGGGCTGTGGAAATTCTGTTTCTGTTCTTCATCCTCTTCGGCGTTGGCGCGGTGCTGGGCCTCGCCTATGTCGGCGTCGTCGCCATCTACCGGACCATTCGCGGTTCCATCTGGTTTGCGAAGGAGATGAAGCGCGCAAATGGCGAGGCATGGGCGAAAGCTAAAGCCGACCATGCGGCCGCCCAGGCTAAGAAGGCCGAGAAGCGCGCTCGCGCGCTTCCCTGATCGCCTCGTTGGTCGCCCTGGCGTGCTCGCCGGCTTCTTCCAGCCAGTCGGTCAGGTCGGCAATCTCCATCCCGTCGATCTCGGCCGCCGACCATCCCGTCACCGTCACGAGCTGGAAAGCATCCCTTGGGGTAGGGACTTTCCCGGCAGCGCGCCCATGATCGCCCCCACATCGTCCAT
>JBAYRO010000080.1:0-15034 GCA_041676645.1 Burkholderiaceae bacterium | reverse complement strand
TGCCTGGGCAATTACGGACCAGAGATCTCTAAAGAACGGCTTCGCGATCTGGTACGAGAATCTCGGGGCAGATCAGGGTCTCTTGTGGAGATCGGACATGCCTGGAACCGTCATTCCTGCTTTGGGGTGATCCGCAATGTGCTACGCTGTACTTATTACGTAACACATGGGGCGGCACCATGAGCGAAGCAACCTTTACCTTTCGGGTCGATGAAGCCCTGAAGAAGGAATTTGCTACGGCCGCGAAGGCCCGTGACCGCACCGGCGCGCAGTTGCTTCGCGACTTCATGCGTGAATTTGTGCAGCAACAACAGGAGGCGGCCGAGCATGACGCCTGGTTTCGTCGCCAAGTGCAAGCTGGCCTGGACTCCGCCAATGCCGGCCGTTTGGTGCCGGCAGCCGACGTCGAGGCTCGGTTCGCAGCACGTCGCGCAGCCACTCGCCGCCGGCTTGAAGCATCCGAATGATGGAGCTGTACTGGACGCCAGAAGCCATCCAGGACCGCGAAGTAATCTATGACTATATCGAGGCCGACAACCCGATCGCTGCTCTGGCCCTCGATGAGCTGTTTGGAGACAAGGCAGGTGGCTTGATCGATCACCCTGGGCTTGGTCGGCCTGGTCGCGTCACCGGCACCCGAGAACTCGTCGCGCACCAGAACTACATCCTGATCTACGACGTAACGGACGATCTGGTGCGCATGCTACGTGTGCTGCATGTGGCCAGACAATGGCCGCCACAGGATCAATCGCGAGGAAGTGGCTAGCTGAGGTCACCAGCATCTCCGCGCATGGGCTTTGGCTTTTCCGCTGGTCTCGCTCGGCGGCTGAAGCGGATCCGACGCTCGTGCCGTCGGTCTGGCACGCGAATCGTAGTCGCGGTTCTGCGTTGTAGGCGGGCCGTCTGCGCCATGCACGTTCGCGAATCGGTGGACGGCGTCAGTCCCGAGGCATTCGAGCTCGTCGCTGCGTGAGGGCAGGGTTCGTCTACAGAACCGGGAGCGGTTCACCTTTCCCGGACTGATCGTGAGGCCTGATCAGCTGGCTGAACAGCCAGGCACATGACCCGTTCGATCAGCCGCCCCTGATCTTGAGCTTGATGCGCCCGAGTCGCGCATTGACCCCTTGCAGATCGAAGCGTTCGGGATCGAACTCGCTGCCGCACCACTCGAGCATGTCTTCGTGCTCTTCGTGTTCCGGGTCTCCGATGGCCTCGAGAAATTCCTCGTAGCCCCATGCGCCGCCCACGTCCTCGGGCGGGCAGGCTCGCTCGCCGGCCAGGCAGTACAACAGAGGCCTCGCCTCTTCGGCTGGCTCGATCGCCTCGACGGTGATGGCGTGATGCCAGTCGTCGCCGAAATCGTAGACATAGTCGAACGTGCGCGCCGTGCCGCCCAGCGCGTCGGCCAGCGTGACCCGCCGTTCGTCGACCACCCGCTCGTCCTCGAAGCCCATTGGGTCGTCGATTCCGTAGTGCACGCCATTGATGATGAACTCGTGCAGGTGGCTGTCGGTCCAGCCCATCACCGACTGGATCGCATCGTGCAGTTTGTCCAGCGGGATCATCGCGGGGATCTGCACGAGGCGCCAGACCGCTGGTTCCACGTCGAGCAGCGTCACGAGCAGCCGGGCCATCCACACCGGTTTGGCGCGCGTCTTGCGTCCGGGTTTGGTCGGCGTCGTCATCTCAGGCTCATCCAGTTGCGCGCATGGCGGGTTCTTGTGCGGCGACCGTCAGGTTCCACGATAGCAGCGCTTGCGCAGATCATGCGGGTAAAGAGGCCGAGGGTGAAGTACTTGCACTGGCCGCTTCTGGACATCGATCTGTCGGTGGCATCGACTCGGGATCCATCGGCCTTTCCGCTGGTCACTCGCGGCAGGTTCCGGTTTGCAGATTGCTAACGAAGGCTCCTCTGGTGATCTGTGCTGGCTTCCGGCGCTATGGTTCGGCGATGCGACTTAGTTCAGGAGATCGATGTTGTCGGCGCCGCAGTGGGTCGGCGGAGCGTAAACTGTAGTCTCCATCTTGAGCATCTGCAGCAAGGGCTTGGCGATCGGTTCCGCGAATCAGCCAAGGTAGCTGTGGCCTTCCATCGGAGTACCATCCACCCATGAGAGTAGCTACCGGCAAGGTTGTCGACGGCACTGTGAAGCTCGATGGTCTTCAGCTCGTGGACGGTACCGAGGTATTCGTTCTCGTGCGCGAGCAAGAGGAGGATGTTCGCCTTTCCGCCGAGGAGCGAGCCGAGCTCGAGGCCGGGATTGCCGAAGCGGATCGCGGTGACATGCTCACTGGCGAGGAGTTCTTCTCGAGGCTTCGGCGCTACGGTTAGGAATGCCACTTGAACCGTTCGTCTCCCGGCGTGCTGCCCGAGAGATCGAGCGGGTTGTTCAATGGTGGTTCTTCAACAGGCCATCGGCTCCAGGCGCCGTACGAAAGGACTTGAAGGCCGCTCTCGACCTGCTGCTTGTTCAACCGGACATTGGGTGTCGTGTGACGGAAGCAAGTGCTGATGACGTGCGACGCTTCTATCTCGAGCGTATCCGGTACTGGGTGTATTACCGAGTGAGAGGGAATCGCCTGGAGGTGCTGTCGGTCTGGCACGCGAATCGTAGTCGCGGCCCTGTGGTGTAGGCGGCTGCCTGCGGCATCCTCGGCACCGTCACCACGACGATCGCGCTTCTGTTTCATACTTCGATCGGTTCGATCTTGTCTGCGGGACCGAAGTCGATACCGAAGAATTCGTAAAGTTCCTGGATCATTACGATCACATTGATTTCGTGAGATCCATGATCACTGAAGTCAGTGCTGTTTCGACGCGAGCTCGAACCTGGCCGGGATCAAGATCCGCTCGGCGGGAACGATGCTCGAGTTCCTGGCGGCTGCCGGGTTCGCGCCGCAGCAGGTGGCAAGTTCCGAGATCTACCAGGCGCTGTCGACCGGAGTCATCGATGGCGCGCACTGGGGGCCGCGGCCGGGGCGTTGTCGCTCAAGCTGTGGGAGGTCGCGCCCTTCCACATGAAGCCGTCACTCCAGCTTACGAACAACTGCTACATGGTCAACCAGGCGGCAAGGGAGATCCTCGCCAAGGAGATGGCCAAGGGACCGAAAGCGAAGGAGTTCGGCGACAGGCTGCTGAAGTTCATGGGCGATCTCGGGTACGCGTGAGCCCGCTCACGCCTGCATGAACCCCAGGTCACGGCTCCCGAAGTTCCCCAGGCTCGGGAAGATGTCGTCGAGCTCGGTGTCCGAGACCCCGAACCAGCGCGCCAGCGTTGCCCCGTACTGGTCGACCGACAGCTCCGGCAGCAGGCGGCCGTTGCCGACGTAGTCGTCGTTGTCCACGCCGGTGCTCGGGAAGCGTCCGTAGATGTCGCCGCCATGCACCGCTCCGCCGGTGATGAAATGATGCGCGCCCCAGCCGTGGTCGGTGCCGTCGCCGTTGCTCGTCATGGTTCGGCCGAAGTCCGAGGCGGTGAACAGTGTTGCCAGCCCCTCGGCATTCACCTGCGGACCGGCCATGACCTGGTTGAAGTAGGCGAGCGCCTGGCTGAGCTGTGCCATCAGGCCGGCATGGGTGTTCGGCTGGTTGCTGTGGGTGTCGAAGCCCCCCATGCTCACGAAGAACACCTGGCGGCGGGCGCCGAGCGCGGATCTTCCCCCGATGATGCGGGCTACCGTCTGCAGCTGGCGGGCGACGCCGTTGGCTTGGCCGTTGGGCAGGTTGGGCACCGGCTCGACGGCTTCGATGGGCAGCATCGATTCGTCGAGCAGCGCCTGCGCATCGAGCGAGCGCCGGGTGACGCTCGCATGCGATTCCTCGAGCAGGTTGGCATGCGGGCGGGTGAGCAGGTAGCGGAAGTCGGCCGCGCCCCGCGATGATCCGAACAGGTTGCCGTCGAGCCCGCCGATGGCGCTCGAACCGTTGGCGCTGACCCGGAACTGGACCGTGTTCTCGCCGGAGAGCCAGACGGCGTTGCCCGAGGCCGAGATGCAGGTGAAGGTCTGGGTCGAGTTCATGCTGGCGAGGAGGTCCCCCATGCGGCCGCCCCAGCCGTACTGCGCGCCCTCGGGGCGGTGGGTCTGCCAGGTGGATTGCTGGTCGTTGTGCGAGAAGAGGTTGGGCGGCAGCGGTACGCTGCGGCTGCGGTACTGGGCCCGGGTGGTCGGCATGATCATCGGGCCGACATTGGCGATGATCGCGGTGTTGCCGGCCGCGAAGCTCGCCTGGGCGTCGACCATGGCCGGATGCAGGGCGAAGCTGCGGCCCGACTGGGGCGTTGCGGCACTGATCGGCAGCAGGCCGTTGTCGCTGCCGGGCATGCCGAGCCGCATGCCGCCGCTGCGCATCGCGGTGTAGGCGTCCCAGGAAGAGGGGTCGGTGGCGACGACCATGTTGCCGCTGTCGTTGCCGCCGAACATGAACAGGCATACCAGGGCGCGGTAGTCGGTGGCGCTTTGCGCCGCCGCCGTGCCCATCGCGGCGAGGTTGAGGGCGAATGGCGCTGCCGAGGGCACCAGTGCGCCGAGCAGGGAAGAGGTCCGCAGGAAGACGCGGCGCGATGCGTTGGTCGGTCTCATGGCTGTCTTCTCCGGGCCTATTTCTGCGTCAGGTACTCGGCCGAAGCCAGGGTCAGGAACAGGGCCAGGCGAACCCGGTTCAGCCGGGCTTCCTCGACCTGCTGCGCATTGCTGCGGTTCAGGTTGACCGAGTCCACTGCCTCGATCAGCCGCACGCGCAGCTCGTTGCTCATCTGGCCATGCAGCAGCAGCAGGTTGACGCGCTGGACCAGTTCGGCGGGATCGGCCGCCAGCGGCAGCCATTCGCGGTGGTAGTCGGCCTGCACATCGCGCGGGCTGCCGCTGCCGATGCCGCTCCTGACGGCGCTGCGCATCGTGTTCAGGTAGCCGGCGACCGAGGATTCGTCGGTGATCTGCATCTCCGGCGAGAATAGGTCGGCCTGGCCGGCAGGGGTGTTCGGCGGCACATAGCCGGGTCGATAGAAGTTGAATACCGACGGCGCGTAGAAAATGGCCTGGCCGATGCTGCTGGCCGGATCGGTGGTGCGTCCGATCTTGTAGGTGTCGGTCCGTGAATGGGCTCGGGATGCCCGTGCCCAGTGCGTCAGGCGCAGCACCGGTTCGCGGATCCGGCCCCAACTCGGCTGCAGGGCGATGGCCGCGTCGCGCGCTTCCGGGTCGTAGAGGATGGCGCGCACCACCGCCGCGAGGTCGCCGCGCTCGCCGCGGCCATTGTCGTTGAAGACGCTGGCCACGCGGGCGACGTAGGCTGGGCTCGGGTTGCTGGTGACCAGGCGCTGGATCAGCTGCTTGCCGATGAAGGGCCCGACATTGGGATGCGCTGCGATGACATCGAGCGCCGCCCTGACTTCGAAGAGGACATCATCGCTGCCGGCGGGCAGGGTGGCGCCGAGGAATTGCTTCTCGGCCATGGAGTGATACTGCGGGTAGCCCTGCATCGGCTGGGTTTCCTTGCGGCTGGCGGATTCCCAGCCCATGAAGTGGGCACGGCTGGTTTCGCCGCCGCCCCAGCTCAGGCCCGTGAACACCTTGGCCAGGCCGGTCACGTCGTCGTTGGTGTAGGTTTCCACCGGCATGCCTTCGGGATCGAGGATCGGCGCGCCGTCGACCGCGAGCTCGACCACGCCGATCGAGAACAGCTGCATCACCTCGCGGGCGAAGTTCTCGTCCACCGTGCGATTGGTCGCGGGGTCTTCCTTCTGGTTGCCGAGATGGGTCAGGTACAGGCCCATCATGGGATGCAGGGCGACCGCCTCGAGCAGCTCGCGATAGTTGCCGAAGGCGTGGCGCGTTAGCGTGTCGAGATAGTCCGCCACGCCCAGCGGGTAGCGGGCGACGTCGCCGTCGTTCATCGAGATCACGAAGATCTGCGAAAGCGCGAAGGCGACCCGGTGCCGCAACTGGGCGTCGCCGGCGATGGCTTCACGCCAGAAGCTGTTCTGGACCCAGTCGCGCTCGAATTTCTCCTTGTCCGGTTCCCTCGCGAGACGCGCGCCCAGCGTGCGCACATGCGAGCCGTAGCCGACATTCATCTGGTCGAGCATCCAGGCATCGAAGCCGATCGACTTCAGCCGGTTGATGTCATCCAGGGTGGGGCCGAAGGTCGCCTGCGCGAGGAAGCGCGACGCATCGGTGTCGTTCTGCGGGCTGTCGGTCGGCGGCGCGATGTCATAGACGAACGACTTGGTTTCGCCGGCACCACCCCCGCCACCGCCGCAGGCCGCGAGCGCCACAACCACCACCGCACTCGCGAGCCAGCGCGAGCTTCGCATCAGGATGCGGGTCACCGTGGCCTCCGCGCCAAAGCGTGAAACAAGTCACGCAAAGCGTAGGTATTCGGTGCTTCGGGCGGAGCGCGAGCCCGATCGGCGGCATGGCGGCGGCGACGGACGGGCGACGGCTGCGGTTTTGCGGCCGACGAGGACCTCGGCTTGCGGTGGCCGGCGACAGAGCGCTGGCCACCGGAGGGAGCTCAGACGGTGGCGATCGCCGAGACCGGCGAGCCGACGGCGCCGGGCAGGCGCAGCGGCGGCGCCGTGAGCAGGAAGCGGCTGCGCTTGTGCTCGCGCAGCCATTGGGCGAGCTCGGCCAGATACCAGATCTCGCCGAGCGGCACGCCGAGCTTGAACAGGCAGTGCTCGTGCAGCGGCAGCGTGGCGCAGCGTCCGGCGGGCTTCGCGCCGCCATGGTGCTCGACGGCGTAGTTGTCGGCGATCAGCGCCGCCAGCCCGCTGTCGGTGATCCACTGCAGCAGCGCCGGATCGCGGCCATCGAGCGCGGCGCAGGCGGTATGCACGAGCACCGGGTCGGGATTGCCGCCCCATTCGAGCAGGCGCGTCGCGAAACCGGTGTGCAGCAGGACCATGTCGCCCGGCTCGACAACGACGCCGTCGGCATCCATGACCTGGCGCAGCTGGTCGTAGCCCACCAGGGTGCGCTCGTCGCCGAAATGCGCGCGCAGGTCGATCAGCACACCGCGTCCCTGGATGCCATGGGTGGCGAAGTTCTCCACCCCGAGCGACTTGACGCCGCTGCGCATGGCTTCGCCGCTGCCTTCCTCCCGCGGCAGTTCGATGCCGCCGCGATACCCGTTGTAGAACACCGGTTCGGGCCGGCCGTCGTCGTTGGCGTCGAACAGGCTGCCGACATGGGCGAAGCTGTCCCACTGGGTCGAGTACTGCAGGTGGATGACGGCGACGTCGTCGTTGATCACGTCGGTGGCGTCGGGATCGACCCGGCCGACCTCGAACATCCACCGCGGCACGCCCTCCTGGTGGGTCGGCCGCAGGCGGGGCGGATGACGGCGCGGATTGAGGGTGTTGCCGCCGGGGTAGTCGAGCGGCAGGCTCAGGCAGAAGGTTTTCCCCTCGCGCACTTCGGCCACGCCCTGGCGAACCTTGTTGGCATCGATGAGGTTGAGGCGGCCGAGTTGGTCATCGGGGCCGAAATCGCCCCAGGTGGATCCTTCGGGGCGCTTGACCCAGCGTGGATTGGCCGGTGCCGGCGTGCTTGCCATGTCGCTTGTCTCCTTGTCGCGCACGGGGCGGTGCGCGCATTCTGGTTGATGGGCGCTGTCCCGGCGGGCCGGGACACTTGCCGATGCGCGCGCTGGGGCGCGCATCGGCATGGTGGCCCGCTGCTCAGCCCGCCGGTTCGGCGACGTAGATCTCGACCCGACGGTTGCGCGCCCGACCCGCCGCCGACGTGTTGTCGGCGATCGGCTCGTAGGAGCCGCGACCGTCGATGTCGATGCGCTGGCCCGCGACGCCGCGCGCGACGAGATAGTCGCGCGTGCTGGCGGCGCGACGCATCGACAGCGGATCGTTGATCGCATCGGTCCCGGTGCTGTCGGTATGGCCGATGATCGACACGTAGGTTGCCGGGTTCTCGTTCAGGGTCTGCGCGAAGCGATCGAGCACCGGCCGCAGCGACGCATTGATGTCCGCGCTGTTGGTGGCGAAGGACACGTCGCTCGGCACTTCCAGGCGCAGCCGGTTGTCGGCGGTCTGGGTGACGCCGATGCCGGTGCCCTGCGTGGCCTGCTCCATAGCCTGGCGCTGCTGCTCCATGTGGCGCGACCAGACGTAGCCGCCCAGCGCGCCGGCGGCCGCGCCGACCATGGCGCCGCCCCGGGTGCCGCGGCCGGTGCCCGAGACGGCGCCGCCGAGGACCGCGCCGCCGACGGTGCCGATCGCGGCGCCGGTGGCGGTGCCGCGCTGGGTTTCGGACATGCCGGCGCAGCCGGCCAGGGCGAGCGCGCCGGCCACCACGATGGCCGCGGGCAGCGCCAGCGGACGGCGCGCGAGGATGGTTTCGGATCGAGGATTATTGTCGGTCATGGATTCACTCCTTGTTGCCCGCCCACGATTCTGCGGCGGGTTGCCGCTATTATCCTTGCTCGATCATGTTGGGGGAAACGGGGCCATGGACCAGCACCAGCGGATCGACTGCCGGGTGTTGCGGCAGGACGACCGTGCCGCCTGGGAGCCGCTTTTCAAGGGCTACCAGGACTTCTACCGGATTTCGCTGGAGGAAATCGTCGTCGACACCACCTGGCGGCGCTTCCATGACCCGGCCGAACCGGTGTTCGCCGCCGGCGCCTGCCACGACGACCGGCTGCTGGGCATCGTCCACTACATCTTCCACCGTTCCACCTGGATGCTCGGCCCGACCTGCTACCTGCAGGATCTCTTCACCGTTCCCGATGCACGCGGCCGGGGCGTCGGCCGGCGCCTGATCGAATTCGTCTACGAGCGGGCCGCCGAGGCCGGCGCCGGCCGTGTCTACTGGCTCACCCACGAAAGCAACGCGCCGGGTCGGATCCTCTATGATCGCGTCGCCGAGAACGCCGGCTTCATCCAGTACCGCAAGAACCTCGATACCTGAACCGATGCAGAAACACGAGAACGATCCCCTGCTCGAAGCGCTCGGCGGCATGGAGATCGCTTCGATCGATGCCGAAGCCGGCGTCGCCCGCCTCTATTTCAATGTGCTGCCGAGCTTCTGCCATTCGGGCGGCAGGATCGCGCAGGGCGGGTTCGTGACCGCCTGGCTCGATTCGGCGATGGCGCACGCGGTCATCCATCACACCGGGCGCAAGTCGAGCGTGGCGAGCCTCGAGATCAAGGTCAGCTTCCTGGAGCAGGTCGGCCCGGGGCGGGTGCTCGCCGAGGGCCGCATCCGCCGGCTCGGCCGGCGCGTGGCCTTCCTGGAGGGGAGCCTGTTCTCCGACGACGGCAGCCGCCTGCTCGCGACGGCGACGTCGACCGGCATGCTCGTGCCGATGACTTCAGGATAGCGGCAGGTAGCGTACGCGCAGCACTCCGTCGATGGCCCGCAGCCGGGCGATCACCGAGTCCGGCACCGGCTGGCTCGAATCGACGATGGTGTAGGCGATGTCGCCGCGCGACTTGTTCAGCATCTCGTCGATGTTGAGTCCGGCATCGGCCATCGCGGTCGAGATCTGGCCCAGCATGTTGGGGACATTGGCGTTGACGATGCCCAGGCGCCATGAGTTGCTGCGCGGCATCACCGCGAGCGGGAAGTTCACCGAGTTGCGGACATTGCCGTTCTCGAGATAGTCGCGCAGCTGCTCGGCGACCATGCTCGCGCAGTTGTCCTCGGCCTCGGTGGTCGATGCGCCCAGGTGGGGCAGGGCGACCGTGCGCGGATGGCCGTTGATCGTCCGGTTCGGGAAGTCGCAGACGTAGCGCGCGAGCTGGCCGCTGTCGAGCGCGCTGATCGCGGCGGCATCGTCGACGATGCCTTCGCGCGAGAAGTTCATGAGCACCGCGCCCCGGCGCATCAGCTCGATGCTGCGGGCATCGATGAGGTTGCGGGTGGCCTCGAGCAGCGGCACATGGATCGAGACGAACTCGGCGGCCTTGAGCAGCTCGGCCACCGAACCCGCCCGGCGCACCTGCGAGGACAGGCTCCAGGCGGCGTCGACGGTGATCTCCGGGTCGTAGCCGATGACGTCCATGCCGAGCTCGATGGCCGCCTGGGCGACCAGCGCGCCGATCCGGCCCAGGCCGATCACCCCGAGGGTGCGGCCGGTGAGCTCGTAGCCGGAAAAGCGCTTCTTGCCGTCCTCTACTCGTTTCTCGAGGGCCGGGTCGGCGGCATCGAGGCCGCGCACGAAGTCGAGCGCCTCGGGCAGGTTGCGGCTCGCCATCAGCATGGCGGCGATGACGAGCTCCTTGACCGCATTGGCGTTGGCGCCGGGCGCATTGAACACCGGCACGCCGCGCCGGCTCAGGCTGCCGACCGGGATGTTGTTGGTGCCGGCGCCGGCCCGGCCGATCGCGAGCACGCTGTCGGGGATCGCGATCGAATGCATGTCGGCCGAGCGCACGAGGATCGCATCGGGCTCGTCGATGTCCTTGCCGACCTGATAGGCGTCCGATGGCAGACGCTCGAGGCCGAAGGGCGAGATCTGGTTGAGGACCAGCACCCGGTAGGCGCGCATCATGTGTCTTCCTTCAGCCGTGCTTGCGTTCGAATTCGCGCATGTATTCGACGAGTCGCTGCACGCCCTCGATCGGCATCGCGTTGTAGATCGAGGCGCGCATTCCGCCCACCGAGCGATGCCCCTTGAGCTGGACCATGCCCGCGGCCTTGGCGCCGGCCAGGAAGGGCTCGTCGAGCGCCGGGTCGGGCAGGGTGAAGGGCACGTTCATGCGCGAGCGCGATGCCGGATCCACCGGATTGCTGTAGAAGCCGCTCGAGTCGAGCAGCTGGTAGAGCAGTTGCGATTTCTCGATGTTGCGCCGTTCGATGCCGGCGACCCCACCCTGGCGCTTGAGCCACTGGAATACCAGCCCGGCGATGTAGATCGCGAAGGTCGGCGGCGTGTTGAGCATCGAGTCGGCGTCGGCGTGCGCCTTGTAGTCGAGCATCGTGGGCGTGCCGGGGCGGGCCTGGCCGATGAGATCCTCGCGCACGATCACGATGGCCAGCCCGGCCGGTCCGATGTTCTTTTGGGCGCCACCGTAGATCAGGCCATGGCGCGCGACGTCGATCGGCCGCGAGAGGAAGTTCGACGATACGTCGGCGACCAGCGGAACATCGCCGGTGTCGGGCACCCAGTCGAACTCGACGCCGCCGATGGTCTCGTTGGCGCAGATGTGGACGTAGGCGGCCTGCGGGTCGAGCTTCCAGTCGGATTGCGGCGGCACGTAGCTGAACTTGCGGTCCTCGGCCGAAGCGGCGATGCTGGCCGACGCCAGGAGTTTCGCTTCCTTGATCGCCTTGGCCGACCACTGCCCGGTATGGACGAAGTCGATCGATTCGCGTCCACGCAGCAGGTTGAGCGGGACCATCGCGAACTGGGAGGTCGCGCCGCCCTGCAGGAACAGCACCTTGTACCCGGCCGGGATGCCGAGCAGTTCGCGCAGGTCGGCCTCGGCCTGGGCATGGATGCTCATGTAGTCCTTGCCGCGATGGCTCATCTCCATCACCGATTGCCGCGATCCATGCCAGTCGAGCATCTCGTCGGCCGCCTGCCGCAGGACCTCTTCGGGCAGCACGGCGGGGCCGGCGCTGAAATTGAACGTGTCGCGCATGGCGCAGATTCCTTGTGTCGGGAACGGGGAAGACCAGCATTGTAGCGGCTCGGATTCGCGAGTCGGCGTCAGGGTCTTGCCGATCTGGTCCAGTGCGGATCGGTCCCGCCGGTCGGCGATATTCCCGATAATCCGGGTAGCGTCGGCGCCGCCGGCCCCGCGCCGCACCGGGCGGTACGATTCCGTTTTCCATGGAGACAGACGATGAAGAACCTCTTTTCCCTCGAAGGCCGGGTGGCCCTGGTCACCGGCGGCTCGCGCGGCATCGGCCGGATGATCGCCAGCGGCTTCATCGCCCAGGGGGCGACCGTGTACATCTCGGCGCGCAAGGCTGAGGCCTGCGAGGCAGCGGCCCGCGAGATGTCGGCCGGCGGCGGACGCTGCATCGCGCTGCCCGCGGACGTGTCGACGGTGGCCGGCGCGCAGGCGCTGGCGGACGCCTACCTGCAGCACGAGTCCCGGCTCGACATCCTCGTCAACAATGCCGGCGCCGCCTGGGCGGCCGAATTCGACGACTTCCCCGAATCGGGCTGGGACAAGGTGGTCGACCTCAACATGAAGGCGCCCTTCTTCCTGACGAAGGCGCTCGCCGCGGCCCTGCGCAAGTCGGCCAGCGCCGAGCGGCCGGCCAAGGTCATCAACATCGCGTCGATCGACGGCATCTTCGTCAATCCGCTCGAGACCTATCCGTACGCGGCGAGCAAGGCCGGGCTGATCCACTTGACCCGGCGCATGGCGGCGCGCCTGATCCGCGAGCACATCGTGGTGAGCGCGATCGCGCCCGGGCCCTTCGCCTCGAACATGAACAAGGCGGCGCGCGACGACGCCGAGAACGTCGCCCGCCGGGTCCCGGCGGGTCGCGTCGGCAGCGACGAGGACATGGCCGGGGCCGCCATCTATCTCGCCTCGCGCGCCGGCGACTATGTCGTGGGCGCCACCGTCACGGTGGACGGCGGCATGGCGTTCGGGCGCACCGCGTTCGAGGGGGGCAGCTGGGCGCAGGACTGAAACCGGCCCGTACCCGGGAGATATCCGTGCCGGGCTTCTGCGGCGTACCGACCGGACATCATCTTCGCTTGATCGCCCCAATGCGGCCCCTGATTACTGGGAACCCCGATGGCGGAAGGCCTGGCGCAGGATCGGCAGGTGGCGGGGATAATCTGGCTTGGCAGAGTGGAATTCGGCCGGTATTCTGTCCGGTAATCATGATGAAGGAGTCATCCATGTCCCTCGCCGAACAGATCAGACCCATTACCTACTTGAAGTCGAACGCGGCGGACATGGTCAAGGAGTTCGCCACGAATCCCGACCCCGTGATCATCACGCAGAACGGTGAAGCGAAGATGGTGGTGATGGATATCCGGGAGTATGAGAAGCAGCAGGAAACCATGGCGCTGCTCAAGTTGCTGGCTCTGGGAAAGAAGGAGTTCGCCGAAGGCAGGTTCAGCGACGCGGAAATCTTTCTTGACGAGATGGATGATTGATCGTGCCTCGACGCATCATCATTCTCGACAGCGCGAAGGAGGAGTTCAGGGACATCAGGAAGTACGTCAGGAAGGAATTCGGTGAATCCGTCTGGAGCGAAGTCAATGCGCAGTACAGGAATTCGTTCAGGCTCATCCAGGCAGATCCGCGGATCGGAAGCTATATCGATGAGTTGAAGGGGATCGGCATCGTCGACATCAGATGTGTGCTGGTCAGGCAGACAAGGGTGATCTACGAGTTCGATGAAACCCTGGTTCTCGTTCACATGTTCATTGCAACGAGACGTGATTTCAGGACGCACCTGCTCAAGAGATTGTTTGCCCAGTGATTCGCCGTATGGACCGCCCGAGGCCTTGGCGCGCGCTTGCCGGCGCGGCGCGGGTGGCTATGCCACCCAGTTCTCCAGTTTCAGGCCCAAGGCAGTATGCTCAGGCGCGCGCAGATTCCAGGGGTTTGATGGACTCCAGCTCCTTGCCGATGGCACGGCGCGTCATGTCGGCGTCGTACTGGCTTTGAAGGTTGAGCCAGAACTCGACCGATGTGCCGAAGTAGCGAGAAAGGCGCAGGGCCGTATCGGCAGTGATGGCGCGTCCGCTCTTGACGATGGCGGCGATACGAGTCTGCGGCACATGAATGGCCTGGGCCAGCCGGTACTGGGTGATGCCCATCGGCTCGAGAAACTCCGTGACGAGAATTTCGCCCGGCGTCGGGAGGGAAAGGGTTTTATTCATGTCCGTACTCCTGTGTCTTGTCCAATGACGGCGCTTGCGCGTCAGTGATAGTCAACGATCTCGACATTCCTCGGACCTTCTGGTGACCACACGAAGCACACGCGCCACTGGTCGTTGATCCGGATGCTGTGCTGGCCCTTCCTGTTTCCGGACAAGGCCTCCAGGCGGTTGCCGGGGGGGATGCGGAGGTCGTTCAGATTGTGGGCTGCGTGCAGCAGTCGCAGTTTTCGCAGGGCGACAGCCTCGATGTTCACGAAGCGGCGAACGCGCCGCTGCTGGAACAGGGTCTGTGTGTCGGTGTCCGCGAAGGACTGGATTGCCATGACGAAATACTAACGCAAAAAGTTAGTATCGCAAAGCGTTACTATTCCATCCATCAACACCATCTGCCTCCGATGAGATCGATTCCCGAACGTTGCCCGTTCGCCATATCGATGGGAAAAGCCGAACGGTGGCCAATCCACCGGGCGTTGCCGCTGGGATCCCGGTGGCCGATCCGATTCAGGCCGGAATGATCCTCACGAGACGTTCCAGGCCGGCAAAGTCGCCGGCATTGCGTGTGATGATCCCGGCGCCGTTGGCCAGGGCGATGGCAGCGATCATCAGGTCGGCGATGCGCCGACGTGGCGTGCGCCCCTGTGCGATGACCAGTTGCACGATGGTTCCGTAGGCCTCTGCCGCGTCGTCGTCGAACGGCAGGCCCGTACCGAAGAAGCGTTGCTGCGGGTCGCAGGTGACCACGACGCCGTTTTCCAGTTCAGCGTAGGTCAGGGAGGAAACAAAGGCCTCGTGACCCGGATGGTCGAGTCGGCCGTCGATAAGCAGATTGGTGTCGAGCAGTACCCTCATTTCCCGTCTCGCGGGCTGTCGGGCTCCGCGGCGCGTTGATAGGGATCTTCCAGCAGATCGGCATCGCGACCTTCCTCGATCAGCTTCAGCCAGTCCGGATCCGGTCCGAACTGCTCGCTGATCCTGCGCAGCTCTTCGGCGGCCTGCTCGGAAGGCACGCCTCGACGTTCCCGATGGGGGGCGATATCGGCCACCGGCACACCCCGATCGGTCAGTACATACCTTGCGCCGGCGCGTACCTCGCGAATCATCTGCGTGGGGTTCTGCCGAAGCTGACCGACGCTGATTGTCTTGCTTGCGGACATGAATGCGAGCGCCCCGGGAGTCTAGACTATTGTCTAGATTCTGGCGACGCCCATCCGG
>JBAYRO010000079.1:0-15197 GCA_041676645.1 Burkholderiaceae bacterium | reverse complement strand
TTTTCTGGTGGGCGGCACAGGGTTCGAACCTGTGACCCCTGCCGTGTGAAGGCAGTGCTCTACCGCTGAGCTAGCCGCCCGCTGGGACGCGGATGCATCGCGCCCGGGCGGGCCGTGCGCGAAGGCCCGCATTGTGCCACAAAGCCCGGGCCGGAGCGGTGAATCGGAGGTGGCGGATTACAATCCCCCGACCATGACGAACCCAATTTCCAGACCAGTCGGCGGTACCGTGGGCGGTGCAGCCGCCAACCGCCCCGTACGCACCCGTTTCGCCCCCAGTCCCACCGGTTTCCTGCACATCGGCGGGGCCCGCACGGCGCTCTATGCCTGGGCCTATGCCCGCCATTACCAGGGCAGCTTCGTTCTGCGCATCGAGGACACCGATCTGCAGCGCTCCACGCCCGAGGCGGTGCAGGCGATTCTCGACGGGATGGCCTGGCTCGGGCTCGATCCGGACGAGGGGCCGTTCTACCAGACGCAGCGCTTCGACCGTTATCGCGAGGTCATCGACCAGATGCTGGCCGACGGCCGTGCCTACCACTGCTGGGCGAGCCCGGCCGAGCTCGATGCCTTGCGCGCGGAGCAGCGGGCGGCGGGCGTCAAGCCGCGCTACGACGGCCGCTGGCGGCCCGAGAACGCGGCCGGCCGCAAGCCGCCCGAGGGCGTGGCGCCGGTGGTGCGCTTCCGTAATCCCGACGACGGCGCGGTCGTCTGGGACGATCTCGTCAAGGGGCCGATCCGCATCGCCAATGCGGAGCTCGACGACCTCGTGATCGCGCGCGCCGACGGCAGCCCCACCTACAACTTCTGCGTGGTGGTCGACGACTGGGACATGGGCATCACCCATGTGATCCGCGGCGACGACCATGTCAACAACACGCCGCGCCAGATCAACATCCTGCGCGCGCTGGGCGCCGATATCCCCGTCTACGGCCATGTGCCGATGATCCATGGCGACGATGGCCAGAAGCTGTCCAAGCGCCACGGCGCGGTGTCGGTGATGCAGTACGACGCCGACGGCTTCCTGCCCGATGCGGTGGTCAACTACCTGGCGCGGCTGGGCTGGAGCCACGGCGACGACGAGCTCTTCGATCGCGATGCCTTCGTTGCCTGGTTCGATGGCAGCCATCTCTCGGCATCGCCGGCGCAGTTCGACACGAAGAAGCTGCGCTGGCTCAACAACCAGTACCTGCGCCAGTTGCACGACGACGAGCTGGCGGCGCGGGTGCTGCCACGGATCGGGCGGCGGCTCGCCGACACCGGGACCCTGGTGGACGACGATCCGGTGGACGAGAACCGCGCCCGCGCTGCGCTCGAGGCCGTCGGCGTGTCGCTGCCGGCGATCTGCGGCCTGCTCAAGGAGCGGGCCGAGACCCTGGAGGAGCTTGCGGATCTCGCGATGATGTTCATCCTCGAACCGGCGATCGATCCGTCAGAGGTGGCGGCGAAGATGAAGCCGGGCTCGCGCGAGGCCCTGCTGGCCTTTGCCGAGCGCGTCGGTGCGGCGGGCCACTCGACCGAGGCCAACGCGGCGCTGATCAGGACGGTCTGCGAGGAGGCCGGCATCAAGATGCCCGCCTTCGGCATGCCGGTCCGGCTGCTGGTCTTCGGTCGGGCGCAGACGCCCGCCGTGGATGCGGTGCTCTCCCTGCTGCCGCCGGAGCGGATCGCCGCCCGGATACGCGATGGCCTGAATCGCCTGCCGCCGGCTGCCTGAACCTCGCGCGGTCGCAGGATCGGCGGGCGGAGCGGTCTGGCATCGCGCGGCCCGGTGGCCGCGCATGAACTGGGTCAAGGCGTTGCCGGGATCGTGATGCCACCCTCACGCTTTCCTTGCGTGGGGAGGGTGCGGATGGAACTCGTCTGCCCGGCCGGCAGCCTGACGGCGGTGAAGATCGCGATCGAGGCGGGCGCCGATGCCATCTACGTGGGCTTGCGCGACGACACCAATGCGCGTCGCTTCGCTGGCCTCAATCTCGATGCCCGGGAACTCGAGCAGGCGGTCGGGCTGGCGCATGCCCGGCGCCGGCGCCTGTTCCTCGCCGTCAACACCTATGTCCGTCCGGGCGCCGGCGAGCGCTGGGAGCGCGCGGTCGAGCTGGCGGCGACGCTCGGGGTCGATGCGCTGATCGTCGCCGACATCGGCCTGCTCGCCCATGCCAGTCGTCGTTATCCGGACCTGCCCCTGCATCTCTCGGTGCAGGGCTCGGCAACCAATCCGGAGGCGCTGGCCTTCTATCACGCGCGCTATGGCATCCGGCGCGCGGTGCTGCCCCGGGTGCTGTCGCTCGCCCAGGTGGCCCAGGTCGCGAAGGAAAGCCCGGTGCCGGTGGAGGTCTTCGGCTTCGGCAGCCTGTGCATCATGGCCGAGGGGCGCTGCCACCTGTCGTCCTATCTCACCGGCGAGTCGCCCAACCAGGGCGGCGCCTGCTCGCCGGCCGGCGCGGTGCGCTGGGAGCGGGATGGCGAGGTGCTGAGCTCGCGCCTGAACGAGGTGCTCATCGATCGCTTCGAACCCGAGGAGCGCGCCGGCTACCCGACGCTGTGCAAGGGCCGCTTCGTGGTCGAGGGGCGGCGCCTGCATGCGATCGAGGAGCCGGCGAGCCTGAACACGATCGACCTGATCCCGCGGCTGGCCGAGATCGGTGTTGCCGCGGTCAAGATCGAGGGCCGCCAGCGCAGTCCCGCCTATGTGGAGAAGGTGACGCGCACCTGGCGCGAGGCGCTCGATGCCTTCGCCGCCACCGGCAACGACTTCGATGTGCGGCCGCACTGGAGCCGGACCCTGGCCGGCCTCTCGGAGGGCAGCCAGACCACGCTCGGCGCCTATCACCGGCCATGGCAA
This sequence comes from Burkholderiaceae bacterium, assembly GCA_041676645.1. Taxonomy (GTDB): domain Bacteria; phylum Pseudomonadota; class Gammaproteobacteria; order Burkholderiales; family Burkholderiaceae_E; genus JAMLIN01. Next base: position 12,352 of record JBAYRO010000079.1, on the reverse strand, counting down.
TGACGACTGCAATCAAGACCCGATCCGACCTGCGCCTCGCCCTCGGTCCCGTCCTTTTCTTCTGGCCGAAGGACACCCTGCTGGATTTCTATTCGCGCATGGTCGAGCTGCCGCTCGATGCGATCTACATCGGCGAGACGGTCTGCTCCAAGCGGCGCGAGATGTCGCGCCGCGACTGGATCGCGCTCGCGCACGACATCGCCGGGGCAAGCCGGGCCCGGGTGATCCTCTCGGGGCTGGCGCTGATCGAGGCCGCCTCCGAGCTCTCCAACCTGAAGCGGCTGTGCGAGAACGGCGAGTTCATGGTCGAGGCCAACGACATGGCGGCGGTGCGCTTCCTCGCCGGGCAGGGGCTGCCCTTCGTGGCCGGGCCGGCGCTCAACCTGTACAGCGGCGCGAGCCTTGCCGAGCTGATCGCCTGCGGCATGCAGCGATGGGTGCCGCCGGTCGAGTGTTCCGGCGCGACCGTCGCCGGCGCGCTGGCCGAGCTCGATGCGGCGGGCCTTGCCCGGCCCGAGGTCGAGGTGTTCGCGCACGGATACCTGCCGCTGGCGTATTCCGCGCGCTGTTTCACCGCGCGCCTGGCCGGGCGGCCCAAGGATGATTGCGGCTTTCGCTGCATCGAGTATCCCGCCGGGGTGGCGGTGGATTCGCAGGAAGGCGAGCGTCTCTTCACCCTCAACGGAATCCAGACGATGTCGGGGCGCATCGGCGACCTGGTCGGCGATCTCGACGACATCGCCGCCCGGGGGGTCGACATCCTGCGGATCAGCCCGGGCCTGGATGCCGCCGATGTGGTCGCAACCTTCGACCGGGTGCGCCAGGGTGGGCCGGCGCCCGAGGTCGAGGATGGGTGCAACGGCTACTGGCACGGCCGGCCCGGCATGACCCGGGTTCCGCCCGGAATCCGCAGCGCAGGCGCCGATGGCCTGGCCTGATCCTCTGGTGCTGGCCACCCTCGACCGGGTGCTGCCCCGGGTGGCGCGCCTGCCGCGTCCGTTGCAGGCGGCGGTATTGCGCCCGCTGCTGCAGACGGTCCTGGCCGAGCCGATCCGGGCAGGGCGCTTCGATTTTCTCGGCGGTCGATGGATCCGCATCGAGATCACCGACCTGGACATCGGCTGGAGCCTGCGCGTGGAGGGTGCCCGGCTGGAGCTCGATGCGCAGGCGTCGGCCGAAGTCCGGGTTGCCGCCGCCTGGCGCGACCTGCTGATGCTGGCGAGCCGGCACGAGGATCCGGATGCGCTCTTCTTCCGGCGCCGCCTTGTCATCGACGGCGACACGGAGCTCGGGCTGGCGGTCAAGAACCTGATCGACGGGCTCGATGCGCAGGAATTGCCGGCGCCGGTGTGGTCGGCGCTGCGCCGGCTCGGCGCGGAGGCGGCGCGCCAGTCCTGAACGGCTTGCGCGGACAGGGGCGTCCTCGCCGCCACCGATTAGAATCGGGTTCTTTGGCATGGAATGGCGACGATGGCGGGCAACACCTTCGGGCAGCTCTATTGCGTGAGCACCTTCGGGGAATCGCACGGACCGGCTATCGGCTGCGTCGTCGACGGCTGCCCCCCGGGCCTGCCGCTGTCCGAGGCCGACATCCAGCCCGATCTCGATCGTCGCCGTCCGGGCACCTCGCGCCATGTCACGCAGCGCCAGGAGCCGGACCGGGTCGAGATACTTTCCGGCGTCTTCGAGGGCCACACCACCGGCACCCCGATCGCGCTGCTGATCCGCAACCAGGACGCCCGCAGCAAGGACTACGGCAACATCGCGCTGACGTTCCGCCCGGGACATGCCGACTACGCCTACCTGCACAAGTACGGCCGGCGCGACCATCGCGGCGGCGGCCGCAGCTCGGCGCGGCTGACCGCGCCGGCGGTGGCGGCGGCGGCGATCGCGCGCAAGTGGCTCGGCCTGCGGTACGGAATCGTGATCCGGGGCTGGATGTCGCAACTCGGCGAGATCCCGATCCCCTTCGAGGATGTCGACGAGATCCATCGCAATGCCTTCTTCGCGCCCAATGCCGCCATCGTGCCGCGGCTCGAGGCGACGATGGACGAATTGCGCCGGGCCGGCGATTCGATCGGCGCGCGCATCGAGGTCGAGGCGACCGGCGTTCCGGCCGGCCTGGGCGAGCCGATCTACGACAAGCTCGATGCCGACATCGCCCACGCGATGATGGGCATCAATGCGGTCAAGGGCGTGGAGATCGGCGCCGGCTTCGCCTGCATCGCCGAGCGCGGCAGCGTGCACGGTGACGAGCTCACACCCCAGGGCTTCGTGGGCAATCGCGCCGGCGGCGTGCTGGGGGGCATCTCCACCGGCCAGCCGATCCGGGTCTCGCTCGCGATCAAGCCGACCTCCAGCATCCGCAGTCCGCGCCGCTCGGTCGACATCGCCGGCGCGCCCGCCGTGGTCCAGACGCTCGGCCGGCATGATCCCTGCGTCGGCATCCGGGCCGCCCCGATCGCCGAGGCGATGCTCGCGCTGGTGCTGATGGACCACGCCCTGCGCCATCGCGCCCAGAACGCCGACGTGGTCGTGCCCGCGCGGCCGATCCCCGGGGCCGCGCCCGACCACGCCTGAGCCCGATGCCGGATCCGCTGGCCGCGGCGGCCCGCGCCGAGCGGCGGATGCGCGCCCTGTACTTCAGCTACTTCGCCTATGTCGGCGCGCTGTCGCCCTACCTGAGCCTGTACTTCGAGGCGAGCGGCTACTCGGTGGCGCAGATCGGCCTGCTGCTGGCGGTTCCGCAGGCGCTGCGCATCGTCGCGCCGCCGGTCTGGGGCCTGCTGGCCGACCGGGGTGGGGCGGCCGGCCGGCTGCTGGTGGCCAGCGCGCTGCTGACCACGCTCTTCGTGGTGCTGCTGCCCTGGGCGACGGCGCGGGGCGAACTGGCGACGCTTGCGCTGCTCGCGCTGCTCTTCTTCGCGAGCGCGGGCATCACGCCGATCGCGGAGTCGACCGCGCTTGCGATCGCCGACGGCGATGCGGGTCGCTACGGCGCGATGCGGCTCTGGGGCTCGATCGGCTTCGTGGTCGCGGTGGTCCTGGTGGGGCCGGCGCTGGACCGGACGGGCGCCACGGCGCTGCCCTGGTTCCTCGCGGTGATCGCCGGCGGCATCGTGCTGGTGGGCCTGCGCCTGGCCGGGCTGGCGGGGCCGCCACGGACCGCGCCGACGGCGCGCCTGCGCGAGCTGCTGCGCCAGCGTCCCGTCGTCGCCTTCTTCATCGCCAACTTCCTGATGCTCTTCGCCCATGCGGCGCTCTACGTGCTGTTCTCCCTCTACCTGCAGCGCCATGGTTATTCCAAGGCGGCGATCGGGCTCTTCTGGGCGGTCAGCGTGCTGGCCGAGATCGCGCTGTTTCGCTGGCAGTCCATCCTCTTCGAGCGATTCTCCGCGTCCGGCCTGTTCGCCTTCTCGATCGGGGTCGCGGCCCTGCGCTTCGCGCTCGTGGGCGTCTCCGCGGGCGGCTTCGCGCTGCTGCTGGTCGCGCAGCTGCTGCACGCGATCACCTTCGGCCTGCATCACAGCGCGTCGATGGCGCTGCTGCATCGCTGGTTCGAGCCGGCCCAGCAGGCGCGGGCGCAAGCCCTGTTCATCACGGTCGGCTACGGCTGCGGCGGCACGCTCGGCGGTCTTGCGATGAGTTCGGTATGGGAGAATATTTCCCCGCAGGCCGCGTTCGCGGGCGCGAGTCTTGCGGCGGGCGCCGGCTGCCTGATCGCGCTGGCTTGCCGTGGCCCCGCGGGCGGGCCCGAGAAAGCGGAGGAAACCAGTCGATGACGTTCCCGACCCAGCAATTCCCGCGGCGACCCGGTCGTGCCGCCCGGCTCGCCGCGCTGGCCCTGGCCGCGGCGCTCGGGGTCGCCTGCACCTCGGTCCAGACCACGCGCGGCGGCGTCGTGGGCGTCGAGCGGACCCAGCGGATGTCGACGCTCGTCTCGGAGGCGGACCTGCGCCAGGGCGCCGTCAAGGCCTACGCGCAAGTGGTGGGCGAAGCGAAGCAGAAAGGGCAGCTGAACGTGCCCGCCGCCCAGCAGCGACGGGTCGATGCCATCTCCCGGCGCCTGATCGCCGCCACTCCGGTCTTCCGTCCCGATGCCCGGAACTGGCAATGGGAAGTCACCGTCATCCGCTCCGACGAGGTCAACGCCTGGTGCATGCCGGGCGGCAAGATCGCCGTCTACACCGGCCTGATCGACAAGCTGCAGGCGACCGATGCCGAACTCGCCGCCGTCATCGGCCACGAGATCGCCCACGCCTTGCGCGAGCATTCCCGCGAGCGGGCATCCGAGCAGGTGACCTCGGGCCTGCTGCTGCAGGGCGCGGTCCTGATGGCCGGCGGCGGGCAGGCTTCGCTCGACATGGCGCAACTCGCCTACCAGGTCACGGTGGGCCTGCCGCACAGCCGGCTGCACGAGACCGAGGCCGACCGGATCGGCGTCGAGCTCGCCGCTCGCGCGGGCTACGATCCGTATGGCGCGGTCAGTGTCTGGAAGAAGATGGCCGCGCTCGGCGGCGCGGGCCAGCCGGAATTCCTCAGCACCCATCCGTCGGCAGCGACCCGGATCCAGGATCTCGAGGTCTATGCCCGCAGGGTCGAGCCCCTGTACCGGGGAGCGGCCCGCTAGCCGCGGGCGGGCCGCCAGGGCCGGCGTCGGGCCGGCGCATGGCATAATGACGGTCGCCATCGGGTCGGGATCGACCCCGGGGCGTCGCCTGCGGCGACTGCCCCACCAGGCCCGCATGCCGGTCGATCGCCGGCGTCCTGCCGATGGCCGGCAACTCCACTGACAGGTCATCCATGTCGCTGACGCCCCGCACGCTTTACGACAAGCTCTGGGACGAGCATGTCGTCCACCAGGCAGCCGACGGTACCGCGCTGATCTACATCGACCGGCACCTGCTGCACGAAGTCACCAGCCCGCAGGCCTTCGAAGGCCTGCGCATGGCCGGGCGCGATCCGTGGCGCGTGTCGGCGAACATCGCCGTGGTCGACCACAACGTGCCGACCACCGATCGCTCGGCGGGCATCGCCGACCCCACCTCCCGCCTGCAGGTCGAGACCCTCGACGACAATGCGCGCGCCTATGGCCTGACGTATTTCGACATCGCCGACCAGCGCCAGGGCATCGTGCACGTCATCGGTCCGGAGCAGGGCGCAACCCTGCCGGGCATGACGGTGGTCTGCGGCGATTCGCACACCAGCACGCATGGCGCCTTCGCCTGCCTCGCCTTCGGGATCGGCACCTCGGAGGTCGAGCATGTGCTGGCCACCCAGACGCTGGTCGCCCGCAAGATGAAGAACATGCTGGTGCGGGTCGAAGGCCGCCTGGGCAAGGGTGTCACCGCCAAGGACCTCGTGCTGGCGATCATCGGGCGCATCGGCACGGCCGGCGGCACCGGCCACGCCATCGAGTTCGCGGGCAGCGCGATCCGCGAGCTCTCGATGGAAGGCCGCATGACCATCTGCAACATGGCGATCGAGGCCGGTGCCCGCGCCGGGATGGTCGCCGCCGACCAGACCACCATCGACTACCTGCGCGGCCGGCCGCTGGCGCCCGAAGGGGCCGAGTGGGACGAGGCCGTCGCCTACTGGAAGACCCTGCATTCGGACGAAGGCGCGAAGTTCGACACCGTCGTCGACATCGACGCCAGCACGATCGTGCCGCATGTTTCCTGGGGAACTTCGCCCGAGATGGTCGTGCCGGTGGACGGCCGGGTCCCCGACCCCGATCGCGAGCGCGACCCGGTGCGGCGCGAGGGCATCGAGCGCGCCCTCCAGTACATGGGCCTGGAGCCCAATACGGCGATCACCGACATCCGCATCGACAAGGTGTTCATCGGCTCGTGCACCAATTCACGCATCGAGGATCTCCGCCAGGCGGCCGCGATGGTGCGTGGCCGGCGCAAGGCCGACAACGTCAAGCTGGCGATGGTCGTGCCGGGTTCCGGCCTCGTGAAGGCGCAGGCCGAGGCCGAGGGGCTCGACAAGATCTTCCTGGCCGCCGGCTTCGAATGGCGCGAGCCCGGCTGCTCGATGTGCCTGGCCATGAACGCCGACCGGCTCGAACCGGGCGAGCGCTGCGCATCCACCTCGAACCGCAATTTCGAGGGGCGCCAGGGCACGGGGGGGCGTACCCACCTGGTCAGCCCCGCCATGGCTGCCGCGGCCGGCATCGCCGGTCGTTTCGTCGACATCCGCTGAAACCTGCCCAATCCGACCCGATCATGAAGAAAATCGTCAACAGCCTGCTCCTGGTCGCATTCCTCTCGGGGCTTGCCGCCTGCAATACCTTCGAGGGCATGGGACGCGACATCGAGCGCGCGGGCGAGAAGATCCAGAAGAAGGCGCAATAGGGCACGTTCCATGGACAAGCTGACCATTCATCGCGGCATCGTCGCGCCGCTCGACCGCGCCAACGTCGACACCGACGCGATCATCCCGAAGCAATTCCTCAAGTCGATCAAGCGCTCGGGCTTCGGGCCCAACCTGTTCGACGAGTGGCGCTACCTCGATGTCGGCGAGCCGGGCATGGACAACAGCAAGCGGCCGCTCAACCCCGACTTCGTGCTCAACCAGCAGCGCTACAAGGGCGCGTCGATCCTGCTCGCCCGAAAGAACTTCGGTTGCGGCAGCTCGCGCGAGCATGCGCCCTGGGCCCTGCTCGACTACGGCTTCCGGATCATCATCGCGCCGTCCTTCGCCGACATCTTCTACAACAACTGCTTCAAGAACGGCGTGCTGCCGATCGTCCTGACCGAGGGCGACGTCGATCGCCTGTTCGGCGAGGTGGCCGCGTTCCCGGGCTTCGAGCTGGTCGTCGATCTTCCCGAGCAGGTGGTCCGCAGCGCCGACGATGCGCTGTCGTACCGCTTCGAGGTCGATCCCCATCGCAAGTATTGCCTCGTCAACGGGCTCGACGACATCGGCCTGTCCCTGCGCCATTCGGACCTCATCCGCGAATACGAGGCGAAGCGCCTGCGGGGCAAGCCCTGGCTGGGCCGCACGCTCGCCGACTGAGCCCGCCACGGACAAGGGAAGCCGGGCCGGCCCGGGAAGCCGGGCCATTGCCGCCCCGAGCCCCGCGCCGGGACGGAAGTTCCGCAATGCGGGTCGTCGCCCGAAGGCGTCCCGCAGCACATGAACCACGAGGTACGAGGGATGAAGATCGCAGTCCTGCCCGGTGACGGCATCGGACCGGAAATCACCGCCCAGGCGGTACGCGTGCTGGAGGCGCTCGCCGCCGACGGCCTGGCGCTCGAGATGGCGAGCGGCCCCGTCGGCGGGGCCGGCGTCGATGCCGCCGGCGACCCGCTGCCCGCCGACACCCTGGCCCTGTGCGAAGCTTCCGATGCGATCCTGTTCGGCTCGGTGGGCGGCCCCGCCTATGACGCCCTGCCGCGTCCGCAGCGCCCGGAGCAGGGCCTGCTGCGCCTGCGCAAGCATTTCGACCTGTTCGCCAACCTGCGTCCGGCGCTCGTCTATCCGGAACTGGCGCATGCGTCCTCGCTGCGGCCCGAACTGGTCGCGGGGCTCGACATCCTGATCATCCGCGAGCTGACCGGAGACATCTATTTCGGCCAGCCGCGCGGCATCCGCCAGACGGAGTCGGGCGAGCGCGAGGGTTTCGACACCATGCGCTACACCGAAGGCGAGATCCGGCGGATCGCCCGGACGGCCTTCGAGGCCGCCCGCAAGCGCGATGGCCGGGTCTGCTCGGTCGACAAGGCGAACGTGCTCGAGACCACCCAGCTGTGGCGCGATGTGGTCACGGAAACCCATGCCGACTACCCGGACATCGCACTGTCCCACATGTACGTGGACAATGCTGCCATGCAGCTGGTGCGCGCTCCCCGGCAGTTCGACGTCATCGTGACCGGGAACATGTTCGGCGACATCCTCTCGGACGAGGCTTCGATGCTGACCGGCTCGATCGGGATGCTGCCGAGCGCCTCGCTCAATGCCCGCGGTTTCGGCCTCTACGAGCCGATCCACGGTTCGGCGCCCGACATCGCGGGCCAGGACAAGGCCAATCCGCTGGCGACGATCATCTCGGCCGCGATGCTGCTGCGCTACTCGCTGAACCAGGAGGCGGCCGCGCAACGCGTCGAGCGCGCCGTCTCGCAGGTGCTGGCCAGCGGCCTGCGCACGGCCGACATCGCGGCCGAGGGCGAGGCGACGATCGGCACCATTGCGATGGGCGACGCGGTCCTGGCCGCGCTCTGAGCCGGAGAAGGCCGGCGCACGACATGGAACAAGGCGGCGTGTCACCGCGCCGCAAGGAAGCAGGAATACGGAAATGAGCATGAAACTCGGAATGGTCGGCTGGCGTGGCATGGTCGGCTCGGTGCTGATGCAGCGGATGCGCGAGGAGAACGACTTCGATCTCGTCGAGACGAGCTTCTTCAGCACCTCGAACGCCGGCGGCAAGGCGCCGCTGGGCAGCGCGCCGCTGGCCGATGCGAATTCCATCGAGACGCTCGCGGCGATGGACGTGATCATCACCTGCCAGGGTGGCGACTACACCAACGAAGTCCATCCGCGGCTGCGGGCGGCGGGCTGGAACGGCTACTGGATCGATGCCGCCTCGGCCCTGCGCATGAACGACGACGCGACCATCGTGCTCGATCCGCTCAATCGGGACGGCATCGACCGGGCGCTGCAGGCCGGCCGGCGCGATTTCATCGGCGGCAACTGCACCGTCAGCCTGATGATGCTGGCCCTGAACGGCCTGTTCGCCGAGGATCTCGTCGAATGGGTCAGCGCCATGACCTACCAGGCGGCATCGGGGGCGGGCGCCCAGAACATGCGCGAGCTGATCACCCAGATGGGCCAGTTGCATGCCAGCGCCGCCGATCTGCTCGCCGATCCCGCTTCGGCCATCCTGGACATCGACCGGCGGGTCGCCGATGCGATGCGTTCGAGCGATTTCGCGACCGGGCATTTCGGGGCGCCCCTGGCGGGAAGCCTGATTCCCTGGATCGACAAGGATCTCGGCGACGGCATGTCGCGCGAAGAGTGGAAGGGCGACGCCGAATGCAACAAGATCATGGGGCGGCCGCAAGGCGGGCCCGGGCATGTGCCGATCGAGAGCCTGTGCGTGCGGATCGGGGCCATGCGTTGCCACAGCCAGGCCCTGACGATCAAGCTGCGTCGGGACCTGCCCCTGCCTGAAATCGAATCATTGATTTCGAATGGAAATGAATGGGTTCGATATATCGAAAATGCCAAGGATGCGAGCGTCTAGGGCCTGTCGCCGGCCGCGATTACCGGCCAGCTCGACATCGCGGTGGGGCGGGTGCGCAAGCTGGCGATGGGTCCGGACTACATCAGTGCCTTCACGGTTGGCGATCAGCTGCTCTGGGGCGCCGCTGAGCCGCTGCGTCGTATGCTGCGCATCCTGGCATCGCGATAATGTGGTATTCGGCGATTCGCGGGGGAGTGGTTTCCCCGTGAATCGATGAATCCATCCATCGTCAACGTGGGACAACGTTCGCGGATCGCGAATGAACCTTCCGCTTTGCTTTAGCTTGCGAGGGCAAGTCGCTGATGTTAGCCTCAAAAGATCGAGAAGCACGTCTGGGGAAAACCGTGCCGTCGCGGAAAATCAAAATGAACCAACCCCGACTCGTGCCTACACCGGCGACCCTTGCGGTCGCCGTTGCATTGGCCGTTTCCGGGGGACTGTTCCTTCCACAAGACAGCTACGCCGCCGGGCTCGGTCGCCTGACCGTCCAGTCGGCGCTCGGCCAGCCCCTGCAGGCCGAGGTGGAAATCACCTCGCTTTCCCAGGAAGAATCCTCCTCGCTCGTCGCGAGGCTGGCCACGCCGGAGGCATTTCGCCAGGCGGGCCTCGAATACAACCCGGCGCTGACCGGCCTGAATTTCCAGATCGATCGCCGTTCCGACGGCCGGGCCGTGGTCCGGATTTCGTCGAACCGGCCGATCAACGAGCCCTTCGTCGACCTGCTGGTCGAATTGAACTGGGCTTCCGGCAAATTCGCCCGTGAATACACCTTCCTGCTCGACCCGCCCGAATTGCAGGTCGGACGCGCCAATACGGTGGAAGGCGGCACGATTGCCGCGGCGCCGGTCGCGCCGCGTGTCGGCGTAGCCGATTCCACGCCGATGTCGGCGCCCGCCGCCCGGGCGCAGGCGCCGGCGCCGGTCGCTTCGGCACCGACCGCTCCGGCGCCTGCAGCGGCGGCGCCCATGCCCGCTCCCGTGGCCCAGGCTCCCGCCGCCGTGCCGCCGGCGCGCCCGCCGATGTCGGCGGCGCCCACGCCGGCTCGCCCGAGTTCGATCGAGGTGGGCCGGGGCGACATCCTGGCCGATATCGCCGAACGGGTCCGTCCGGAAGGCGTTTCCCTCAACCAGGCGATCGTCTCGATCTACCGGGCCAATCCGGGCGCCTTCTTCGGCGGCGTCCACCAGATGCGCTCCGGGGTCACGCTGGCGATTCCCTCCGAAAGCGAGATGCGCTCGCTCTCGTCGGCCGAGGTGGCCACCGAGATGCGGGCCAGCCTGCAGGCGTTCAACGAATACCGCAACCGGATCGCCAGCGCCGCACCGGAAGTCGGTGGACAGCAGGGCGGACAGCTCGCCACCGGCACCATCGGCCAGGCACAGGCGCCGGCCGAGGCCCCCGTGGCGGGCGACCAGCTCAGGCTCTCGACTGGCGATACCGGCGCCGGCGTGGCGGGTGCGGCCACCGGATCCCAGCTGGCCGAGTCCGCCGAGGCGAGCGTCGCGCGTGACAACGCGCTGCGCGAGGCGCAGTCGCGGGTCGACGAACTCGAGAAGAACGTCACCGACCTGCAGCGATTGCTCGAACTCAAGAATCGCCAGCTCGCCGATCTCGAACAGCAGCTCACCCAGGCCCGCCAGGCCGGCACGGGCGCGAGCGGTACGATCAGCACGCCGTCGGGCGCCGATGTCGCGGCGATCGGCAGCGGGCTTGCGGCCACGGGCGAGGCAGGCGCCGGAGTCACCGGCGAACCCGCCACCGGGGCTGCCGAAGCGGCGGGCGGCGAGACTGCCGCCGCCAGCGCCGGCGAGGCGGGCACCAGCGCTGGCGCCGAGCCGGCCACGGGCACCTCCGCAGAGCCGGCCACCGGCGAGATGGCCGCGGGCGAGATGGCCGCCGGCGAGACGGCCACCGAAGCAAGCGGTGGCGATGCAACGACAGGCGCCGATCCGGCCCTGGCCGGAACCTCGGGAGCGCCGGGCGAATCCGATCGACCAGCCCTGGCCGCAGGCGACACCCAGGCCAGCGACGCCGCCGGCGAATCCGCGGGCCAGCCGGCCGGAACCATGGCGGGCACCGACACGCCGGCCCCGGCCCAGCCGGTCACGGCCGTGCCGGCTCCGGCCGCCGAGGCACCGGCGCCGACGCCGGCCGCCGCCCCGGTCGCGGCGGTCGAGCCACCGGCCCCGACCCCGGCACCGAGCTTCCTGGACGAACTGCGCGAGAACCCCTATGTGCTTCTCGGCGGGGGCGCCCTGATCCTGCTCGGCGGTTTCTACATGTGGTACAGCCGCCGGCGGCGCAAGTCGGCCGAAAGCTTCGAGGACAGCCTCGGGGGTACCGACGCCTTCACCGCCAACTCCCTGTTCGGGACCACGGGCGGCCAGAACGTCGACACCGCCAACAGCCTGTTCAGCACCAACATCCGCGACAGCGGGGTGGATGTGCACTCGACCGAGGTCGACCCGATCGCCGAAGCCGAGGTCTACATCGCCTACGGGCGCGAGGCGCAGGCCGAGGAGATCCTCAAGGAGGCCCTCAAGAAGCAGCCCGAACGGCATGCGATCCGCTCCAAGCTGCTCGAGATCCATGCCGGGCGCAAGGATGTGGCCTCCTTCAACGAACTGGCTCGCGAGATGTACGAGCAGGCCGGCGGGACCAACGAGGAATGGCCGAAGGTCGTCACCCTCGGCCTGTCGATCGATCCCGAGAATCCGCTCTACACCGGTCGTGATGACGGCGACGGCGGACATTCGGCCGGAATCGCCGCGGCGGGCGTGGCCGGCGCCGCGGGGCTGATCGAGGCCCTCGATTCGCCCCCGGATGCCGCCGACGATGAACCGCAGGCGCGCGCCGAGTCCGAAGCGATCGGCGATCTCGATTTCTCGATTCCGGGCGATACCCAGGACAGCTTCGCCGCGACGACCGCCGCTCCGGAGGACACCGGCGTCGATTCGCTCGACGACAATGGCCTGGACTTCTCGATCGACATCGATTCCCGGATCGGCGATACGGAGCAGGCGAGCTCCTCCCTGGACGAGGATGCGATCGCCGATGTCGACCTGCCCTCGCTCGACCTCGGCGACCCGGTCGCCCCGGCCG
>JBAYRO010000078.1:0-15273 GCA_041676645.1 Burkholderiaceae bacterium | reverse complement strand
TGGCGCTGGCGCGCTACTTCGAGTTCTATGCGGGGGCCGCCGACAAGCTCCATGGCCAGACGGTGCCCTATCGCCAGGGCTATACCGTGCTGACCCTGCGCGAGCCGCACGGGGTGACGGGCCATATCGTGCCCTGGAACTACCCGATGCAGATCTTCGGGCGCTCGGTCGGCGCTTCCCTGGCCGCCGGCAATGCCTGCGTGGTCAAGCCGGCCGAGGACGCCTGCCTGAGCGTGCTGCGGGTGGCCGAGATGGCCGCCTCCTGCGGCCTGCCGCCCGGCGCCCTCAACATCGTCACCGGCCTCGGGGCCGAGGCCGGCGAGGCGCTTGCCGCCCATGCCGGCATCGATCACCTCTCCTTCACCGGTTCGCCCGGCACCGGAACCCGCGTCGCCCAGGTCGCGGCGGCCCACCACTGCCCGGTCACCCTCGAGCTCGGGGGCAAGTCGCCGCAGCTCGTCTTCGCCGATGCCGATCTCGACGCGGCCATACCCGCCCTGGTCGGCGCGATCATCCAGAACGCCGGGCAGACCTGCTCGGCCGGCAGCCGGGTGCTGGTCGACCGGGCCGTGCACGACGAGGTCCTGGAACGCCTGGCGGCGGCATTCGCCGACCTGCGGGCAGGGCCGGCGCACCGCGATCTCGATCTCGGCCCACTGGTTTCCCAGCGCCAGCAGCAGCGGGTCTGGGACGCCCTGTCCGAAGCGCAGGCCACCGGCATCCGCTTCGTCGCCCAGGGACAGATCATCGAGGACGCACCCGCCGGCGGCTTCTACCAGGCTCCGGTCCTGCTCGCCGACGTCCCGCCGGGGCATCGCATCGAGCAGGAGGAAATCTTCGGGCCGGTCCTGTCGGTGACCGCCTTCGAGACCGAGGTCGAGGCGATCCGGCTCGCCAACGGCACGCCCTATGGCCTGGTCGCCGGGGTGTGGACCCGTGATGGCGCCCGGCAGCTGCGGCTTGCGCACCGCCTGCGCGCCGGACAGGTGTTCATCAACGACTACGGCGCCGGCGGCGGGGTCGAGCTTCCCTTCGGAGGCGTCAAGCGCAGCGGCCATGGCAGGGAGAAGGGATTCGAAGCCCTCTACGGCTTCACCACGCTCAAGACGGTGGCGCTGCGGCACGACTGAAGCAGCGCCGGCGATCAGAAAGGAGACAGGGATGAGATTGCAGGACAAGGTCGCCATCGTCACCGGCGGTGGATCAGGATTCGGCGAAGGCATCGCCATGCGCTTCGCCGCCGAGGGCGCCCGGGTCATCGTGAACGACATCGACGACGACGCCGGCCAGCGGGTGGTCCGGGCGATCCGCGACGCCGGTGGAGTGGCGGATTACGTGCATGGCGACGTCAGCGTCGGACCCGACGTCGAGAAGCTGCTTGCCGGCGCCCTCGGGCACCACGGCCGTCTCGACATCATGGTGAACAATGCCGGGGTCTCGCACCGGAACAAGCCCCTGCTGGAGATCGACGAGGCGGACTTCGACCGCGTCTTCGCCACCAACGTCAAGAGCATCTACTGGACGGCCCGCCACATGGTGCCCTGCTTCCGCCGCCAGGGCGGCGGCGTGTTCATCAACATCGCATCGACCGCCGGTGTGCGGCCGCGCCCGGGACTCGTCTGGTACAACAGCACCAAGGGCGCGGTCATCACCGCATCGAAATCACTCGCGGTCGAGCTCGCCCCCGACCGGATCCGGGTCAACTGCATCAATCCGGTCGCCGGCGAAACCCCGCTGCTGGGTACGTTCATGGGGTCGGACACACCCGAGAACCGGGCCCGGTTCGTCGCATCGATTCCGCTCGGGCGACTCTCCACGCCGGGCGACATCGCCAATGCGGCGCTCTATCTCGCTTCCGACGAAGCGGAGTTCATCACCGGAACCTGCCTGGAGGTCGATGGCGGGCGCTGCGTCTAGTCCAGACTCAGTGCGCAGGCGGCCCGGCCAGCAGGGGCGTATCGGTGGCGATGCGCCGATGGACGGCGGCGGCATCGTCGGGCCGCTCGAGTTTCTCGTAGAGCTCCGCCAGGGCGAGCCGGGCCTCGCGTGATCCACCCTTGGCCTCGGCGCGCCGGAGGAAGCCCTCGGCCTTGCCCCATATCTGCTCCCTGGAGCAGAGCTGCCCCAGCAGGGTCAGCAGTTCGGGATCATCGCCGTGACGGTCCAGCCAGCGCTCGGCCGTACGCAGGCGCTGCTGGGCCGGTACATCGTCGAGGCGGCCATAGAGGGCGAGCAGGCCCGGTACGAGGCGCTGCGCCAGCACCCCTTCGGCGAGCCGGGCCGCCTGCGCCTGATCGCCGCTGTCGGCGAAGGCGGTCGCGGCCGCCTCGATGACCCCATCGTCCTCGCGTTCGGGCGAGCCGGCGCGCTTCCAGAGATCGCGGACCGCGGCGACGTCCCCGCTGCGGGTGCGAAACAGCGCCCGGTAGGCCCGCACCCGCAGGCTTCGACGGCGCGGTTCGGGAATGGCGTCGTAGGCGTCGAGCTCGTCGACGACTTCGAGGACCCGTTCCCAGTCCTTCTGCTGCTCGTGCACCCGCAGGCGCAACTCGAGGGCATGCCGGCGTCCCGGCCGCGCGCGATCGAGTTCCTCGACGGCCACCAGCGCATCGCCGGGCCGGCCGTCCTCGAGGGCGATCTCCGCCGACATCACCCGGGTGGCGGTGCGTGTCTCGTCGCCATCGGCGGCGGCCTCGAGCCAGCGATCGCGCCGCTCCGACTGGTGGGCGGCCTGCGCCGCGCGCGCCGCGAGCAGCGCCGCCGGACCGGCCAGCGCGGGCTCGTCGCGCGCGTTCTCGGCAAGGCGCTCGGCCCGACCGAAGCGCCCCTCGAAGTACGCCATCAGGCTGTCGCGCAGGGCTCGATGGGCCCGCTCGCGCCGCTTTGCCATGCGGTAGCGACGCACCCGCGTCGGCAGGCCATAGGCCTGGCTCGCCGCCCGCACCAGGAAATACATCAGGATGAAGGCGACCAGCAGGACGACTATCGCGAGATTGAGCGACAAGTCGACCCGGTAGGGTGGCCACAGGATCGCGACATTGCCGGTGTTGAATCGCAACAGCAGGGCGATCCCGACGGCTGCCGAGATGACGAGGATCAGGCCGATGATCCGTCTCATCGACGGGCTTCCCGTGCAGCGCGCGCCGCCCGCACCGCACCCAGGCTGTCGTTCACCGACGGCGCTTCGCCCGCGGTGCGCGCCCGGGCCAGCTGCTCGAGCTGAGCCAGCGCACGTTCGACCTCGGGCGAATTCCGGTCGAAATAGCGCTCGATCCAGGCCACCGCCTGTTCGACATCACCGCGGAACAGCGGATCGTTGCGCGAGAGCAGCGCCAAGCGCGCATTGAGCAGCCGCAGCCGCAGGTTCTCCCGCAGGAAGTAGACCTGGTCGGGGGCGATCAGCGCGGCATCGGGCGCATCGACGCGGCGCACCCGGAACAGGCTGAAGACCTCCTCGATCATCCGGTCGAAGTGCACCAGGCCGGCAACGCGGTCGATCAGTGACGGGGATTCCCCGGCCGCGGAGCCGGCATCGCCGACCGGTGCGGCATCCATGGCGCCATTGCCCGCGGCGGCATCGCCGGCCACCGGGCCTTGCGGATCGCGCGGGGACGATGCTTCGGCCGACGCATCCGCGGCCTCCGGAGCCTGTGCACCGGACGAACCGATGGCATCTTCAGTGGCGGTCGCCGCCTCGCCGGAAGCCGTGTCCGTCGCACCGGTGTCTGGCGCGCCCGACTCTGCCGCGCCCGAGTCCGATGCACCGGAGTCCGCCGTGCCCGTGTCTGCTGCAGCGGTCTCTGCTGCAGCGGTCTCTGCTGCAGCGGTCTCTGCTGCACCGGTGTCTGCTGCACCGGTGTCTGCTGCACCCGTATCCGCCGCACCCGTGTCGCTGGCGGTGTCCGTGTCGCTGGTGGCGCTTGCGCCTTCGGCGGGGCTCGGTGCCGCCGGTTCGGCCGGTGCCGGTGCCTGCGCCGGCGCCTGCGCCGGTTCGGTCGGTGCCGCCGCTGGTGCCTCGGTCGGTGCCTCGACGGAGGCTGCCGTCGGTGCTTCCACCGGTGCCTGCGCCGACGCAGCGGCGGGCGCGCCGGCGGATCCGGCCCCCCGCGAAACCGGCCCGGCCTCGGCGCCGTCGGCAAGGGCATCGGCTGCGAGCGGCCAGTCGTCGACGGCGCGCGCGAGATTGTCGAGCCGCGCGGCGAGCACCCCGATATCGCCGCCGGTGGCGCTGCGAAGCCGCTCGATGTCACGTGCAATGGCGCGCCGCACCCCGACCAGGGCCGGATCCCCGAGGCGGCCGAGCCGGCCGTCGGCCGACTGCAGGGCGAGAAGCGCTCCTTCCGCGCTACCGCCCGAGGCGAGCTGCTGGGCGGCGAGCGACAGGGCGCTTTCGAGTTCGGCCAGCATCGCATCGGCGCTGTCCAGGGCGACCGAGCGATAGAGCTTCTCGAGCTGGGCCTGCTGGCCGGCGGCCTCGGCGAGCTTGGCTTCGGTGCCCTCGGTCCGGCTGCGCAGTTCGCGAACCTCGTCGACGGCCTGGCTCGCCTGCTGCGCGGCGCTGCTGGAGCGGGAATCGGAATCCTGTATTCGGCGGGCCAGCTCCTCGATGCTCTTCTGGCTCCATTGCCAGAGCAGCAGCGGACCGGCGATCGCGACAGCAAGCGCCAGCAGCCCCAGCCAGAGCGCACCGCGTCCGCGGGCCGGCGGGGGCGACGCGGGCTTCGGTGCGACCGCGGCGGGCGGCGATGCCGGCGGCGGGGTGGAGGCCGGGGGCGACGCGGGCGGGCTGGCATCGCTGCCCCGCCCTGCCGCACGCCCGCCCTTGCCCGCGCCCTTGGGCGGGGGCGTCGCGCTGCCCCCGGTGGCCGGCGTGGAAGCGACAACCGCGGTCTTCGCGCCGTCCTTGGGCGCGGCTTCGCCCGCGGGCTTCGATCCGGCCCCGGGCTCGGCTGCGGCCTGCGTCTTCGATCCGGCCTTCGGCGTGTTCGCCGGCTCGGTCCGGGACGGGCCCTTCGACCCGGATCCGGATGCCTTGCTCGATTCGGGCATAGCGGTGTCCGGCGCCGACTTCGACCCGCTCGTCGCGCCACTGCCTGGCGTCGCCCCCTCGCTCGGCGGCGAATTCGCCGGGTCCGGCCGGCTGCCCGATCCGGGCGGCTGCGGCGTCACTTCACTCATGGGCAATTCGTATCCGTTCGTTCATCATTGACCGGGATCACGGGCAGGCAAACCCGATTCTATCGCGGCATCGAGCAGGCGCCCGCCGCCGGGGACCCGGACATCGTCCCAGGCGGCCGCCACCAGCCGCGCGGCGATCCGCTGGTGCGGGCAGAACGCGATGCACCTTCGCGCCCAGCCGTCCAGGGCGCGGGCGCCGAGTTCGGCCAGCAAGCGGTCGGCGGCATCGACCGTCGTGACGATGAAGGCCGCATCCGCGCCGCCATCCGACCACTCGACCAGCCGTTGCCAGTCCGGTTCGTCCGGCATGATCGCCTCGCGCCGGTAGAGCTCGATCCGCTCGACGGAGAAGCCCCGGGACTCGAGCGTTCCGGCCCAGTCGCGCCGCCCCACCGTACCCGCGAGAACGAGGATCCGCCGTCCGGCGCCTTCGCGAAACGACGCCTGGCCGAGCATCGCATCGGCATCGTGATGCTCGCCATCGGGGGATTCCACCTGCTCGGCCGTCGCGGCGACGCCCGATTCGAGGAGCGCCTCCCCTGTCCCCGGTCCGACTGCCGCGAACCGGGCGGAAACCGGCCAGGGGCCCGGACGGGCCTGCGCCGCGAAACAGGCCGCCGATGGGCTCACCACGATGATCCGGTGATACCCGGCAAGATCGGCGGTGGCGAGCCGGCCCGCCGCCTCGGGGATGCCGCGCAGGCGGGAGAACGCGAGCGACAGGACTTCATGACCCGCCCCGCGCAGCCCGGCCGCGATCCGGCTTCCCCGCGGCTCGACGTGGGTCAGGACGAGCCGAGCCACCGCTCCGCGCCCTGGCTGCGCAATGCCGCCGCGACCTCGGCGCCGATCCGTTCGGCCGCATCGATGCTCGCGTCATCGCTCGAGGCGCTGGCCTCGAGCATGACATGGCCATCCTCGGCCGCGACACGACCGCGCAGCAACAGGCCCTCGCCCTGCGGTTCGCAGTAGGCGGCAAGGGGAACCCGGCAGCTACCGCCGAGCTCGCGCGACACGACGCGCTCGGCGCTTACCTGCACCGTGCTCGCCATGTCGGCGAGCGGCGCCAGCCATTCGGCGAGCTCGGCCCGGTCGGCACGGATCTCGATGCCGAGCGCGCCCTGGCCGGCCGCCGGCAGGCAGATCGTGGGCTCCACCACCTGGCGGATGCGCTGCGCCAGGCCGAGTCGCTTGAGCCCGGCGGCCGCAAGCAGGATCGCATCGTATTCGCCGGCATCGAGCTTCGCGAGCCGGGTATTGACGTTGCCGCGCAGTGCGCGCACCTGGAGTCCGGGTCGCTGCGCCCGCAGCTGCGCGGCCCGGCGCAGGCTCGAGGTGCCGACGACCGCGCCGTCGGGAAGCGCATCGACCCCGGCATGCCGGTTCGACACGAAGGCGTCGCGGGGATCCTCGCGCGGCAGCACCGCCGCCAGCCGGAACGGCTCGGGCAGGATCATGGGGACATCCTTGAGCGAATGCACCGCGAGATCCGCACGCCCGTCGAGCAGGGCGTGCTCGAGCTCCTTGATGAAGAGCGCCTTGCCGCCGATCTCGTAGAGCGCCCGATCCTGGATCCGGTCGCCTTCGGTGCTCATGCCCTCGATCCGGATCTCGCAACCGGGATACAGCGCGCGCAGCAGGTCGCGCACATGCTCGGCCTGCCACATCGCCAGGCGGCTTTCTCGCGAGGCGATGACCAGCCTCCCGGGCGAGCCCGGCGCAACGGACTTCGACACCATCAGCCGACCAGGTTCTTGACCGAGGACCACTGGCGCCGGCTCACCGGCAGGCGTTCCTCGACATCGCGCAACACGACCTGCCAGTAGGGATCGCCGCCCTCGTCCTCGCCGGAAGGCGTGACCCGCTCGAAGCCGGCGATCGAGGGCCGCGCGACCAGCGCATTGCGATGGATGCGCACGAAGCGATCGCTGAACTCGTCCTCGAGCGAGGTGAGCGACTCCTCGATGAGGTACTCGCGCTCGGCGGTGCGCACCGTGATGTACTTGAGCTCGGCCTTGAGGAAGACCACCTGCTCGAGCGGCACGAGAATGACCCGGCCGCGTTCATGCACCGAAAGATGGCGGCGGCGGGTGTTGGTCGAGCGCGCCAGCTGGTCGATCGCGTCCTGATGCTCGGAAGGCACCCGCGCCAGGGCCCGGCGCAAGGCTTCGAGCAGGCGCTGGGCCCGGACCGGCTTGAGCAGGTAATCCACCGCCCTGACTTCGAAGGCCTCGACGGCGAACTCGTCGAAGGCGGTCACGAAGATAATCAGCGGCATCGGCTTGGATGATTCGCCCGAGGCCGCCCGGGCCGACACATGGCGGGCGAGCTCGATGCCCGTCATGCCGGGCATCTGGATATCGAGCAGGACGATCTGGGGCTGCACCATCTCGATCTGCGACAAGGCCTCGGGCGCATTGGCCGCCTCGCCGACGATCCGGTGGGGGAACTCGGGGGCCAGGTCGGCGAGCAGCTCGCGCAGTCGGGACCGGGCGACGGGTTCATCATCGATGATCAAAATCGAAGTTGCGTCTGACATCTCTGCGCCTTCTCTCTTTGCGATAGGGGAACTGGACGGTGACCCGGAACAAGCCCTCTTCCGTGGTCATCACGAGCTGTCCTTCGACATCGAAGGTCAGGCCGAGGCGTTCTCGGACATTCGACAGGGCCATCTGGTTGCCCGGCCTGGCCGGCGGCCGCTCCGGCAGTGGATTGACGATCTCGACGCGCACCCGTTCGCCGGACTTGGCAATGTTAATCGTGATCCGCCCCGGATCGCTGCGTGGTTCGATGCCGTGGTGCACCGCGTTCTCGATCAGGGGCTGCAGCAGCAACGACGGCAGCAGCGCATCGCCGGGCATGTCGTCGATCTCCCAGTCGACCAGCAGCCTGTCGGGCAGGCGCAGCTTCTCGATCGAGAGGTACTCCTTGCACAGCAGCACCTCTTCGTCGAGCGGCACCAGCTCACGGCTGTCGCGCATGAACACCCGGAACAGGTCGGCCAGGTTCTCGAGGGTCCGCTCGGCCTGGCGAGTGTCGCTGCGCATCAGGCCGAGCACGGTATTGAGGCTGTTGAAGAGGAAATGGGGGCGGATCCGCGCCTGCAGCGCCTGCAGCCGCCCCTCGGCCTGGGAAGGCTGCAGCGAGAGCTGGCGCAGGCGCAGCCATTCGATCAGGCCGAGCGCCACTCCGGCCGCAAGCGCGGCACGAGCGCCCGCCCAGCGCATGTCGTCGACGGTGTCGAGATCCGGGGCGATCAGACCGACCAGGGCCAGGCTGACGGCAAACGTGGCGAGCGCCGGCACGCCCATCCCCGCCCCGTACTGCAGCCAGCGCGGCTTGCCGTTGACGTGGCGACGCAGCGGACAGAGGATGAGCAGCGAGATCAGGGTCGCCGGCTCGACGATGGCGGCAATCTGCAGCAGCCCGCTGAAGAAGCCCCGCCCGGCCGTCGCGACGACAGCCGCCAGCAGCACCGCCCCGACGTTGATGCAGACCAGGACCCGCAGGACGGTGCCGAGGTTGCAGCTGTCGGGAAGCACGGGCAGGTCGGCACCGTCGGACTGGCGGCGACGAGGCTCGAGATCTGCGGTATCGACTCCTGCTGGCGATGGCGTCATTTTCGCTTCAGGCGCCCGCGCGGTTTATCGTCCGGCGATCGATATAATCCGTCGGGCACGCACGAAGTGCATTATTCCGGTGAATCGCATTGACGCCCGCCGTTTCGACGCGGCCCGCATCCGCCCTGCAGATCGGGCCGGGCGAAGACCCTGGCGACCGTGCTTATTTTCTACTCCCCTGCGCCAGAGATTATGACAGATCAACTCGCCAAGAAATCCGCAGCCTGGTCGGGCCGATTCTCCGAACCGGTATCCGAGTTGGTCAAACGCTACACCGCCTCCGTCGATTTCGACCAGCGGCTCGCGATGCAGGACATCGAGGGTTCGCTTGCCCATGCCCGGATGCTGGCCGATCGCGGTGTGCTCTCGGCCGAGGATCTCGCCGCGATCGAATCAGGCATGGCCCGAATCAGGCAGGAGATCGAGGGTGGCGAGTTCAAGTGGTCCCTCGACCTCGAGGATGTCCACCTCAACATCGAGCACCGGCTGACCGAGCTCGCCGGTGACGCCGGCAAGCGCCTGCATACCGGCCGCTCGCGCAACGACCAGGTGGCGACCGACATCCGCCTGTGGCTGCGCGCCGCGATCGACCGCTCGATCGAGGGCCTGCGCGCCCTGCAGCTGGCCCTGGCCGAGCTCGCCGAACGCGAGGCCGCGACCCTCATGCCCGGCTTCACCCACCTGCAGGTGGCCCAGCCGGTCACGTTCGGCCACCACCTGATGGCCTACGTCGAGATGTTCGCCCGCGACGAGGAGCGCCTGGTCGACGCCCGGCGCCGCGTCAACCGCCTGCCGCTCGGTGCCGCCGCCCTGGCGGGCACCACCTTCCCGATCGACCGCGAACAGGTGGCCCGCCAGCTCGGGTTCGAGGCCATTTGCCGGAATTCGCTCGATGCCGTCTCGGACCGGGATTTCGCGATCGAGTTCGTCGCCGCCGCCAGCATCGCGATGATGCATGTCTCGCGCCTGTCCGAGGAGCTGGTGATCTGGATGTCGCCGCGCGTCGGCTTCATCGAGCTGGCCGATCGCTTCTGCACCGGCTCGTCGATCATGCCCCAGAAGAAGAACCCGGACGTGCCGGAACTGGCCCGCGGCAAGACCGGCCGGGTCTATGGCGACCTCATGTCGCTGCTCACCCTCATGAAGGGCCAGCCGCTCGCCTACAACAAGGACAACCAGGAAGACAAGGAGCCCGTCTTCGATGCCGCCGACACCCTCGAGGACACCTTGCGGATCTTCGCCGACATGATCGGCGGCATCCAGGTCCGCCCCGAGCGGATGCGCGAGGCGGCGGCCGAAGGCTTCTCGACCGCGACCGACCTCGCCGACTACCTCGTCAAGCGCGGCGTCGCGTTTCGCGATGCCCATGAAGCGGTGGCCCTGGCCGTGCGCGAGGCGGCCGGACGCGGGGTCGAGCTTGCCGACCTCGGCATCGAGACCCTGCGCAGGTTCAGCCCGGCGATCGGCGAGGATGCGCTCGAGGCCCTGACGCTGGAAGGCTCGGTCGCCGCCCGCGACCATGTCGGCGGCACCGCGCCGGCCCGGGTGCTGGCCGCGGCGCAGGCGGCCCAGCAACGGCTCCGGCAGCCTACTGGTAGATGAACTTCGGCAACCAGGTCGCCAGCGCCGGGAAACTGATGATGATCGCCATCGCCACCACCTGCAGGGCCACGAAGGGGAGCACCCCCCGGTAGATCATTCCCGTCGAGACGCTCGCGGGCGCCACGCCGCGCAGGTAGAAGAGCGAGAAACCGAAGGGCGGGGTCAGGAAGCTGGTCTGGAGATTGACCCCGACGATCACCCCGAGGAACACCGGATCGAGCCCGAGCGCGAGCAGCACCGGCGCGGTGATCGGGATCACGATGAAGATGATCTCGAAGGTGTCGAGGATGAAGCCGAGCAGGAACATCACGAACAGGACCACGATCAGCGCACCGGTTGCGCCGCCGGGCAGGTCGCTGAGCATGCCGTGGACGAGATCGTCACCGCCCATCATCCGGAACACGATCGAGAACACCGATGCGCCGAGCAGGATCACGAACACCATCGAGGTGACCGTCGCGGTGGCGATCCCCGCATTGCGCAGCATGCTCCATCGGAAGCGTCCCTTGATGAAGGTGAGCAGGAGCGCGCCGATCGCGCCCACCGATGCCGATTCGGTCGGCGTCGCGATGCCGCCGAGGATCGAGCCGAGCACCGCCACGATGAGCAGCAGCGGCGGAACCAGAGCGGTCACGATATCGCGCCCCAGCCGGGCCCTTTCCTCGTCGGTCACCACCATGGCCGGACAGCTCTTCGGGTCGAAGATCGCCTTCCAGGCGGTCAGCAGGAAATAGAGCAGCACGAGCAGCAAGCCGGGAATCATCGCGCCCGCGAACAGGTCGCCGACCGACACCGGCGTCGGCGCGAAATTGCCCTTGGACATCTGCACCTGGGCATTGATGCCCGCCAGCATGTCGCCCATGAAGATCAGGACCGTCGAGGGCGGGATGATCTGCCCGAGGGTGCCGGATGCGCAGATCACGCCGCTGGCGAGCCTGGGATCGTAGCCGGCCCGCAGCATCGCCGGCAGGCTGATCAGGCCCATGGTCACCACGGTGGCACCGACGACGCCGGTCGAGGCGGCGAGCAGCGCGCCCACCGTGATCACCGAGAAGGCGAGCCCGCCGCGCACCCGCCCGAACAGCCGGCCCATGGTGGTCAGCAATTCCTCGGCAATGCCCGAGCGCTCGAGCACGGTGCCCATGAAGATGAACAAGGGCACCGCCACCAGCACCTCGTTGGTCATGAAGCCGATGTAGCGCGAGGCGAGCGCACCGAAGTTCGACGGATCGAAGACGCCCAGCAGCCAGCCGGCCAGGGCGAAGACGAGCGAAGTCCCGGCGAGCGAGAACGCCACCGGGAAGCCGATCAGGAGCGTGAGGATGATGCCGAAGAACAGGCCGACGGCGAGGATCTCGCCGAGCAAGACGGAATCCAAGCGGAACTACTCCTGCTGGTAACGGAAACGCGCCGGCAGCAGTTCCTGCCTGCCGGTGAGCACCAGGATGCTTCGACACAGCATCGATAGCCCCTGCAAGGCCACGAGAACCACGAAGACCAGGATGAAGGTCTTGAGGATGTACAGCCCGGGCATTCCACCCGGATTCGCCGAAGGCTCGCCCAGCTTCCAGGAGCGGAAGACGTATTCGCTGCCCCAGATCCAGATCACCGCGCAGAACGGCAACAGGAACAGCAGCACCCCGATCATGTCGAGCAGGGCCTTGCGCCGGACGCTCGCGGGCCGATAGAGGATGTCGACCCGCACATGGGCATCGACCAGCAGCGCATAGCCGGCCACGCCCATGAACATCGCGCCATTGAGCCAGACGTAGAGATCCTGCAGCCACAGGTGCGTGACCGCGAACGCATAGCGCTGCACGACCACGGTGAAGCACAGGATCACGCTGGCCAGCGCCAGCCACGCGAGGGCATGGCCGACGAAGGTGTTCAGCCGGCCGATGGCGCTAACGAACAGGGCGAGCCATTTCATGAACGATGCGGCGGGAAGCGAAGGAATCGGAAGCCGGCCACCCTCGGTTCGCCATGGGTGGCCGGCGGCGCGGAGGCCGCGTGCGTCAGACCTTGAAGTACTTCTCGCGAGCGACGATGTACGGGCTGTCGGTGCTCTCCGAACGTGTGCGCAGCAGCTCGAGCGCCGAGAGGAAGCTCTCGGCGGTCTTCTTGCCCAGGGCATTGTCGCCGTCGCGCACCGCGGTGATCACCTCGGCCGCCGCCTTGCCACCGGCCTCGAGGATCGAGTCCGGGAACTGGTGGGTCTTGACCCCGTGCTTGTCGACCAGCGTGCGCAGCGCACGCGGATCATTGGCGAACATGTCCGAGGACACGTTGTCGTATTCGGCCTGGGCGGCGGTGCGCACGATCTCCTGGAGGTCCGCCGGCAGGGCCGAGAACTTCGACTTGCTGACGGTCAGCTCGGTGGCCAGGCCGGGCTCGATGAAGCTCGGGAAATAGTAGTTCTTGGCGATCTGGTAGAAGCCCAGCGCCAGGTCGTTGTACGGACCGACGAACTCGGCCGCATCGAGCGTTCCGGTCTGCAGCGCCTGGAAGATCTCGCCGGCCGCGAGATTGGTCACCGAAGCGCCGAGCTTCTGCCAGACCTGGCCGCCGAGCCCGGGGGTGCGGAAGCGCAGGCCCTTGATGTCCTCGATCCCCTTGAGCTCGTCGCGGAACCAGCCACCGGCCTGGGTGCCGGTATCGCCCGACAGGAAGCCCTGGACGCCGAACTGGTCGTAGATCTCGTCCCAGATCTCCTGGCCGCCGAGGAAACGCACCCACGCGGTGAATTCGCGCGAGGTCATGCCGTAGGGCACGCCGGTGAAGAACGACAGGCCGGGGTTCTTGTTGTGCCAGTAGTAGGCGGCGCTGTGGCACATCTCGGCGGTGCCGTTGATGACGGCATCGAGCGCCTGCAGCGGCGGAACCAGTTCGCCGGCGGAATAGACCTTGACGGTCAGGCGGCCGCCCGACATCGTGGTGATGCGTTTCGCGAGGCTTTCGGCGCCGACGCCCAGGCCCGGGAAATTCTTGGGCCAGGCGGTGACCATGCGCCATTCCGTCTTGCCCTGCGAAATGGCCGGAGCGGCGATCGTGGCGGCGCCGGCGGCAGCCCCGGCGGTAAGCGTTTTCTTGAGGACGGCACGGCGATCCATCGGATGATCTCCTTGAGGCGAATGGGCCCGGCGGCCCGAGGTTGCTCCGCGCGGCGGATCTCCGGGCTTTCGGGGGTTGCGAATTGTAAACTCCCGACTCGCCGAACCGTCAATCCGGACAAGCCACGAGCGTCCGGAATACCGTGTTTTCTCTAGCGCTTGCGCGGAGGCGGCAGTTCCGTGCAGACGCCCTCGAAGAGCTCGGCCGCCAGCCCGATGGTTTCGCCCAGGGTGGGATGCGGATGGATGGTCTTCCCGATGTCGGTCGCATCCGCCCCCATCTCGATCGCCAGGGCGATCTCGCCGATCATGTCGCCCGCGTGGGTGCCGACGATGGCCCCGCCGATGACCCGGTGCGTTGCCTCGTCGAAGATCAGCTTGGTGAAGCCCTCGGCGCGCCCGTTGGCGATCGCCCGGCCCGAGGCCGCCCAGGGAAACACCGCCTTGCCGATGGCGATGGACTCGGCCCTGGCCTGGGTTTCGGTCACCCCGACCCAGGCGACTTCGGGATCGGTATAGGCAACCGAGGGAATCACCCGGGCATCGAAATGCGTCTTCTGCCCGGCCGCGACTTCGGCCGCCACATGGCCTTCGTGGGCCGCCTTGTGGGCCAGCATCGGATCACCGACGATGTCGCCGATCGCGAAGACATGGGGAACGTTCGTGCGCATCCGGGCATCGACCGGGATGAAGCCGCGTTCGTCCACTGCGATGCCGGCCGCCTCCGCGCCGATCTCGCGACCATTGGGCCGACGCCCCACCGCGCAGAGCACGAGATCGTAGACCACGGGCTGCTCGGGTGCATTGCTGCCTTCGAAGCTGACTTCGATGCCCTTGGCCGTGGCCCGCGCACCGGTCGTACGGGTGCCGAGCATGATGCGCGCGAAGCGCTCGGCATTGTGCTTCTGCCAGACGCGCACGAGGTCGGCATCCGCTCCGGCCATCAGGCCGTCGAGCATCTCGACCACTTCGACCTGCGCGCCGAGCGTGGCGTATACCGTGCCCATCTCGAGCCCGATGATGCCGCCGCCGATGACCAGCATCCGCTTCGGGATCGCGCCGAGCGCGAGCGCTCCGCTGGAATCGACGATGCGCGGGTCCTCGGGCAGGAACGGCAGGCGCACGGCCTGGGAACCGGCCGCGATGATCGCCTGCTCGAAGCGCAGCAGCGTGGTCTCGCCCGTGGTGGCGCGACCCGAGCCCTCGGTGAGCTCGATCTCCAGGTGGTGGGGATCGGCGAACCGGGCCGAGCCGCGGACGACCTCGACCTTGCGGCCCTTTGCCATTGCCGCGAGACCACCGGTCAGCTTGCCCACCACCCCGGACTTCCAGTCGCGCAGGCGTTCGAGGTCGAGCTTCGGCTCGCCGAAATCGATGCCGTGCGAGGCGAGCGCGCGCGCTTCGTCCATGACGGCGGCGGTATGCAGCAGCGCCTTGGAAGGTATGCAGCCGACGTTGAGGCAGACGCCGCCAAGTGTCGGATAGCGCTCGACCAGCACGACCTCGAGGCCGAGATCGGCAGCCCGGAAGGCTGCCGCGTAGCCACCGGGCCCGCCACCGATCACGACCAGGGCGCAGCTGCGATCGGGCTGGCGGGAGCCGACCGAGCCGGTCGCCCGGGACGCCGGAGCCGGCTGCGACGCGCCTGCCGCCTGCCCTGCCTCCGCCCTGGGCGCCGGCGCGGGTGTTGGCGCCGGGGCCGGCGCCGGCGATCCGGATTCCGCCGCCGCCGACTCCCCGGCCGACTCCTCCGAGCCTTCCAG